>NZ_JAAHBU010000403.1 GCF_010671725.1 Pseudomonas brassicae | reverse complement strand
CCCCCACATGAACAATGCAGCCCCTGAGGACGGCGCACTACCTGTGGGAGCTGGCTTGCCAGCGAAAGCGCCACCGCCTATCTACTGCCCATGCGCGGCATCTCGATACCGTGCTCATGCACCCGCCGGTACAGCGTGGCCCGCGAAATCCCCAGCGCTTGGCCGCCTCCCCGGGCTTCCAGCGATGGCGCATCAGCGCGTCCAGCAACACCTGGCGCTGCAGGCTCACACGCCCCTGCACCTCGCCCTGCACCTGCGCCCCGCGCACATCCGCCGGCAAGTCCTGCACCTGCACCGCCGCGCCGCTGCACACCGCACAGGCATAGCGCAGCACCTGGCGCAACTGCCGCAGGTTACCCGGCCAGCGGTAGGCCAGCAGGCACTCCAGCGCCGCCGCACTCAACCCCACCTGCACGCCGCAACCGGCCGCCTCCTCGGCCAGCAACCGATTGATCAGCGCCAGCCGATCGCTGCGCTCGCGCAGCGGCGGCAGCTCGAAACGCGCATTGGCCAGACGAAAATACAGGTCCTCGCGAAAACGCCCCTCGGCCACCTGCGCCACCAGGTCGCGGTGCGTGGCACAGATCACCTGGATATCCACACGCTCACGCCGCGCCGCGCCCCAGCGGCGCCACCTCGCCCTCGGCCAGCACCCGCAGCAGGCGTGTCTGCAAGGCCAGCGGCATGTCGCCGATCTCGTCGAGAAACAGCGTACCGCCATCGGCCTGCTGCAACAGCCCACGCATGCCTTTGCTCGAAGCCCCGGTGAACGCCCCGGCGACGTAGCCGAACAGTTCGCTCTCGATCAGGCTCTCGGGGATCGCCGCACAGTTCAAGGCCACGAACGGTTTGCCCGCCCGCGCGCTGCGCTCATGCAACTGGCGCGCGAACACTTCCTTGCCCGCGCCGGTCTCGCCCTGCACCAGCACCGCCAGGTTGCAGTCCTTGACCCGCACCGCCAGGCGCAGGCTCTCCTCCACTCGCCCGTCCACGCCGCTCGGCAGAGGTGTGGCGCGTGCGGGACGTTGCGGCGAACTGACCCGCACATGCAGTGCCGCGTCATCGCCGCTCCAGCTCAGACGCTGCGCCGACTCGTCGGTGACCGCGCGCAACTGGTCCAGGTCGAACAGCTGGCCAATGTGCGCCGGCAACTGGCCATAGCGGCTGATCAGCGCCGAACGTGCCAGGCTGTTGAGCGCCTGCAGGCGCCCGTCGGCATCCCAGGCCAGCAGAAAGTCCGGCTGGCTGTCGACGTAGCCCGGCGCACTGTGCGCGCGCAGCACCCAGTGCGCCTGGGCGTTGTGCATGAAGAAGGCATTCTCGATCTCGCGGGCGGTCTGCACCACCAACTGCCGAATCAGGTGCTGGCTGCGGCGCTCGTCCGGCGATTGCAGGGCCGACACGTCCACCACGCCCAGCAGCTCGCCCTGCGGGTCGAACACTGGCGCCGCCGAACAGGTCAGGCCGATGAAGGCCGCGCGAAAGTGGTCGCGCTTGTGCACCGTGACCGGCACCCTGCTGGTCAGCACCGCCGCCACCCCACAGGTGCCCTCCTCGCCTTCCGACCAGCAGGTGCCCAGGTACAGGCCGGCCTTGCGACAGTCGTTGCGCAGGGTCGAGTCGACGCGGTAATCGATGGTGCGCCCCAGCGCGTCGGTCAACAGCACGCAGTAGTCGGCCCCGCGTACCCGCTCGTGCAAGCGCGCCACCGCATCGCTGGCAATGCGCATGAACAGGTCGGCGCGCTCACGGCATTCGTTGAGCAGGGTTTGCGAGAGGATACGCGGCCCTTGCTGCGAGGACGGGTCGAGGCGGTGCTGCTCCATGGAACGGCGCCAGGAGTCGAGAATCAACGGCGGCACCGGCACCTGCGGCAGGCGGTCGGCGTTTTTCAGCACACGACTGACACAGTCGACGTGGGCTCTGGAGTTCGCGGCAAGCATGGGGCCTCCGGTTCTCATTGTTCTTGTCGTTATGCGGCCCATTAAGCGCCGATTGCCCGCCCGGACAAGCACCGCCGGGGTAACCCGTGCGGTGAGACGCAGCGTCTCGGCGTCTCGGCGCAGCGCTGGCGAAACTGCGACCGAGCGTCTAGGCGCACCGCCTCGAAACCCCGCACGCACACCCCGGCGAAGGCTCTGCACCGCAGCTTTTGCCCAGTCTGGCACCACCCTTGCTCAAGCCCTGGCACACAAGAACCAGAGGTGCGCCATGAGCCATCCCGCCCCCACCGTGGGCATCATCGTCAACCCGGCCTCGGGCCGCGACCTGCGTCGGCTCACCGCCAGCGCCGGGCTGTATTCGAGCACCGACAAGGCCTGCGCGGTGCAGCGCCTGCTGGCGGCCTTCGCCGCCACCGGCATCCAGCACGTGCTGCTGCCACCGGACATGACCGGCATCGCCGCCGCCGTGCTCAAGGCCAGCAATG
>NZ_JAAHBU010000402.1 GCF_010671725.1 Pseudomonas brassicae | reverse complement strand
TGTGCAGTGCCCGGCTTGCCTTCGCCCAGCGGCAGTTGCGCCTGCTCGGCCGGCGCGGTGGCCGGCGCCTGGTCGCCCTTCTTGGGCATCAGTACAGCTGCCGCCACGGCAACCACCACCACAGCAGACAACGCCAGCACGTGTTTCTTTGGCATATTGAACCCCATTGATGGTCGCTTCACCGTCGAGCGGGTAGCGAGCATGGCTTCGATCATGGTATCGCGGGCCACCTGGTTGATTGCCCCAGGCCAGCCGTCCGAGTTTTCGTGAATATCGGCGATCTGCTCGCTGGTGAACACCTCGATGCCACGCCCGGCACCGTCCAGACGCTGCTCCAGGTACTCCCGGGTTTCGTCTTCGGTGTAAGGCTGCAACTCGATGACGTGGAAGCGCTCCTGCTCGGCATTGAGCTCGTCCAGTGCAGCGATCAGCGACGGCTCGCCGAACAGGAACACGTGCGGGCGCCCTTCGGGAGTGCCTGCCGCCAGTTCCAGCAAGGCTTGGAGTGCCGACTCGCCCAGTTGTTCCGCATCGTCCACCAGCAAGTAGACTTCCTGGCCGGTCAGGGCCAGTTGCACGATCTGCGCGAGGATCTGCGGCACCTCGGGCTTGCTCACACTCAGTGACTGCGCCACCTGGGCCAGCAGGCCGCCTGCGTCACTGGCGCCACGTGCCGACACCACCACGCTTTGCACCGACTGCTTGTTGGTGCTGGCCACCAGGGCCTGGCGCAGCAGGGTCTTGCCGCTGCCCTGAGGCCCGGTCACCACCAGCAACAGCTGGCTATAGCGCGCCAGGTGGTGCAACTGGCCGAGTACCGGCTTGCGCTGGGCAGGGAAGAACTTGAAACCAGGCACCCGCGCAGCGAAGGGGTCATGGTTCAACTGGTAATGGCCGAGAAAGGCCTCGTCGGCATGCAAACTAGTCATCGAACTCTCGTCAACCTCAAAGCTGGGCCACGATTGCGCGGTAATCCGCCGCCAGCGTGGCCTGAAGAATCTCTTGCGGATAGTCGTCGGTCACCAGCGCTTCGCCCATGTGGCGCAGCAGGACCAGGCGCAGACGACCGTCGAGCACCTTTTTATCGACCGCCATGTGTTCCATGAAGTGGGCCGGGGTCATCGCCTGGGGCGGCACCACCGGCAAGCCGGCGCGCTGGAACAGGCGGATACCGCGGTCGCGCTCGGCCTGGCTGATCCAGCCCAGGCGCATGGACATTTCCAGGGCCATGACCGTGCCAGCCGCCACGGCCTCACCGTGCAGCCACACACCATAGCCCATGTGGGTCTCGATGGCGTGGCCAAAGGTGTGACCGAGGTTGAGCGTGGCGCGCACGCCGGATTCGCGTTCGTCGGCCCCCACCACGGCCGCCTTGGCTTCGCAGGAGCGCTGGATGGCACGGGTCAGTGCCACCTGGTCGAGCGCGCGCAAGGCATCGACATTGTCTTCCAGCCAGCCCAGGAACGGCTCGTCGCAGATCAGGCCGTACTTGATGACTTCGGCCAGCCCCGCCGACAGTTCGCGCGGCGGCAGGCTCTTGAGGCTGGCGGTATCGATCAGCACCGCATTGGGCTGATAGAAGGCACCGACCATGTTCTTGCCCAATGGATGGTTGATGCCGGTCTTGCCGCCCACCGAGGAATCGACCTGGGACAGCAGCGTGGTCGGCACCTGGATGAAGTCCACACCGCGCTGGTAACAGGCTGCGGCAAAGCCTGCCATGTCGCCGATCACCCCGCCGCCCAGGGCGATCACGGTGGTACGCCGGTCATGGCGCGCGGTCAGCAGGGCATCGAAGATCAGTTGCAGGGTTTCCCAGTTCTTGAAGGCTTCGCCGTCGGGCAGCACCACTGGCAGCACCGAATAGGCACCCAGACTGCGGGTCAGGCGTTCCAGATACAGGGGTGCGACGGTCTCGTTGGACACGATGGCGACCTGTTTGCCGGCAATGTGCCGCGCCAGCAGTTCAGGCTGATCCAGCAGGCCTTCGCCAATGTAGATCGGGTAGCTACGTTCGCCCAGTTCGACCTTAAGTGTCTGCATGTGTCCCCACAAAGAACAGAGGCGCGGCATCGAAGGCTCGACCCGCGCAATAACGAAGTGCCCTGCCAGGGCATGACTGGTCGCCGAGGATAGTCATGCCTTAGCGGGGCGGCAACTTCTGCAAGCGCTCGAGAATGTCCAGCACCACCATGCGCGGCGGCCGCTCGTCGGTTTCCACCACCAGGTCGGCAATTTGCCGATATAGCGGGTCGCGCAGTTCGAGCAAGGCACGCAGGGTGGCTTCCGGGTTGGCGGTACGCAGCAGCGGGCGGTTGCGATCGCGCGCGGTACGCCCGACCTGCTGCTCCACCGACGCATGCAGGTAGATCACTCGCCCACCGGCGTGCAACGCCAGGCGGTTGGCATCGCGCATCACCGCGCCGCCGCCGGTGGCCAGCACCACGCCATCGGCCTCGCACAGCTCGGCAATCATCGCCTGCTCACGATCGCGAAAGCCGGGCTCGCCTTCCTTGTCGAAGATCCACGGAATATTGGCGCCCGTGCGCAGTTCAATTTCCTTGTCGGAATCCTTGAACGGCAGGCGCAGCTCTTTGGCCAGCAAGCGACCGATGGTGCTTTTACCAGCACCCATCGGCCCTACAAGTATCAAATTTCGCACAGAATCAACGACTCACAGCAATCGCCTGGTCACTCATGATACGCGGAGTCAGGAAGACCAGCAGCTCGGATTTTTTCTCTTGGATAACGGCGCGACGAAACAGCCGCCCAACATACGGCACATCGCCTAAAAATGGCACCTTGTCGACAACATTACTTTGCACGGTGGAGTACACGCCACCGATCACGATGGTCTCCCCATCCCCCACCTGGACCTTGGCATTGACCTCGTTCTTGCGGATCGGCGGCACGCTGTTCAAGGCGTTCAGGTAGTCCGGCTCGTCCTTGGTGACCTTGACCGACATGATCACGCGGTTATCGGCGGTGATCTGCGGCGTCACCTCCAGCGACAGCGACGCCTCGCGAAAGGTGGTGGACGTGCTGCCGTTGGCGCCGGACTCCTGGTACGGCACTTCGGTGCCCTTGAGGATGCGTGCAGTCTCCTTGTCGGCGGTGACCACCTTGGGCTGCGAGATGATCTCGCCGTTGCCGGTCTTTTCCATGGCACTGAGTTCAAGGTCGAGCAGCACGCTGTCGCGCACCAGGCCCAGGCCGATACCCGCCGCTGGTCGCTCCACACCCAGGTCGACGAACGGCTGCCCGTCCGCCGCCATTCCTTTCAGGCTGAAACCGCCGCCCAGTTGCACCGCCCCGCCCCAGCGCACCCCCAGGCTTTTCTCGTAATCGACATTGGCCTCGACGATGCGCGCCTCGATCATCACCTGGCGCACGGGCACGTCGAGCTGTGCGAGCATGCGGCGCAACTCGGCCAGGCGCGCAGGCGGCTGGCTGGCAATGATGGTATTGGTGCGCTCGTCGACCGTGATCGCCCCCGCCGCCTGATCCGGCGCCAGCGCCTGGAACAATTGCACCATGTCGGCGGCCCGCGCATGGCTGACGGTCAGCAGCTCACGGGCCAGTACCGCCGGCGGTTGCGCCGCCAACGCCTGGCGCTCCTGGCCGGCCAGCTCGGCCAGCGGCGCGACCAGCAGCACATTGCCGTCCTGGCGCCGGCCCAGGCTTTTGCTGCGCAGCACCAGGTCCAGGGCTTGCTCCCACGGCACATC
>NZ_JAAHBU010000401.1 GCF_010671725.1 Pseudomonas brassicae | reverse complement strand
AAGTGCCTGTCTCATGAGCACTGATAACCCTGTGGGAGCTGGCTTGCCAGCGAAGGGGCCATCAGTTGCGCTGCGGCTCCTTGACCTTGTACCAGGCCACATACAACGCCGGCAAAAACAGCAAGGTCAGCAAGGTGGCGACAATGATCCCGCCAATCATGGCGTACGCCATCGGCCCCCAGAACACTTCCCGCGCAATCGGAATCATGCCCAGGCTCGCCGCCGCCGCCGTCAGCAGGATCGGCCGCCGACGATGGTCCGTCGCCTCCACCACCGCATCCCACTGCGCATACCCCTGCTCGATGTACGCATCGATCTGCGTCACCAGGATCACCGAGTTGCGGATGATGATCCCCGCCAGCGCCAGGATCCCCAATATCGCCACAAACCCCATCGGCGTCCCCGTCGGCACCAGCGCCAGCACCACCCCGATCAACCCCAGCGGCGCCACGCTCACCACCAGGAACAACTTCTGCACACTGTGCAACTGGATCATCAGGAACGTCGCCATCAGGAACAGCATCAACGGCACCACCTTGGCAATCGGGCCCTGCGCCTTGCTGCTCTCTTCCACCGTACCGCCGGTGGCCACCTCGTACCCCACCGGCAAGCCACGCGCGAATTCCTCGATCTGCGGCTTGAGCTGCGCCACCAGGTCGGTCGGCTGGATCTCGTCACGCACCGCCGCCTTCACCGTGATGGTCGGCTTGCGGTCACGCCGCCACACCAACGGCTGCTCCAGCTCGTAACGTACGGTGGCAAACGCCAGCAACGGAATCGAGGTGCCGTTGGGCGTGACGATCTGCAGGTTCTGCAAGGTCTGCGGCGAACCACGCTCGCTGTCCACCGCACGCCCCACCACGTCGATCAGGTAGATGCTGTCGTTCACCTGGGTCAGCGGCGCGCCACTGACGATGCTGTTCATCAGGTTGGCCACGTCTTCGGACGACAAGCCCAGCTGGCGCGCCTTGTCCTGGGCAATGTCGATGCGCAACACCTTGCCCGGCTCGTTCCAGTCATAAATGATCTCGCCGATGTGCGAATTGCGATCCAGCAGGGCGGCGAGTTCGATCGCGTGCCTGCGCACCTGGTCGATGTCCTTGCCACTGACCCGGTACTGGATCGGCCGCCCCACCGGCGGGCCCATTTCCAGCGACTGCACGTAGCTGCCGATGCCGACGAAGTCCTTGCGCAAGCGCTCCTTGAGCCGCGCCATCAAGGCCTCGCGCGACGCCAGGCCTTTGCTCACGATCACCAGTTGCGCGTAGTACGGGTTTTCCAGCTGCTGGTCCAGCGGCAGGTAGAAACGGATCGCGCCCTGGCCGATGTAGGTGCTCCAGCGCACGATGTCGGGGTCGTCCTTGAGGGTCGCCTCCAGCTTGTCGACCGCCTTGCGCGTCTCCTCGATCGAGGCATTCTGCGGCAGGTTCAGGTCCACCAGGATCTCCGGGCGGTCAGACGAGGGGAAGAACTGGTTCTGCACGAAACGCATGCACAACACCGCCAGCACGAACAGCACCACCGTGCCGATGATGGTCAGCCAGCGGTTGCGCATGCACCACAGCAACCCGTGGTTGAAGCCGCGGCCGATACGCCCGGGCTCGGCGTCGTGCGCCTTGACCTTGGCACTGAGCAGGTGCACGCCGAGCACTGGCGCGAACAGCACCGCCACCACCCACGACACCAGCAGCGCCACGGCAATCACCGCAAACAGGGTAAAGGTGTACTCGCCCGCCGAACTCGCGTTCAGGCCGATCGGCACAAAGCCCGCCACGGTCACCAGGGTGCCGGTGAGCATCGGGAAGGCCGTGGAGGTGTAGGCGAACGTGGCCGCCTGCTCCTTGCTCTCGCCCTTTTCCAGGCGCGTGACCATCACCTCGACGGTGATCATCGCGTCGTCCACCAGCAAGCCCAGCGCAATGATCAACGCCCCCAGCGAAATCCGCTGCATGGTGATGCCGCTGTATTCCATGAACACGAACACCATGGCCAGTACCAGCGGGATCGAACACGCCACCACCAGCCCGGCGCGCACGCCCAGGCTGATGAAACTCACCACCAGCACGATCACCACCGCCTCGAACAGCGCACTGGTAAAACCGCCCACCGCTTCCTCGACCACCACCGCCTGGTCCGACACCGTGTGCACGCCCACCCCGACCGGCAGGTCGGCAATCACTGCGTGCATCTTGGCCTGCAGCTCCTGGCCGAATGCCTGGATGTTGCCACCCTTCTTCATGCCGATCGCCAGGCCGATGGCCGGCTTGCCGTCGTAGCGAAACATCGGTGTGGGCGGGTCGACATAGCCACGGCTGATCTCGGCAATATCGGCCAACCGATAGAAGCGGTCGTCGAGCCGCAGGTTGACCTCCTGCAGGTCTTTCTCCGAGGCGAACTGGCCACTGGTACGTACCGAGATACGCTCGGGGCCGGCCTCGATCACCCCGGCCGGGGTCACCGCGTTCTGTGCCTGCAGCGCCTGCACCACCTGGCGCTGGTCGATGCCCAGCGCCGCCAGCTTGCGCGTGGAGAAGTTCAGGTACAGCACCTCGTCCTGCTGGCCGATCATCTCGACCTTGCCCAGGCCCGGCACCTCGCGGATCTCGGCACGCGCCTGCTCGACGTAGTCGCGCAACTGGCGCATGGAGATGCCGTCGGCGGTGAAGGCATACACCGAGCCGAACACATCACCGAATTCGTCGTTGAAGCCGGGACCCTGGATGCCCTGGGGGAACTCGCCGCGGATGTCCTGGATCTTCTTGCGCACCTGGTACCAGATCTGCGGAATGTCGTCGGCCTTGGTGGTGTCGCGCAGGTTGACGAACACCGTCGACTCGCCGGGCCGGGTGTAGCTTTTCACGTAGTCGAGCGAGTCCAGCTCTTCGAGCTTCTTCTCGATGCGGTCGGTGACCTGCAGCAGGGTCTCGTCCTGGGTCGCACCGGGCCAGCGGGTCTGGATGACCATGGTCTTGATGGTGAACGAGGGGTCTTCCTCACGGCCCAGGTTGACGTAGGAGAACACGCCCATGAGCAACGCGACGAACATCAGGTACCACACGAAGGACTGGTGCTTGAGGGCCCATTCGGACAGGTTGAAGCTTCCTTTCATCGCGGGCTTTCCTCATCGATTTTTACCTTCTGGCCGGGCTTGAGGCTGTTCACCCCCGCCGTGACCACACGCTCCCCGGCCTCGACGCCGGCGCTGAGCACCACGCGGTCGGCCAGGCGCTGCACAATGGTCACTTCACGCGCCGACACGGTCTGTTGCTGCGGGTCGACAACCCACACGCGGGTCTGGCCGTCGACCTCCTGCAGGGCACTCAGCGGCAGCTCGCGGCGCGGCGTGATCGCCGAGCTGAGGCTGACGCTGATGGCGGTGCCCAGGCGAAACGCCGCAGGGGTGTCGGCCAGCGTCAGGCGCGCGCGCCGGGTGCGCGTGGCGGCGTCG
>NZ_JAAHBU010000400.1 GCF_010671725.1 Pseudomonas brassicae | reverse complement strand
GGGGTGGCGTTCTGTGCGGCAGGCTCATCGGCCATGGCGGCCGGGGCCAGTACCAGGCTGAGCATCAGCGCGGCAATGGCGCGCCAGGCGCGCGGCATGGTTGGCGAAGCGGAAGGTTGAATACGTGTCATGCTGGCCGGACCTGATGTAGAAGAAATGGGTGGTTGTCCTTCCAGGCCTCGAGTCGGGCCGAGAACAAAATGTGGGCGGGCATTATTGCAAGTAATTCTTGTTAACAGAAGATACACAGTATCTTTTTTTGCACATTAACTAGCCGCCTATCGATTTACACCGATAGGCTGTGGCTTTGTTTGACGGAGTTCCAGGATGTCTGCGCCTTCAGTTCTGATCGTCGGTTGTGGCGATGTCGGTGGCCGTTTGGCCCGGCAATTACTTGCTTGCAGCTGGCCTGTAAGCGGCCTTCGCAGGACGGTTGCCGCCTTGCCGGCCGGTGTGGTCGGGATCGCGGCTGATCTCCAGAACCCGCAGTGCCCGGCCGACTGGCCGGTGGTGGCGCCTGACTATGTGGTGTATTGCGTGGCGGCCAGCCAGCATGACGAAGCCGGTTACCAGGCGCCTATGTGCAAGGGCTCAAAAACGTGCTGGGCTGGTTGGCCGAGCGTGGGCAGCGCCCGCGGCGCCTGCTGTTCGTCTCCAGCAGCAGCGTGTTCGCCCAGCAGGACGGTGAGTGGGTCGATGAGACGGCCGCCACCCTGCCGTCAGGCTATTCAGGCCAGGTGATGCTGCAGGCCGAACAGCTGGCGCTGGCCAGCGGTATTGCGACCAGCATCGTGCGCCTCACCGGCATCTACGGGCCGGGTCGCGAGTGGCTGTTGAGCCAGGTGCGTCAAGGTTACCGGGTGACCGAGGCGCCGCCGTTGTATGGCAACCGTATTCACGCCGAAGACGCCGCCGGGCTGCTGGCGTTCCTGCTCAAGGCGGATGCCGAGGGGCGTGCGCTGGACGACTGCTACATCGGTGTCGACGACGCCCCTGCGCCGCTGGCCGAGGTGGTTGCCTGGCTGCGCGGCTACATGGGGGTCACCCAGTGGTCGGAGCAGGAGCGTGTGCGCCGCACCGGCAGCAAGCGCTGCAGCAATGCGCGGGCCCGGGCACTGGGCTGGGCGCCGCAGTACCCGAGCTACAAGGAAGGCTACGCGGCGATCCTGCAAGGGCACGCCTGAGGCAGCAGCCGATCAGTCGCGCTCGAGCAGCCACTGCCGGGCGCCGGGGTACAGCTGCGGCATCTCGTCGGGCTGGGCGCTGTTGAGGGCACGCAGGATTTCCAGCTGGTCGCCGTCACGCTTGAAGATCCACGGGTTGCCCTGCTGGTTGCGCTCCAGCCACAGGCTGTCGTGCTCGCCGCTCATGGTGGCGCAGTCGCCGGCCAGGCACAGCGCATAGCGGTCCAGGTTGGGCAGGCCTTCGACGCTGCCGGTGTCGCCGAAGCGCACCACATTGCCCTGGCCCGGACCTTCGATCACTTTCCAGCTACCACCCAGGTACGCGCTGTAGAGTGCCTGCTCGAACGTTGTGCCGGTGCGGGTTTCGGCAGGCGCCGGGGCTTTGGCCTTCTGGAAGCTGTGCTCGGCGCCCCACTGGCTGGCGTGTTCCACCAGTTCGTCGCCCTCCAGGCTCAGGGTGGCGACCTGGCCGCCGGGGAACTCGACGTCACGTTGCTGCTCGCCGGCCTTGAGTTGGCCGTCGACGATTTCAAAGCCGTTGGTGTAGCTGGCCTGGGCCGCCGCGACGTTGACCTTCCATTCAAGGTTGCCACCGCTGTCTTGCAGGGCCTTGCGCAGGCTGGTGCCTTTGGCGGCGGCATCGATGGCCTGCTGGTTGATCCAGGTGCCGTTGTAATCTTCGGGTGTGTGGCTGGCGCAACCGCTCAACAGTGCGGCGGCCACAGCCAGGGTCAGCGCATGGCGCATGGCGGGGTCCTTCCAGAACAGTGCGGCGGCGAGCCGGCCGGCCCGCCGTGCGAGGTATTACGCCAGGACCAGGATCGCGTCCATTTCAACTTGCGAGCCGCGCGGCAGCGCCGCAACACCGATGGCCGCGCGTGCCGGGTAAGGCTGCTCGAAGTAGCGTCCCATGACTTCGTTGACCTTGGCGAAGTGGCTCAGGTCGGTCAGGAAGATGTTCAGCTTGACGATGTCCTTGAACGAACCGCCAGCGGCTTCGGCCACGGCCTTGAGGTTCTCGAAGACCTGAACGGTCTGGGCCTCGAAGCCTTCGACCAGTTCCATGGTTTGCGGGTCCAGCGGGATCTGCCCGGACATGTACACGGTATTGCCGGCCTTGATCGCCTGGGAATAGGTGCCGATGGCCGCCGGGGCCTTGTCGCTGGTGATGACGGTCTTGGTCATGGTGACTCCTTGCAGGGGGAGGGCTACGCGCGCATGCGAGTGATGCGGATCACCCCGGTCAGGGCGCGCAGTTTCTTGATCACGCGGGCCAGGTGCACACGGTCGTGCACGCTGACCACCAGCTGGACCACGCTGATGCGACCATCACGTTCGTCCATGCTGATTTTTTCGATGTTGCCGTCGGCCGCGTTGACGCTGCTGGCCAGCAAGGCAATCAGGCCGCGCTGGTGTTCCAGCTCCACGCGCAACTCGACGTTGAATTCGCCCGTGACATCCTTGGCCCACGACAGCTGGATGCATTTTTCCGGGTTGTGGCGGATTTCGCTGATGTTGCGGCAGTTTTCCAGGTGCACGACCATGCCCTTGCCGGCCGACAGGTGCCCGACGATGGGGTCGCCCGGGATCGGCGTGCAGCACTTGGCGTAGCTGAGCACCAGGCCCTCGGTGCCGCGAATGGCCAGTGGGCCTTCGGGGTTGGGCAACTGCTCGCCGTCGCTGGACAGCAGGCGACGCGCCACCACATAGGCCATGCGGTTGCCCAGGCCGATGTCTTCGAGCAGGTCTTCGATCAGTTCCAGGCGGTACTCGGCAAGCATGACCTGGATGCGGTCCTGCGGGATCTTGTCCAGCGCACTGTCGAAGCCGTTGAGGACCTTGTTGAGCAGGCGTTCGCCAAGGTTGATCGACTCGGAGCGGCGTTGCAGCTTGAGCGCGTGGCGGATGTGCGTGCGCGCCTTGCCGGTGACCACGAAATTGAGCCAGGCCGGGTTCGGTCGCGCGCCCGGGGCACTGACGATCTCGACCGTCGAGCCGCTTTGCAGCGGTTCGGACAGCGGCGCCAGGCGGCGGTTGATGCGGCAGGCGATGCAGCTGTTGCCCACGTCGGTATGCACGGCATAGGCGAAGTCGACCGCCGTGGAGCCTTTGGGCAGCTCCATGATGCGGCCCTTGGGGGTGAACACGTAGACCTCGTCCGGGAACAGGTCGATCTTCACGCTCTCGATGAATTCGAGGGAGTTGCCCGCACGTTGCTGCATTTCCAGCACGCCCTTGACCCACTGGCGCGCGCGGGCATGGGTGCCCTTGGGCTGCTCGTCGTCACTGGACTTGTACAGCCAGTGGGCGGCGATGCCGTTGTTGGCCATCTCTTCCATTTCGCGGGTGCGGATCTGGATCTCGATGGGGACGCCGTGCATGCCGAACAGCGTGGTGTGCAACGACTGGTAGCCGTTGGCCTTGGGGATCGCGATGTAATCCTTGAAGCGCCCGGGTAGCGGCTTGTACAGGTTGTGCACGGCGCCGAGCACGCGGTAGCAGGTGTCGACCTTGTCGACCACGATGCGGAACGCGTATACGTCCATGATCTCGTTGAAGGCACGGCGTTTGCCGCGCATCTTCTTGTAGATGCCATAGATATGTTTTTGCCGGCCGCTGACTTCGCCCTCGATGCCGTCGACCGCCAGGCAGTGGCTGAGCGACTCTTCGATCTTGTTGACCAGTTCCTTGCGGTTGCCGCGGGCGCGCTTGACGGCCTGGTAGATGCGCGCCGAGCGCATCGGGTACATGGCCTTGAAGCCCAGGTCTTCGAATTCGACGCGCACGGTGTGCATGCCCAGGCGGTTGGCGATGGGGGCGTAGATCTCGAGGGTTTCCTTGGCGATGCGTCGGCGCTTTTCGCCCGACAGCACTTCAAGGGTGCGCATGTTGTGCAGGCGGTCGGCCAGCTTGACCAGGATCACGCGAATGTCGCGGGCCATGGCCATGGCCATTTTCTGGAAGTTCTCGGCCTGGGCCTCGGCCTTGGTCTCGAAGTTCATCTGGGTCAGCTTGCTGACACCATCGACCAGTTCGGCGACGGTTTCGCCAAATTGGGAACTGAGGGCTTCCTTGGCAATGCCGGTGTCTTCGATCACGTCATGCAGCATGGCGGCCATCAGGCTCTGATGGTCCATGTGCATGTCGGCGAGAATGCTAGCCACCGCCAGCGGGTGCGTGACGTAAGGCTCGCCGCTGCGACGGCGCTGGCCGTCGTGGGCTTGTTCGGCGTAGAAATACGCTCGGCGGACCAGGTTGACCTGGTCGGCGCCGAGATAGGTCGAGAGGCGATCGGCGAGGGCGTCTATGCTCGGCACGATGTGAACTCCTGCCGAGAGTGAGGGCCCTGCGCCGTACAACGTCGACCAGGCATGGACTTAGACGGCCTCGTTGGCCTCGTCTTCACCGAATGCAGCGAAGACCGGGTCTTCCTGGCGGATGTCCTGTTCGGCCATGAATGCCGGAGTGCAGGTGCCTTCGGCGATTTCGCGCAGGGCAACCACGGTAGGCTTGTCGTTTTCCCACGGCAAGGTCGGCTCTTTACCGCCGGTGGCCAGTTGGCGGGCACGCTTGGTAGACAGCATGACCAGCTCAAAGCGGTTAGCCACGTGTTCTAGGCAGTCTTCAACGGTTACGCGGGCCATGGTCTTCCTCAGTAGCAAATGCGGTATTCAGCCCAGATGGGCGAGCGGACTCGATAGTTTAAAAAATCACCAGCCTTTAGGGAAGCGCTGATTTCATGTCGAGGCCTGTATAGGTCGACAATAACCAGTTGTGGGGCTCTAGCACAACCGTCTTGTGCTCGCTGCGAAATTCAGGCGCTTCGCTGGCAAGCCAGCTCCCACAGTGAC
>NZ_JAAHBU010000040.1 GCF_010671725.1 Pseudomonas brassicae | reverse complement strand
CTGGCTTGCCAGCGAAGGCCGCGACGCGGTCTTAGCGCTTGGCGATGATGTACACCGCATGCACGATGCCCGGAATGTACCCGCACAGCGTCAGCAGAATGTTCAGCCAGAAGGCGCCAGCAAAGCCCACCTGCAGAAATACGCCCAGTGGCGGCAACAGAATGGCGAAGATAATTCGGATCAGGTCCATCAGGCAGTTCCTCGAGTAAAGTCCTAACAACAGACTGCAACGGCTGCCCAGTGGTTCAAATTGCCAGCACTGCGCAAAAAAAAACGCCCCAGGCCAAAAGGATCAGGCCCGGGGCGATGCGCAGGAACGCGAGACGGTTCGTGGAATTCGGTGCCAGCGCTGCCTGCTCAGGCACGCTGCTGGTGAAGCTGCGCCGTGTGCACCCGGGCAAAGGCCCGGGCCAGGCGCAGCAGCATTTCATCGATGTTGCCCTGGCTGACGGTCAGCGCCGGCGAAAAACGCAGCACATCGTCCCGCGCCGCATTCAACAACAGGCCCTCTTGCAGCGCTGCCTGCACCACCTCAGCGGCCGAGTCGTCAGTCAACGCCAGCCCCCACAGCAAGCCCTGCCCGCGTACCTCACCCTGGCCATAGCGCCCGGCCAGATGGCTCAGGCCATCACGCAAATGCCGCCCCGAGGCCTGCACCTGCTCCAGAAAGCCAGGCTCCAGCACGGCGTCGAGCACAGCCAGGCCCGCAGCGCTCATCAGCGCATTGCCGTGGTGGCTGCCCTCCAGCTCACCGGCCTCGGCACAGCACGCGGTGCCCCGCGCCAGCAAGGCGGCCAGCGGTACACCACCGCCCAGGCCCTTGCCCAGGGTGATGATGTCGGCACGCACGCCATAGGTCTGCTCGGCCAGCAGTGCACCACAGCGCCCGACACCCGTCTGTACCTCGTCGAGGATCAGCAGGATGCCCAGCTCGCGGCACAGGCGCTCCACCCCCTTGAGGTAGTGCTGGGTCGCCGGGATAACCCCGGCCTCGCCCTGGATCGGTTCAAGCATGATCGCCACGGTACGCGAGTCCACCGCCGCATGCAGCGCCGCCAGGTCGTTGAATGGCACCTTGCTGAAACCCGGCACACCCGGTTCGCAGCGGTTGCACGCCGACGGGTCCGAGGCCGACAGCGCGCCCAGGCTGCGCCCATGGCAGCTCTGGCGGGCAGTGATGATGTGATAGGCACCGCCACGATGCAGTTGCCCCCACTTGCGGGCCAGCTTGATTGCCCCTTCACAGGCTTCGGCGCCGCTGTTGAGCAGGTACGCCTGATCGCTGCCGGTGCTGCTGCACAGGCGATTGACCAGTTGCAGCAGGCCACGGTTGTGAAACCCCGCCCCCGGGTTGATCAGTGCCTGGGCCTGCGTGCTCAGCGCCTGCACCAATGCCTTGGGGCTATGCCCGAGGCTGTTCACCGCACAGCCCTGGGTGAAGTCCAGGTAGGCACGGCCATCGCTGTCCCACAGCCACGAGCCCTGACCACGCACGAACACCTGCGGGGCACGCTCGGTGGCGGGCATCAGGCACTCGCGAGAGAGGGATTCGGCTGCGCCATGGCCACCGGGGCCGGCGCCCGCTCGGCGGCACGCGCCGCCTGACGGCGCAGGTTGAACAGGTTCATGCGCGCAGCCCTTCCAGCGGCAGGCCGAGCAGGCGTGCGCTCCAGTCCTCGACCTGGCCAGTGCGCAGGCGCTTGATCGCAATGTCGCGCCAGCGTGACGAGAGGGCCGGACAATCCACCAGCTTTTTCAAACCTGCATGCTCCAGAGGTTCACGGTAAAAAGTGTGCAGCGCCCAGGCCACGGTAAGGCCCGGATAACTGCGCTGAATCAGTTCAAACGGTTCATCGGCGCTGACGAAACCCGGCTTCAGCACCCGGTAGAACCAACCGCAGCGACCTGCGTCCTGCGCCTGCTGCGGCAGCTTCGGCAAGCCCCAGCGGTGGCTCAGGCGGTAGCACGGCGAGCGCGGCTGGCTGATCTGCAACAACGCACCGCCCCAGCGAAACAGGTCGCCCAGGCACACCTGTTCTTCACACAGGCCGTGAGTCGAAAGGTTTTCGCCAAAGGCCGGGGCACACCAGTCGATCTGTGGATAACGTCGGCGCCAATAGGCGTAGTGCTCGGCCGGGTAGTGGTGCAAGGCCCGCTCGGGGCCGGTGTGAAAGCGCGGGTCGCCGTGCTCATCGCTGCCCAGCCCCTGTGGCCATAACCACAGCCTTCTTGCAACCTGTTCCTTGTCGACATCGGTCAACAAGCCATACCCCAGATTCTTTGCCTTGCCTATGTAAACGCCATCCACATACACGGTATTCATCGCGCCCTATGGCCCTGTAAACCTTGTGAATACGGGATAGACTAGGCTTCTCGCGGGCCGTCGGCCATTTCGTTTTTCGAGCTTTATTGATAAGTATTACTTATGGATTTTCGCCAACTGCGTTATTTCGTCGCGGTCTATGAAGAAGGCCATGTGGGCCGGGCTGCCGAGCGCCTGTCGCTGTCGCAGCCAGCCCTCTCGCAACAGATCCGCCAGCTCGAACACAGCCTCGACGTCAGCCTGTTCGAACGCGGCAACAAGCGCCTGCTGCCAACCCTGGCCGCACACACCCTGTACAACCACGCCCTGCCCTTGCTCGACGGTTTGCAACGCGCCCGCGAGGCGCTGCGCAACTTCCGCGGCCAGGCCCTGCGCACCCTGGCCATCGGGGTGCTGCAGACCGTGCGGCCGAGCCTGGTGCCGCAGTTGCTCGACCGCCTGCGCAAGGCGCAGCCGCACCTGGTGGTGCAGATCTATGAACTGTCAGGGCTGGAGATCGAACGACGCCTGCTCAACGGCACCCTGGACATCGGCATCAGCTACCTGCCGCCGCGCAGCCAGGGTTGCACGGGCTGCTGCTGTACGAAGACGAACTGCAACTGGTGATCCCGCACACGCACCCGCTGCGCGAGTTCAAGAAGGTCTCGCTGAAACAGGCGGCGGAGCTGCCAATGCTGTTGCTGGGCGAGGAATTCCAGGTGCGCCAGATCTGGCAGACGCAACTGGCCAACCTGGGGCGCCGCCCGCAGGGTGCAGGCCGAGATGAACAACATGGGCGGGATTCTCGACAGCCTCGCGCACACCTCGCTGGCCACGGTGCTGCCGGGGCGCGCGCAGGAAGCCACCGACGATCCGCAACTGCTGTGGAAGCCGCTCAGCGAACCACGGGTGCCGCTCAAGGTGGGGTTGGTGTTTCGCGATGCGCAACGCCAGCAGGCTTCGGTCGAACTGCTGCGTACGCTATTGGAAGAGGAGATCGACCCACGCCAGATCGGTGTGTCGCCCCTGGATGTGCTCGGCTAAAAAACCCGGGCAAAAGAAAACCCCGCCGAAGCGGGGCTTTGCAGACTGTTTCCCTGACATCCTTTTCAACCCACCATCCTGGCAGGAATCCCTCGTGTCCCTGTTATGGTCAGTGCGCTTCCTGCGCTACGTCCATGCAGTGAAGATTAGCTGTGGATCCAATCTTGCGGAAGAGGCGAAACTCCACCACGCCATGTAAGTAAATGCTTACATGACGCATTAACACTCAGAACTGCTCGGCATCCAGCAGGTACAGCGACTCACTGCCTGCCCGCACCGAGGCGCTCAGGGAGTGGATACGCGGCAGCAGGCGGGCGAAGTAGAAGCGTGCCGTGCCCAGCTTGCTGGCGTAGAAGTCGTCTTCGCCCTGACGGGCCAGCGCAGTGCGGGCCATCAGCGCCCACATGTAGGCGTAGGCGGTGTAGCCGAAAGCCTGCAGGTACTCCACCGACGCCGCCCCGATTTCGTTGGGGTTGGCCTTGGCACGGTCCAGCACCCAGGCGGTCAACTCGTCGAGCGTGGTCAGGGCCGCCTGCAAGGGCTGCACGAACTCGCCCAGCTGGCTGTCGGCGCTGGCAATGAAATGGCGGATCTCGTCGGCGAACAGCGTGTAGAACGCGCCGCCGCTGCCCACGACCTTGCGCCCCATCAGGTCCAGTGCCTGGATGCCGTTGGTGCCTTCGTAGATCTGCGTGATGCGCACGTCGCGCACCAGTTGCTCCTGGCCCCACTCGCGAATGTAGCCATGGCCGCCGAACACCTGCTGGCCATGCACGGTGGCTTCCAGGCCCAGGTCGGTCAGGAACGCCTTGGACACCGGGGTCAGCAGGGCGACCAGGTCTTCGGCACGTTTGCGTGTGTCACGGTCTTCGCTGAACTTGGCGGTGTCGAGTTGCATTGCCACGTAGGTCGAAAAGGCCCGCCCGCCTTCGTTCAGGGCCTTCATGGTCAGCAACATGCGACGCACATCGGGGTGCACGATGATCGGGTCGGCCGCCTTGTCCTTGGCTTGCGGGCCGCTCGGAGCACGGCTTTGCAGGCGGTCGCGGGCGTATTCGATGGCGTTCTGGTAGGAGCGCTCGGCCGACGCCAGGCCCTGGATGCCTACGCCCAGGCGCTCGTAGTTCATCATGGTGAACATCGCCGCCAGACCTTTGTTCGGCTCACCCACCAGGTAGCCCACGGCCGCGTCGAAGTTCATCACGCAGGTGGCCGAAGCCTGAATACCCATCTTGTGTTCGATCGAGCCGCAGGTGGCCGGGTTGCGCTCGCCCAGGCTGCCATCGGCATTGACCAGGAACTTGGGCACCAGCAACAGCGAGATGCCCTTGGGCCCAGCCGGGGCGTCAGGCAGCTTGGCCAGTACCAGGTGAATGATGTTTTCGGTCAGGTCGTGCTCGCCGCCGGTGATGAAGATCTTGGTGCCGGTGACCTTGTAGCTGCCATCGGCCTGCGGCTCGGCACGGGTACGGATGATGCCCAGGTCGGTACCGGCGTGTGGCTCGGTCAGGCACATGGAGCCCGCCCAGACCCCGGCATACATGTTCGGCAGGTACTGGGCCTTGAGGGCCTCGCTGGCATGCGCGTTGATCGACAGGCAGGCACCGGCCGTCAGCATCGGGTACAGGCCGAAGGCCAGGCTGGACGAGTTGACCATCTCTTCGACCTGAGCCGAGATCACCTTGGGCATGCCCATGCCGCCGTAGGCCGGTCGCCGCCGACGCCGACCCAACCGCCTTCGGCATAGGTGCGGTAGGCGTCGATGAAGCCGGCCGGGGTGCGTACCGCACCGTTGTCCCAATGGCAGCCCTCTTCGTCGGCACTGCGGCTCAGCGGCGCGATGCGCTGACTGGTGACCTTGCCGGCTTCTTCGAGCACCGCCAGCGCCGTTTCCTCGTCGACCACCTCGGCCAGCCCGGGCAGTTGCGCCCACAGCCGGGACACTTCGAAGACTTCGTTGAGGACGAAGCGCATATCGCGCAGGGGCGCTTTGTAGTCAGCCATGGCAACCTCTCACCTTGAGTCGGGGCGGCCTCGCAGGGCCGCTACACAGTTGCCAAGCAGTGTAACCGAACAACTTTTGCGAGACATAGGGTCATCTAGCGACTATATAGTCAACTTCAGTCACGCCATAGTCAACTTCAGTCACGCCATGCGTACTGCCCCACGCTTGGCCTGATGCCCATGCGTCATGGTGCAGTTGCGCCCCGCGCCCTTGGCGCTGTACAGCGCCTGGTCGGCAGACTTGAGCACTTCGTCCGGGCTGCGGTGCTCGGGCAGACGCTCGGCGGCGCCGATGCTGATGGTCACCGACACGCTGCTGGCCCCTGCGGCCCCCCGACGCTGGCGCCCTTGCTGGTCGTCCTGCGGGCGGTTGTCCTGGTTGCGCAGCTGGATATTGTAGTTGGCGATCACTTCACGCACCGCCTCCAGGTGCGGCAGGCACTCCTCGATGGTCTTGGCCGCGAACACCAGCGCGAACTCCTCACCGCCGTAGCGGTAGGCGCGACCGCCGCCGGTGACCTTGGACAGTTTGCTGGCCACCAGGCGCAGCACCTGGTCGCCCACATCGTGGCCGTGGGTATCGTTGAATTTCTTGAAGTGGTCGACGTCGGTCATCGCCAGCACATAGTTGCGCCCCAGGCGCTGCATGCGCTCGTTGAGTGCGCGTCGGCCCGGCAGGCCGGTCAGCTCGTCACGAAAGGCCATCTGGTAGGCCTCGTGGGACACCGCAGCGGCAATCATCAGCATCACCTGGCTGCACATGATGTTCAGGGTGAAGGGCAGGATGAAGGTCTTGGGCAGCATCCAGAAGATCCCGACCAGCCCGATCACCTGGGCCGCATGCAACGGCCGCGGCTCACGCAGATACTGCACCACCAGCAGCACGAAGGCGCAGATGAATACCGGATACGCCAGCTGGATCAGGCTCATCCATTGGCCATGCAGCGACGGCCAGCGAATCTCCGCCAGCCAGCCGAGCAGCGCCTGCGGGTAGCTCTGCTCCAGGCCCAGGGCCACGCTGCCCACCGCCAGCAACACGGCAAAGCGCGCCACCATGTCCTGGAACAGGTGGGTGCGCTCCTGCCAGGCACCGAACAGGCCAAACAGGATAGGCAGCAGCAGGCACACCAGGTGGAACACCACGGCCGCGTCTTCGCGCACCACGCCGTTGTCACGGTAGAAATCGGTCTGGGTATCGAGCAGGTAGTAGGCGATGTACACCGTGACCATCAGAAACAGCTCACGCTGGCGGCGATACACCGCGCAGTAGGCGCCACCAAGCAGCAGCACCAGGGTGGGCAACACGTTGAACAGCGATGTGAAGAAGACACTGAGGTCTCTGACATAAGCGGCCGCAAGCCCCGACACCAGCAAGAACAGCGACGGTAGAAAATGGCTCAGGCGTACAGCGGATAAACGAAACAAGGGAATCTCCGACCCGGCAGATCAAGTAATGGCATTGTGCCTTTAATGTGTCGGCAGCGCACATGAATAGATGAATATGCCGGCAGCCGTTGTAACGGCAGCGGTGAGGCGGGGCTTAGGATCAAAGTGTGTCGAGAGTGTTTGCAGGCAAAAAAAAGCCCGCCGGTCAGGGCGGGCATTTTTGTTTCAAGCGATGACTCAGTACGAGAGACCGAAGTGCTCTTCGTTCATGTCCATCAGGTTGCTCGCACCCGACAGCATGGTTTCGACATGGGTACGGGTACGCGGCAGGATGCGCTGGAAGTAGAAGCGCGCCGTCTGCAGCTTGGCGGTATAGAACGCTTCTTCAGTGGTGCCGGCCGCCAGTTTTTCGGCAGCCAGGCGCGCCATGTCGGCCCAGAAGTAGGCCAGGCACGCGTAACCGGAATACATCAGGTAGTCCACCGACGCGGCGCCCACCTCTTCACGGTCTTTCATCGCGGCCATGCCGACCTTCATGGTCAACTCGCCCCATTCCTTGTTCAGCTTGGCCAGCGGCGCGACGAACTCGCTGATGGCGCTGTTGCCTTCGTTGTTCTGGCAGAACTTGTGCACGATCTTGGTGAAGCCCTTGAGCGCTTCGCCCTGGGTCATCAGCACCTTGCGGCCCAGCAGGTCGAGTGCCTGGATACCGGTGGTGCCTTCGTACAGCATCGAGATGCGGCTGTCGCGAACGTTCTGCTCCATGCCCCACTCGGCGATGAAGCCGTGGCCACCGTAGATCTGCACGCCATGGTTGGCCGACTCGAAACCGACTTCGGTCATGAACGCCTTGGCGATCGGGGTCATGAAGGCCAGCAGTGCGTCGGCCTTCTTCTTCTCGTCTTCATCCTGGCTGTACTTGACGATGTCGACCTGCTTGGCGGTGAAGTAGACCATTGCGCGGTTGCCCTCGGCGAACGCTTTCATGGTCAGCAGCATGCGGCGCACATCCGGGTGCACGATGATCGGGTCGGCCGCCTTGTCGGGCGCCTTGGGGCCGGTCAACGAACGCATCTGCAGGCGGTCACGGGCATACTTCAGGCCACCCTGGAACGCCACTTCGGCGTGGGCCAGGCCTTGCAGCGCAGTGCCCAGGCGAGCAGTGTTCATGAAGGTGAACATGCAGTTCAGGCCTTTGTTGGCCGGGCCGATCAGGTAGCCGGTGGCGGCGTCGAAGTTCATCACGCAGGTGGCGTTGCCGTGGATACCCATCTTGTGTTCGATCGAACCGCAGGTGACTGCGTTGCGCTCGCCCACACCGCCGTCGGCGGTTGGCATGAACTTGGGCACGATGAACAGCGAGATGCCTTTGGTGCCGGCCGGTGCATCGGGCAGGCGCGCCAGCACGATGTGCACGATATTGTCGGCCATGTCGTGTTCGCCGGCAGAGATGAAGATCTTGGTGCCGGTCACGGTGTAGGAGCCGTCAGCCTGTGGCTCGGCCTTGGTGCGCAGCATGCCCAGGTCGGTGCCGCAGTGCGGTTCGGTCAGGCACATGGTGCCGGTCCACTCGCCCGACACCAGCTTGGTCAGGTACGCCTCCTGCTGCTCGGGGGTGCCGTGCTCGGAGATAGTGTTCATCGCACCATGCGACAGGCCCGGGTACATGCCCCACGACCAGTTCGACTCGCCGACCATTTCGCTCACCGCCAGGCCCAGCGACTCCGGCAGGCCCTGGCCGCCATGCTCGATGTCATGGGCCAGGCTCGGCCAGCCACCTTCGACGAACTGCTTGTAGGCTTGCTTGAAGCCGGTCGGGGTCTTCACGCCCGACTCGCTCCAGGTGCAGCCTTCCAGGTCGCCCACACGGTTCAGCGGGGCCAGTACCTGTTCACAAAACTTGGCGCCTTCTTCAAGGATCGCGTCGACCATGTCGGGGGTAGCATCAGCGCAGGCCGGCAGGCTCTGATAGTGCGCTTCGTAGCCGAGCAGTTCATCGCGAACGAAACGAATATCACGCAAGGGGGCTTTGTAATCAGGCATAGCGATGAACCTCTGCTGATGAATCCTTGATAGGGAGACCGCGACATACCGACCAGCTCTAGGCGGCTTTCGGTCAAACAGTTGTTTGAAACATACGTTTACGCCGAAACGTTGTCAAGCACCCGGCAGAGGGCAAATCTGCCATGCCGGGCTGCGCTCCGGCCTCTCCACGCACAAACGCCAGGTGCAGGCAAACGCCCGGCCTGCAAGGGCCGGGGCATGAAAACCGAAGGATGTTAAACGTCTTGCCGTGAAGGAGCCGGGACGGCTCAGGCGAAGGTATCGATCAGGGTGCCGAGCATTTCGTCGGACGCTTTGGCCACTTTGACACCCAATTCGACCTGATGCTTGCCCAGCGCCAGTTCGACGGTGCTGGTGGCCAGGTCCATCTGCTGGCTGCGGTCTACCGAACGCAGGCGCTCGGCCTGGTAGTCGCTGGACTGGCTGGTGGCGGAGCGCTCGACCGTGGTGGTGGCGATCTGGTTGGCGGCTTGATCGACACGGTTCTGACCGGTCTGAATCGAGCTCAGGCCGGCATAGAATGCGGAGTTGCCCGAGATTTCCATGTCATTTTCTCCAGGTGGCAGGCGCCACGTGTCACAAACAATGCGCCTATTGAAGCAGACCGCCGGGCAAAAGGCCCGTCAAAAACACTAATGGCACAGTGCCCGCCGATAGATTCAGCCTAGTCGAGCAGGTCCAGTTGCAAATGCCCGGCCACCGCCTCGGCGCTGGCCCCCTTGAGTTTGGGCACTCGCCCAAGGCAAGGCGCCGGCAGGCGCTCGGCCAGGGTGGCAAGGTTTTCTTCCAGGCGCGAGGTGCGTGGTTCGATGATATTGGCGACCCACCCGGCCAGTTGCAGGCCATCGCGGGCGATGGCCTCGGCACTTAGCAGCGCATGATTGATGCAGCCCAGGCGCACGCCGACCACCAGGATCACCGGCAACTGCAACGCGATCGCCAGATCGGACAGGTTGGCCTGGTCGGACAATGGCACGCGCCAGCCCCCGGCGCCTTCGATCAGGGTGAAATCCGCGCCCTGCGCCAGTACCTCGCGCATCGGCGCCAGCAGCGCCTGCACGCTCAGCGCCACACCCGCCTCGCGGGCCGCCAGGTGCGGCGCGATAGCCGGCTCGAAGGCGAATGGGTTGACCTGCGCATAAGGCAACGCGACGCTGCTGTGCGCCATCAGCGCCAGCGCATCGGCGTTGCGCAGCCCCTTGGGCGTGACCTCGCAGCCGGAGGCCACCGGCTTGGCGCCCAGGGTGCTCAGGCCGGCCAGGCGAGCGGCATGCAACAGGCCTGCCGCGATGGTGGTCTTGCCCACATCGGTATCGGTGCCGGCAATGAAGTAGGCAGCGTTCATTCAGTCCCCCGGTGCCAGCGGCTTGTGCAGTAGCGCGTAGACTACCTGATAGGTCGCCGGCAGTCCCTGCGGCTGGCGCAGGCGCTCGTAGGCCTGCAGCATGCCCTCCAGGCGTGCCCGGCCGGTCAGCCCCGCAGGCCGCCCGGGGTTGAGGTTGTGCGCACCGAGGGCTTTGAGCTCATGGGTAAGGCTGCGCACATCGGGGTAATGCAGCACATGCGGCCGCACCTGCAGCCCGAGTACCTGCAGGCCGCTGGCGCTGCACAGGCGCTGGTACTCGTCCAGGTGGCGAAAGCGATTGACGTGCACCCTGCCGTCCACCGCCTGCCAGCTGTCACGCAGTTCGGCCAGGGTACCCACGCACAGGCTGGCGAATGCCAGCACCCCGCCAGGCTGCAACACCCGCCGTGCTTCGCTCAGCACCGCGGCGAAGTCGGCGCACCACTGTACCGCCAGGCTGGAGAAGATCAGCCCGGCGCTGGCGTCACGCAACGGCAGGCGCTCGGCATCACCGGCCACATGGTAGTGCGCGCCGCCCTGAGCCCGGGCGTGCTGCAGCATGCCTTCAGCGATGTCCACCGCCACCCCGAGGCCCTGTGGATAGCGCTGGCGCAACTGGCGGCTGAAATGCCCGGTGCCGCTGCCCAGGTCGACCCAGCAGCGGGGCTGCAAGGCCTGTGGTACTTGCGCCAGCAGCTGCGCGCCGACTGCGCGCTGCAACTCCGCGACGCTGTCGTAGCTGGGCGCCGCGCGGGAAAACGATGCCGCCACCTGGCGCTTGTCGGGCAAGCCGCCAGGCAGGTTCGGCTGGGTAAGATCAGTCATCGCCACTCTCGTGCAGGAAGGTCTTGATCGCGCCGGCCAGTTCCTGCGGGTACTCCAGCAGGAAGGCGTGCGCGGCATCCTCCACCAGGCCTACTTCCACATCCGGCAACAGCTCGTTGAGTGCCTTGGCCGCCTCGACCGGCACCAGCGCATCGCGACCGGCGAACAGGTGCAGTTGCGGGCCGTCGTAGTTTTGCAGCGCCGCACGGGTGTCGAGCTGGCCCAGCACTTCAAGCGCCGTGGTCAGGTACAGCGGATCAAGTGCCGGCACCCCGATATCGAGCAGGCGGATCAGGCTGCGCGTCTCCTGCGCACCCTGGCTGCACAGCGACTTGAAGCGCTTGAGCGTCACCTGGGGATGGTTGCGACAGCCATCCACAAAGGTGGCGAAGGTGTCGGCCAGCATGCCGTGGGGCCAGTGCGCACGGGCCACGAAGCTGACGTTGCTGGCCAGCGTCACCAGCCCGCAGCAGTGGTCGCCGCGCCGTTCCGCCAGTTCGGCGGCCAGCATCCCGCCCAGCGACCAGCCACCCAGCCAGGTGTCGGTAGGCAAGTGCCGGTCCAGGTAGTCGAGCCACACATGCACATCGCTGGCGGCCAGTTGCGGCAGGTCGACCAGTTCGACATGCAAGGCACTGTCCTGCGCCCGCAGGCTGGCGGCCAGTGGCTCCAGCGCAGCGCGGCCCATGCCCCAGCCGGGCAACAGTATCAATCGATCACGCATCAGCAGGCTCCAGCAGCGGATAGCACTCGGCCAATGCATTCAACAATAGCTGCACCTGCGCCGCAGTGTGCGCCGCGGTCAGCGTGACACGCAGGCGCGCACTGCCGGCAGGTACGGTCGGCGGACGAATCGCAGTGACCATCAGGCCGCGCTCGCGCAACAGCTCGGACAAGCGCAGCGCACGCCCCGCATCGCCGATCACGATCGGCTGGATCGGCGTGGCGCTGTCCATCAGTTGCAGCCCCAGTTGCTCGGCGCCCTGACGGAATTGGCCAATCAACGCCTGCAGGTGCTCACGCCGCCAGTGCTCATCGCGCAGCAGTTGCAGGCTCTTGAGCGTGGCGCAGGCCAAGGCCGGTGGCTGGCTGGTGGTATAGATGTAGGGGCGGGAGAACTGGATCAGGCTTTCGATCAACTCGTCGCTGCCGGCCACGAACGCACCGGCCGTACCAAACGCCTTGCCCAGTGTGCCGACCAGTACCGGTACCTGCTCCAGGCCCAGGCCGAAGTGCTCGACCACACCGCCGCCGTGCCTGCCCAGCGTGCCGAAGCCGTGGGCATCGTCGACCATCAGCCAGGCGCCCTTGCGCTGGGCCTGCGCGGCCAGTGCCGGCAGGTCGGCAATGTCGCCGTCCATGCTGAACACCCCGTCGGTCACCACCAGCACATTGCCGCTGGCCTTGTCCAGGCGCTTGCCCAGGCTGTCGACATCGTTGTGCAGGTAACGGTTGAAGCGCGCCCCGCTGAGCAGGCCGCCATCCAGCAGCGAGGCGTGGTTGAGACGGTCCTGCAGCACGCTGTCGCCCTGCCCCACCAGCGCAGTCAAGGCGCCCAGGTTGGCCATGTAGCCAGTGCTGAACAGCAGTGCCCGCGGCCGCCCGGTGAACTCGGCCAGGGCCAGCTCCAGCTCATGGTGCGGGGTGCTGTGGCCGACCACCAGGTGCGACGCACCACCGCCGACACCCCAGCGCTCGGCGCCAGCGCGCCAGGCGCCGATCACCTCGGGGTGGTTGGCCAGGCCCAGGTAATCATTGCTGCAGAACGCCAGCAGTGGCTGGCCATCGACCACCACCTCGGGGCCTTGCGGGCTTTGCAGCAGGGGGCGCTGGCGATACAGCGCCGCAGCACGCCGTTGCGCCAGGCGCGCGTTCAGATCAAAGCTCATGACGACCTCAGGCCGATGCGGCGTCGTAGAACAGCTCGCTGCTCTTCTGCTCCACCAGCGCCTGCTCGATGGCGGCCTGATGCACTTCGTCAGCGTGCTCTTCACGCGCTTCGGGCTGAATGCCGAGGCGGGCGAACAATTGCATGTCCTTGTCGGCCTGCGGGTTGGCCGTGGTCAGCAGTTTTTCGCCGTAGAAGATCGAGTTGGCCCCGGCGAAGAACGCCAGCGCCTGCATCTGCTCGTTCATCGCCTCACGGCCGGCCGACAGGCGCACGTGCGATTGCGGCATCAGGATGCGTGCCACCGCGAGCATGCGGATAAAGTCGAACGGGTCGACTTCCTCGGCGTTTTCCAGCGGCGTACCGGCCACCTTGACCAGCATGTTGATCGGCACCGACTCCGGGTGTTCCGGCAGGTTGGCCAGTTGGATCAGCAGGCCGGCGCGGTCGTCCAGCGACTCGCCCATGCCCAGGATGCCGCCCGAGCAGATCTTCATCCCGGCGTCACGCACATAGGCCAGCGTCTGTAGACGCTCGCTGTAGGTGCGGGTGGTGATGATGCTGCCGTAGAACTCCGGCGAGGTGTCGAGGTTGTGGTTGTAGTAGTCCAGCCCGGCGTGCGCCAGCGCTTCGGTCTGCTCCTGGTCGAGCTTGCCCAGGGTCATGCAGGTTTCCAGGCCCATGGCCTTGACCCCTTTGACCATCTGCAGCACGTAGGGCATGTCCTTGGCCGAAGGGTGCTTCCACGCCGCGCCCATGCAGAAGCGCGTGGAGCCGATGGCCTTGGCGCGGGCGGCCTCTTGCAGCACCTTCTGCACTTCCATCAGCTTCTGTTTTTCCAGCCCGGTGTTGTAGTGGCCGGACTGCGGACAATATTTGCAATCTTCCGGGCAGGCGCCGGTCTTGATCGACAGCAGGGTCGAGACCTGCACGCGGTTGGCATCGAAATGCGCGCGGTGCACGGTCTGCGCCTGGAACAGCAGGTCGTTGAAGGGTTGCTGGAAGAGTGCTTTGACTTCGGCCAGGGACCAGTCGTGACGAAGCGTTGCAGTTGTGCTGGCGCTCATGGGTGTTTCCTTGTTTAGGCTTGTACTGGCGCCGGGACAGGAAAGCCCGCCGAGCGCATCACGGATAGCTCGCATAGTTAAGGAAGCGCCATGCACTGTCAACCATCACTCAAGGAGCTGGTTTACAACTGGCTAAATAACAACCAATCATGTTTATTGTGCGACGAGCCCGCCCAGCAGCCCAGGCCCATCTGCAGTGCCTGTGAGAGCGAACTGCCGTGGCTGGACGAGTGCTGCCAGACCTGCGCGTTGCCGTTGCCGATGCGCGACCTGACCTGCGGCCAGTGCAGCCGTCGGCCACCGGCGTTCACCCGGGTGGAGGCGCCCTGGCATTACGGGTTTCCGGTGGATGCGCTGATTACCCGCTTCAAGCACCAGCGCCAGTGGCCGCTGGGTCGGTTGCTGGCGCAACTGCTCGGCTGCTGGCTGGCGCATCGCTTCGCCGATGGCCTGCCGCGCCCGGCCCTTCTGCTGCCGGTACCGATGGCGCGGCGGCGCTTGCGCGAACGTGGTTTCAACCAGGCCGGCATGCTTGCCCAGTGGTTGGCCGGGCAACTGGGCATTGCCTGTGCCGCAGACATCCTGCAACGTCCGCACGACACCCTGGCGCAGCAGGGGCTGACGGCAAACGCCCGCCGAGGCAACCTGTTGCGAGCGTTCGCGTTGTCCGATTCGGCAGCGATACACGGCCTTCATGTTGCGATCGTCGACGATGTGCTCACCACCGGTGCCACTGCTCAGGCCTTGGCCAGCCTGCTGCGCCAGGCGGGCGCGCAGCGGGTCGACGTGTACTGCCTGGCGCGTACGCCCAAGCCGGGTAGCGCTTGACTTGAGGCAGGCTGGCGGGCACTTTCGGGGCCACTCCCTGCCCGAATGCGTGCCTGCCCATGTCCTTGCCTGCGCCCCTGACCCAACACATCGTTCGTCGCCCGCAGCGCATCGCGCTGCTGCAGCACATTGCCGAACAGGGCTCGATCACCCGTGCTGCAAAAAGTGCGGGCATGAGCTACAAGGCGGCGTGGGATGCCATTGACGAACTCAACAACCTGGCGGCCAGCCCGCTGGTGGAGCGCAGTGTTGGTGGGCGTGGCGGTGGTGGTGCGCGGCTTTCCGAGGAAGGCCAGCGTGTGCTGTGCCTGTACCAGAAGTTGCAGGTGTTGCAGGCGCAGGTGCTGGAGGCCGCCGAGGGTGCCAGCGACCTCGACCTGCTGGGGCGCCTGATGTTGCGTACCAGTGCGCGCAACCAGTTGCATGGGCGGGTGAGTGCGATTCGGGCGCAGGGGCGCATCGACACGGTGGAGCTGGCTCTGGCCGGCGGCTTGCATATCGAGGCGCAGATCACCCATGACAGCACCTTGCGCCTGGAGCTGGCGCTGGGCACGCCGGTGGTGGCACTGATCAAGGCCGGCTGGCTGGAGGTGGTGATGCCCGGGCCGGCGCAGGTCAACCAGCTGAGCGCGGTGGTGCAGGAACTGATCGACGACCCTGAAGGGACTACCGAGGTGCGCCTGAGCTTGAGTAACGGGCAGACACTGTGTGCGTTTGCCGAGCCGCCGTGGTTGCTCGACAACCGTGTGGCGGCAGGCAGTGAAGTGGCGGTGCGTTTTTCGCCGGCGTATGTGTTGCTGGGTACGCCGCTCTAGAACCGCACCGGCCCCTTCGCTGGCAAGCCAGCTCCCACAGGGTGATCGCTGGTTTTGAGGGCAGCGACGAACCTGTGGGAGCTGGCTTGCCAGCGAAGGGGCCCACGCGGTGCGCATGCTGTACCATGGCTCTCATACGCCCGACCACCCGTCGCGCCGCAGGAGCTCGCATGTCCCACCCCTTCGAAACCCTCACCCCCGACCTGGTCCTCGACGCCGTCGAAAGCATCGGCTTTCTCAGTGACGCGCGCGTATTGGCGCTCAACAGCTACGAGAACCGCGTCTACCAGGTAGGCATCGAAGACGCCGAACCACTGATCGCGAAGTTCTACCGGCCCGGTCGCTGGAGCAACCAGGCCATCCTCGAAGAACATGCCTTCACCGCCGAACTGGCCGACTGCGAAGTCCCCGTGGTCGCCCCGCTGGTGCACAACGGCGAAAGCCTGTTCGAACACGCCGGCTTTCGCTTCACGCTGTTCCCGCGCCGCGGCGGGCGCGCCCCCGAACCCGGCAACCTCGACCAGCTCTATCGCCTCGGCCAACTGCTCGGGCGCCTGCACGCGGTCGCGCCACGCGCCCGTTCGAACACCGCGAAGCCCTGGCCATCGACAACTTCGGCCACGCCTCGCTCAACACCCTGCTCGACGGCGACTTCGTGCCGCGCAGCCTGCTGCCCGCCTACGAGTCGGTGGCCCGCGACCTGCTCAAGCGCGTCGAGGACGCCTACGCCCGCACCCCGCACAAGGTCATCCGCCTGCACGGCGACTGCCACCCCGGCAACATGATGTGCCGCGACGAGGTGTTCCATATCGTCGACCTCGACGACTGCCGCACCGGCCCGGCCGTACAGGACCTGTGGATGATGCTCGCCGGTGAACGCCATGAACGCCTCGGGCAACTGGCCGAACTGATGGACGGCTACAACGAATTCCACGACTTCGACCCGCGCGAACTGGCCCTGATCGAGCCGCTGCGCGCCCTGCGCCTGATGCACTACAGCGCCTGGCTGGCGCGCCGCTGGGACGACCCGGCGTTCCCGCGCAGCTTCCCCTGGTTCGGCAACGAACGCTATTGGGGCGACCAGATCCTCGCCCTGCGTGAGCAGACCGCCGCCCTGGCCGAAGAGCCGTTGAAATTGTTCTAGAACCTTGCGCCAGTCTGTCTACAATGGCCGGGCTATTCGATAGCTGCCTAAGCAAGGAATCTGCATGCAAGCCGCAAACCCGCGCCGCGGGTACATCCTGGGCCTCACGGCCTACATCATCTGGGGCCTGTTCCCGCTCTACTTCAAAGCGCTGCAGAACGTACCGGCGGTGGAGATCATCGTGCACCGGGTGCTCTGGTCGGCGCTGTTCGGCTCGATCCTGCTGCTGTTCTGGAAGCACCCCGGCTGGTGGCGCGAGTTGCGCGACAACCCGCGTCGGCTGGCGATCCTGGCCCTGAGCGGCTCGCTGATCGCGGGCAACTGGCTGACCTACGTGTGGTCGGTGAACAACGGGCGCATGCTCGAAGCCAGCCTGGGCTACTACATCAACCCGCTGGTCAACGTGCTGCTCGGCATGCTGCTGCTCGGCGAGCGCCTACGCCGCCTGCAATGGGTCGCGGTGGGCCTGGCGGCGCTGGGGGTGGCGCAGCAGGTGTGGCAGGTCGGCAGCCTGCCATGGGTGTCGCTGGCGCTGGCGCTGAGCTTCGGTTTCTATGGCCTGATCCGCAAACAGGCCCCGGTGGCGGCCTTGCCAGGGCTGGTGGTGGAAACCTGGATGCTGGTGCCGCTGGCCATTGGCTGGCTGTTGCTCAACCCCATGGCACACAGTGCCCAGGCCAGCTTCTATACCACCACCGACGCGCTGTGGCTGGCCGCCGCCGGGCCGGTCACGCTGATACCGCTGGTGTGCTTCAACGCCGCCGCACGCCACCTGCCCTATACCACCCTGGGCTTCCTGCAGTACCTGGCCCCGACACTGGTGCTGCTGCAGGCCGTGCTGCTGTTCGGCGAGCACCTGTCGAGCAGCACGCTGGTGGCGTTCATGTTCATCTGGGCAGGCCTGGCGCTCTACAGCGTGGACGCGTGGATCAGCCTGCGCCGGCGCAGTTGAACCCTACGCCGACTCTTCAGGGCGCAGCGTGAGTTCCACCATCAGGTCATCGGCCAATGCCTCCAGACGCTGCTGCAGGTCATCCAGCGACAGCGTCAACGGCAACGCCAGCAGCGCATCGGCATGAAACAGCGGCTCGCTGCTCATCGGCGCGGGCCGCACATCGGTGGTGAAGCGCTCCAGGTTGACGCCCTGCTCGGCCAGCAGGCGGGTAATGTCACGCACGATACCGGGGCGATCATTGCCTACCAGCTCCATCGCGATCGGCTTCCAGGTACAGGACGGCTCAATGCCGCTTTCAGCGATCAGCACGCGGATGTCGTGCTTGCCCAGCGCCTGCAACGCCTCCACCAGCTCGTCATAGGATTCGGCCGGTACCGCCACGCGCAGTATCCCGGCGAATTGCCCGGCCATGCGCGACATGCGACTCTCCAGCCAGTTGCCGTTATGCTCGGCGATGCATTCGGCCACGCGCTCCACCTGGCCGGCCCGGTCCGGGGCAATCACGGTCAATACGAGATGATCCACGCCGCGCTCCTCACTCTGGGCCCCTGAATACCGGGGGCGCCGATCAAGTATAGGCAAGGCGCGGCAACCTGCCGCAGCAGCCACAAACAACAAATCGTGTACTGTTTTAAGATTTATCTGGAACAATTAACTCTATTTTTGAGAACATGCCCGCTCCCAGCACGCCGTATCGCGACCAAATGGTCGAAAAAAGGCGTATTTAGTCTGATTTTCCCAAGCGCAGCGCTTCATGTAGTATGCCGCGACGCGCACTACAAAACGTTGAAACAAGAGCTGAGATAGCTGAGCAGAGTGAGGCAAGCAATGACTGAACACGTTCAAGTCGGTGGCCTTCAGGTCGCCAAAGTCCTGTTCGACTTCGTGAACAACGAAGCCATTCCCGGAACCGGCGTCAACGCCGAGCAGTTCTGGAGCGGGGCAGAGAAGATCATCAACGACCTCGCTCCAAAGAACAAAGCACTGCTGGCCAAACGCGACACCCTGCAGGCGCAGATCGATGCCTGGCACCAGGCGCGCAAAGGCCAGGCTCACGATGCCTCGGCTTACAAGGCCTTCCTCCAGGAGATCGGTTACCTGCTGCCAGAAGCGGCGGATTTCCAGGCCTCCACCCAGCATGTCGATGACGAAATCGCCCGCATGGCCGGCCCGCAACTGGTGGTGCCGGTGATGAACGCACGCTTCGCGCTCAACGCCTCGAACGCCCGCTGGGGTTCGCTGTACGACGCGCTGTACGGCACCGATGCCATCAGCGAAGCCGGTGGCGCCGAGAAGGGCAAGGGCTACAACAAGGTCCGTGGCGACAAGGTCATCGCCTTCGCCCGCGCCTTTCTCGACGAGTCCGCGCCACTGGCGGCAGGCTCGCATGTCGATGCAACCCGCTACAGCATTGCGGGCGGCAAGCTGCAGGTGGCCCTCAAGGGTGGCAGCAACAGCGGCCTGCGTGACGATGCCCAGCTGATCGGCTACCACGGCGATGCCGCGGCACCGACCGCCGTGCTGCTCAAGCACAACGGCCTGCACTTCGAAATCCAGATCGACGCCAGCACCGCAGTCGGCCAGACCGATGCCGCCGGGGTCAAGGACGTGCTGATGGAAGCCGCCCTGACCACCATCATGGACTGCGAAGACTCGGTCGCCGCCGTGGACGCCGACGACAAGGTGGTGATCTACCGCAACTGGCTGGGCCTGATGAAGGGCGACCTGTCCGAAAGCGTCAGCAAGGGCGGCCAGACCTTCACCCGCACCATGAACCCGGACCGCGAGTACACCGCGCCCAACGGCGGTTCGGTCAGCCTGCACGGCCGCTCGCTGCTGTTCGTGCGCAACGTCGGCCACCTGATGACCATCGACGCGATCCTCGACAAGGATGGCAACGAGGTGCCCGAGGGCATTCTTGACGCGCTGGTCACCAACCTGGCCGCCGTGCACAACATCAATGGCAACACCACGCGCAAGAACAGCCGTACCGGCTCGGTGTACATCGTCAAGCCGAAGATGCACGGCCCTGAAGAAGCCGCGTTCACCAACGAGCTGTTCGGTCGCGTCGAAGACGTGCTGGGCCTCAAGCGCAACACCCTGAAGGTCGGCATCATGGACGAGGAGCGCCGTACCACGGTCAACCTCAAGGCCTGCATCCAGGCGGCCAGCGAGCGTGTGGTGTTCATCAACACCGGCTTCCTGGACCGTACCGGTGACGAGATCCACACCTCCATGGAAGCCGGCGCCGTGGTGCGCAAGGGCGCCATGAAAACCCAGAAGTGGATCGGCGCCTACGAGAACAACAACGTCGACATCGGCCTGGCCACCGGCCTGCAGGGCCGTGCCCAGATCGGCAAGGGCATGTGGGCCATGCCCGACCTGATGGCCGACATGCTGGAACAGAAGATCGCCCACCCGCTGGCCGGTGCCAACACCGCCTGGGTGCCGTCGCCAACCGCGGCTGCGCTGCATGCACTGCATTACCACAAGGTCGACGTGTTCGCCCGTCAGGCGGAACTGGCCAAGCGTGCGCCGGCTTCGGTCGACGACATCCTGACCATCCCGCTGGCCGCTGACACCCACTGGTCGGCCGACGAGATCCGCAACGAGCTGGACAACAATGCCCAGGGCATTCTGGGCTACGTGGTGCGCTGGATCGACCAGGGCGTGGGCTGTTCGAAAGTGCCGGACATCAACGATGTGGGCCTGATGGAAGACCGTGCCACGCTGCGTATTTCCGCCCAGTTGCTGGCCAACTGGCTGCGCCACGGCATCATCAGCGAGGCGCAGGTGCTCGAAGGCCTCAAGCGCATGGCGCCGGTGGTCGACAAGCAGAACGCCAGCGACCCGCTGTACCGCCCGATGGCGCCGGACTTCGACAGCAACATCGCCTTCCAGGCGGCCGTCGAGCTGGTGGTTGAAGGCGCGAAGCAGCCTAACGGCTACACCGAGCCGGTACTGCACCGTCGTCGTCGCGAGTTCAAGGCGCGTAACGGGCTGTAAGGCCGTTACAGGGCTGCTGACGCAGCCCTTCGCTGGCAAGCCAGCTCCCACAGGAACTGCACTGGCCTGAAGGACAGTGCATCACCTGCTGGAGCCAGGCTTGCCGGCGAAGGGGGCTACGCAATCCCCAGTTCGTGCCGCACCAGTTTCAACAACTTCTCCACATCAATCGGCTTGAGCAGAAAGTCCACCACGCTCAGGTGCATCGCCGTGATCGCATCCTGCACCTCGGCATCCCCCGATACGATGATGATCGGCAACGCCGCTTTTTCCGATTCGCGAATCTGCCGGATCAGCTCCAGGCCATCCACCGGCTGCATGCGCAGGTCGGTGATCAGCAAGCCAATCCCCGCCTCGCGGTTCAGGCACTCCAGCGCCAGCAGCGTATTGGCCGCCGTCAGGCAACGAATACCCTGGGCCCGGAGGTAACTGGCCAGCGCCTCCCTCGAATCCTGGTTGTCTTCGACAATCAATACCTGCTGCTGCGCAACCCCGCGCACAGTCACCGTCGCCAGCGCGTGACGCTCGGCATCACTTAGTATGTCGTCGGTTTCGGGCATGTCTTATCCATCGCAAAATACCCCTTGAATCAAGTTCAGACCGCAAACCCCATGCCTGCAAACTGCCTTTCGTCGGGTAATTGACACCGAGCCCCTTTAGACAAACGTCCAATGGGCACTGGACGGCCCGCGGCCGACCATGCAGCACGATAAAAACAAACCGTCGGCTGCCACCTGCCGATACAAAGATGCGGTAAATGCTCATGAGCAAAATGGACGCCTTCGCCCAGGCCGGAAAAACTGCAGTACTGCAGAACATCCACGGTACCATGCAGTTCCTGCAACGCTTCCCGCCGTTCAACCAGATGGAGAACGCCCACCTGGCGTACCTGGTCGAACAATGCCAATTGCGCTTCTATGCCAGCGGCGAGAGCATCATCAAGCCTGCCGACGGCCCCGTCGAGCACTTCTACATCGTCAAGCAGGGCCGCGTGGTGGGCGAGCGCAACCATGCCGCCAGCGGCACCGAGACCACCTTCGAGATCACCGGCGGCGAGTGCTTCCCGCTGGCCGCACTGCTGGGCGAACGGGCCACCCGCACCGAACACCTGGCGGCCGAAGACACCTTCTGCCTGCAACTGAACAAGGCCGCGTTCATCCGCCTGTTCGCGCTGTGCGAGGCGTTTCGCGACTTCGCCCTGCGCGGGGTCAGCAGCCTGCTCGACCAGGTCAACCAGCAAGTGCAACGCCGCGCTGTGGAAAGCCTGGGCAACCAGTACTCGCTCAACACCCGCCTGGGCGAGCTGGCCATGCGTCACCCGGTCACCTGCAGCCCCGACACACCGGTGCGCGAGGCCGTGCGCCGGATGCACGAGCAACAGGTGGGCAGCATCGTCATCGTCGATGCGCAGCACGCGCCAGTGGGCATCTTCACCCTGCGTGACCTGCGCCAGGTGGTAGCCGACGCCAGCGCCGACGTCGCCGCGCCGATCGCTGGGCACATGACCGCCCGGCCGTTCTACCTCAGCCCGCAGGCGAGTGCCTTCGATGCCGCCATCGCCATGACCGAGCGCCATATCGCGCACGTCTGCCTGGTCGAAGACCAGCGCCTGTGCGGGGTGGTGTCCGAGCGTGACCTGTTCTCGCTGCAACGGGTCGACCTGGTCCACCTGGCGCGCACCATTCGCCACGCCCCGCGCGTGGACAACCTGGTGTCGCTACGCGGCGAGATCGGCCAACTGGTCGAACGCATGCTCGCCCACGGCGCCTCGTCGACCCAGATCACCCACATCATCACCCTGCTCAACGACCATACCGTGTGCCGCGTGATCGAGCTGGCGATCCAGGACAAGGGCGACCCCGGCGTACCGTTCAGCTGGCTGTGCTTCGGCAGCGAGGGGCGTCGCGAACAGACCCTGCACACCGACCAGGACAACGGCATCCTGTTCGAGGCACGCGACGCGGCCCAGGCCGCCGAGATCCGCAGCCGCCTGCTGCCGCTGGCGCTGCACATCAACCAGGGCCTGGCGCAGTGCGGGTTCAGCCTGTGCAAGGGCAACATCATGGCCAGCAACCCCGAGCTGTGCCTGTCGCGCGCCGAATGGGCACGGCGCTTCGCCGCGTTCATTCGCGAGGCCACGCCCGAGAACCTGCTGGGCTCAAGCATCTACTTCGATCTGCGCGTGGTATGGGGCGAGGAGCGCGCCTGCGAGCAGTTGCGCCAGGGCATCCTCGACCAGGTCGCCGACAACCGCCTGTTCCAGCGCATGATGGCCGCCAACGCGCTGCGCCAGCGCCCGCCGGTGGGGCGCTTCCGTGATTTCGTGCTGACCCGCAGCGGCAGCGACAAGGCCGCTACCCTCGACCTCAAGGTGCAGGGCCTGACGCCCTTCGTCGACGCGCCCGCCTGCTGGCACTGGCCCACGGCATCGCCGCCAACAATACCCAGGAGCGCCTGCGTCAACTGGTGGCCAAGGAAATCATCGATCCGCTCGATGGCGGCGCCTATGAAGAGGCCTACCACTTCATCCAGCAGACCCGCATGCAGCAGCATCAGTTGCAGACCCGACAGAACCTGCCCTACTCCAACCGCGTCGACCCCGACAGTCTCAACGACCTGGACCGGCGCATCCTGCGTGAATCCCTGCGCCAGGCCCAGCGCCTGCAAAGCAGCCTGGCCCTGCGGTACCAGCTATGAGCCTGTTCACCTGGCTGCGCCCCAGCCACCCCCCCCTGGACGCAACCCAACAGCAGCGCCTGGCGCAGTTGCCGGCGCCGGCCGAGCTGCAGGAGCATTCCCTGCGCGCCCAGCGCTGGGTGGTGCTGGACCTGGAAACCAGCGGCCTGAACCTCAACCGCGACCAGGTGCTGTCGATCGGCGCCGTGGTCATCGAGGACGGTGCCATCGACCTGGGCCAGCAGTTCGAACGCACCCTGCACCGCCACGACCACAAACCCGGCCCCAGCGTGCTGATCCATGGCCTGAGCCCCAGTGCGATCGCCGCAGGCTGTGCACCGGCAGAGGCCCTGCTCGACCTCATGGACTTCATTGGCGACAGCCCGTTGCTGGCGTTTCACGCAGGGTTCGACCAGCGCATGCTCGGCCGCGCGCTGAAGGAAAGCCTGGGCTACCGCTTGCAGCACCCGTTTTTCGATGTCGCCGAACTGGCGCCACTGCTCAACCCCAACGTGGTGTTGCGCGACGCGGGGCTGGACGACTGGACGGCCTGCTTTGGCCTGCACGCCCAGGAGCGCCACCATGCCAGCGCCGATGCCCAGGTTACTGCCGAGCTGGCATTAATCCTGTTCAGCCAGGCCCGCCGCCAGCACCTGGACAGCCCGCTGTTGCTGGAGCATCGCCTGCAGGGCTGGCGCCGCCGCCGGCAGCACAGCCACGGGTTCTGATCGCTGGCGCAGCGCCTCCCCTGACGATCCGATGAGCGTTAATTGCACAGTGCCACTGGCTCTGACACAATCGCGAATAATTCTCGTTAGTTAACGCTTGTTTTTCGGGGAACGTCTTGTCGTCAGTGCAAAGCCCACACGGTGAGCTGGTTGGTGCGCTGTACCGTGATCATCGCAACTGGTTGCTGAACTGGCTGCGGCGCAACATCGCCTGTGCCGATCGTGCCGAAGACCTGAGCCAGGACACCTTCGTACGCCTGCTCGGGCGCGACCAGTTGCCGGCCCCGCGCGAGCCCCGGGCGTTTCTCGCGGCGGTGGCGCGCGGCCTGCTGTTCGATCATTTCCGGCGGGCGGCGCTGGAGCAGGCCTACCTGGCCGAACTGATGCTGCTCCCCGAGGCCGAGCAGCCTTCCCCCGAACAACAGCACCTGATGCTTGAAGACCTCAAGGCCATCGACCGCCTGCTGGGCAAGCTGTCGAGCAAGGCGCGTGCGGCATTCCTGTACAACCGCCTGGACGGCATGGGCCATGCCGAGATCGCCGAGCGCCTGGGTGTATCGGTGTCGCGCGTGCGCCAGTACCTGGCCCAGGGCATGCGCCAATGCTACGTGGCGCTGTACGGCGAGCCGACATGAGCGGCATCAGTGCCAAGCCGGTATCGGCGCGCGTGCTCGACGCCGCGATTGCCTGGCAACTGTGCCTGGACGCCGGCAGCGCCGAAGAGCGTGCCGAGTTCGAGCGCTGGCATGCCGCCGACGAGGAGCATGCGCGGGCCTGGATGCAACTGGGCATGCTCAACCAGCGCTTTGCCGCAGCCGCAGGGCCGGTGCGCAAGGCCCTGGGGCAATCGCGCGTGGGCATGCGCCAGCGCGTGCGCAAGCTTGGCCGCGGGCTTGCCAGCCTGGTGCTGGTGGGCGGCCTGCTGGGCTGGCTGAGTGCGCACCAGAGCCTGGGCTACTGGCTGGCCGACCAGCGCACCGCCACCGGCGAACAACGCAGCCTGCGCCTGGAAGACGGTACGCTGATCAGCCTCAATACCCATTCGGCGGTGGACGTGCGCTTTGATGCCAGGCAGCGCCTGGTGGTGTTGCACGAGGGCGAGATCTCCATCGAGACCGGGCACAACGACGAACGGCCGTTTATCGTCGCCACCGCAGACGGCCGCTTGCGCGCGCTGGGCACACGCTTCCTGGTGCGCCAGGAAGACCAGGGCACGCGCCTGAGCGTGCTGCAATCGGCGGTGGCGGCCAAGCCGCTGGACAGTGGCGACGAGCAGATCCTGCGCGAAGGCCAGCAAGTGCTGATGCGCCATGACCATCTGGACCGCGTCGCGCCGTTGGGGATGGGCGCCGATGCCTGGACGCGCGGCATGCTGGTGGTCGACAACGTGCGTCTGGATACGCTGGTGGCGGAGCTGGCACGCTACCGCAGCGGTTACCTGGGCGTGGCGCCGGAGGTGGCCGGGTTGCGCATCACCGGCAGCTTCCCGCTCAAGGACAGCGACCTGGCGCTGCAATCGTTGCTGCCGACCTTGCCGGTGCAGATCGAGCAGCGTACGCCGTGGTGGGTGAAGGTGGTGGGAGCGCCTGCAGCTTCGCGGTGACGCCATCGCGGTTCAAACCCTGAGGCAAAAGATTATCTGGCAACCCCTGTCACTTTTCCCCGCTCATTCGGCAAGGAAGCTAGTCAGCACTTATTGCGTCGAGGATCCGCTGCATGCCCTGCCCCTTTGAAACGCTGCTGCGCCGCTGCCTGCTGGCCCTGACCCTGGCCGGCAGCACAGCGCTCGCTGCCGGGCAGCACCGCTACAATTTGCCCACCGGCCCGCTCGCCACCACCCTCAACCAGATCGCCAGCCAGGCCGGCATTGCCCTGACGCTGAACCCGCGCCTGGCCAGCGGCCTGCGCTCGGCGCCGGTCAACGGCGATTTCGACGGCGTCGGTGCATTGCAGGCCGCCCTACGTGGCACCGGCCTGCAACTGCAGCAGAGCGCTGCCGGCACCTACAGCCTGGGACCCGCGCCCGAAGGCCGCCTCGCGCTGCCGCCAATCAGCATCAATGCCGCCGATCACCGGGAACGCGCCTGGGACCCGGCCACGGGCTTTACCGCCAGCCGCACCGCCGCTGGCAGCAAGACCGACACGCCGATCGTCGAAACGCCGCGCTCGCTGTCGGTGATCACCCGCCAGCAACTCGACCAACGTCAGGTGCTCAACCTCAACGACGCCTTGCGCTATACCGTCGGCGTGCAAAGCAGCGGCTACGGCGCCGACGCCCGCGCCGACTGGCTGCGGGTGCGCGGCTTCGACCCGACCCAGTTCCTCGACGGGCTGCCACTGCCCAAGGGCTCGTTCGCCAACCCCAAGGTCGAACCGTGGAACCTGGAGCGCATCACCGTACTGCGCGGCCCGGCCTCGTCGGTGTACGGCCAGACCCCGCCCGGCGGCATGCTCGAAATGCTCAGCCGCCGCCCCCAGGTCGACAGTGCCCACCAGCTCCAGGCCCAGGTCGGCAGCAACCAGCACCGCCAGGTCAACTTCGACAGCACCGGCAAGGTCGACGCCGCCGGCCAGTGGCTCTACCGCATCAGCGGCGTGGTGCGCGACAGCAATGCCCCCGTCGACCACATCCCCGACCAGCGCTACAACCTGGCGCCGAGCCTGGCCTGGAACCTGGCCGACGACACCCGGCTGACCTTCATTTCGCAGTTCACCCGCGACGATACCGGTATCACCGGGCAGTTCCTGCCGTTGCAGGGCACCCGGCAGGGCTCGCCGGCCGGGGCGAAGATCTCCCATCACAAGAACCTTGGCGAGCCTGACTGGGACTTCTACGACCGTACCTACTACGCGCTGGGCTACGCCTTCGAACAGCGTCTCGATGACACCTGGCAGTTTCGCCAGAACCTGCGCTACACCAGGAGCGACCTGGGCTTGCAGGCGGTCAACGTCGCCACCGTCAACAGCGTGCAGGCCGACGGCAGCGTCAACCGCGAGTCGGGCATCGTCAACGAAGACATCACCCAGTTCGCCCTCGACAACAACCTGCAGGCCGACTTCACCACCGGCGCACTCAGCCACACCCTGCTGCTGGGCCTGGACCACCAGCGCAGCAACACCCGTTACCAGTGGCTATATGGGGGCTCGCATACCTTTGATGCCAACGGCAACATCACCGGCATAAATGTGCCGCCAATCAGCGTGGTTCGCCCGGTGTACGGCGCCGATCTGTCCCGTGTCAGCTACATCGCCCTGCAGGATTACCGCCAGAAAACCCACCAGAGCGGCGTCTACCTGCAGGATCAGATCGCCCTCGACAGCTGGCGCCTGACCCTGGGTGGGCGTGAAGACTGGATCCACACCGCCACCACCTTCCACAACCAGGCAGGGCTCACCAGCACCCTGCGCGACAAAGCCTTCACCGCCAATGTGGGCCTGGGCTACGTGTTCGACAACGGCATCACGCCGTACCTGTCCTACACCGAGTCGTTCCAGCCCAGCAGCGGTGCCAACGTCGCTGCAACGCAGTCATTCAAGCCCACCCAGGGCCGCCAGTACGAAGCCGGCGTGAAGTTCCAGCCGCTGGCCGGCAACACCCTGCTGACCGCAGCCGCCTACGACCTGCGCCAGCACAACGTGAAGGTCACCGAAGGCAGCATCAACCGCCAGGTGGGCGAGTTTCAGCTACGCGGCCTGGAGCTGGAAGCCACCAGCGCCGTGACCGACACGCTCACGCTGGTCGCCTCCTACAGCTACACCGATACCCAGATCCAGCAGGGCCTGGCCAGTGAAGTCGGCAACCGCATGGCGCTGATCCCGCGCCACCAGGCCACGCTATGGGCCGACTACACCTGGCAGGCCGGCGTGCTCGACGGTTTCGGCGTGGGGGCTGGCGCGCGCCATGTGGGCGACACCTATGGCAACACCGCCAACACCGAAGTGGCACACGTCGGCGCATACACCGTGTACGACGCAGCGCTGCACTACGACCTGGGGCGCCTGGATGCCAGCCTGAAAGGCCTGAGCGTGGCGATCGAAGCCAAGAACCTGCTGAACAAGGACTACCTGGCCAACTGCGACGGCTTCTGGTGCTACTACGGCGACCAACGCAATGTGGTCGCCAGCGTCAATTACCGCTTCTAGGACACCGCCTGCAACGTCGCACCATCGTCAGCCTTGCGTGTTCGGTTTGCGATCCAGGTGAGGCCGAGAAGGTGGGGTTACACACGCGACAGCCCCGCCGTACATGATTACCGCAGCGCCTGTTGCCACCTCACCTAACATGGCCCGCTCGCTATCGTGAGGAGCCACACCATGCGACCGCTCGAACACCTCGAATCCCTGGACCAACAGATCAAGGCCCTGCTCCAGGGCCTGCCCGACACCCCGGACCGCATCCAGTTGCACGGCGACCTCGCTGCCTGGTGGGCCCAACCCGACGCCGCCGGGGTCAGCCGCCAGCAGCGCCTGGTGCAGTTGCGGCGTGAACAACTGCGGGCCGAACTGGCACTGCGTCAAACCGACCAGACCCTCGCGCGGGCACACATCCAGTTGCTGAACACCCTGCTCGACCTGCCCCACAGCTGGCAGCGCCTGCACCTGCCGCTGGCCCGCCGCCCCCAGGTCTATCGCCCCCTGCTCAGCGCCAGCCAGCCCAACTGGCGCGCGCACCTGGCCGGTGTACTGGTGCTGAGTGAAACCGGCCCGCAGGGCCGCATCATCGACGCCGACGAGCCAGTGGGCCACGTGTTGCTGTGCAGCCTGGCCCATGGTATCGAAGCCTTCGACAACCTCGCCGAGCTGCACATCGAACTGAGCGAGCGACTTGACGACCCGCTGCAGGCCGCACCGCTGCTGTGCCTGTTCAGCCGCCCCGACGACCCGATACGTGCCAGGCAGGCCGAGCGCCTGCGCTATGACGGGTTTGCCGATGACGCCGTGGAGCATCAGATCGAGCGCCTGCACGATGCACAGCGTGCACGCCTGGCCAGCGTCTGGCACGCCGACCCGCCCCACCACACAGCCCTGCGCCAGGCCCTGGACCTGGAGCAGGACATCCTCAGCAAGGGCGCCCTGGCTACCCGCTACGCCTTGCTGCTGGAAAAGAACCTGCCCAGCTGGCTGCACAAGACGTCCCAGCAAGGCCTGGGCGAAATCATGCAAACCCTGCAGGCGCTGGCCGCGCCATCGAACAGGCGGCCGCACCGGGCATTCCCACCCTGACCCAGTTCCGCCAGCGCAACAGCCTGCTGGCCTGGGCCAATGCCCGCCTCAAGGAACGCGTGCAGCATGACCTGGGCCTGCAGATCGACCCGGCGCGCGTGCAGATCACGGTCACCCAGGCGCGTCAGATCGGCCCGCTGGTCAACCCGTTGCTACCCGGCAGCTACGTGCCCGTGACCAGCCGGCCGCAGGTCGGCGCCAGCATCGAGCTGGTCAGCACCACCTACAGCCTGCAAGAGCTGGCCCTGCTCAATGTCGCCTGGCTGGACGTGGACTACTGGCTGACCGCCCGCGTGCATCACCCCGATGCCAGCCCTGTCGTCGGCCTCGAGGCCGGCTACCTGAAACGCCTGGCACGCACGCTGAACGTGGGCAGCAGCTACGCCGAGTTCCTGCGCACCCAACTGCTCACCTCGGCCGATGGCCGATGGCGTGCATCGGCTCATGCACAGATCTGCCGCGCGCGCATGCGCGCCGAAGCCGTCAAGGCACGCTATGCCGGGCACTTCAGCATCGACCGTGGCGAGCGCGGCCACCAGTGGGTCAAGACCGTGCTGCAATACCCTGACAGTCGCCTGCGGCCCACGGTCGAGGGGCATCATCTGCACGTGCGCCAACTGCTCATCCAGGGCAGCACGGTACAGGGGGTGCTGCTGATTACCGCCGACGAGAACAGCCTGCCCTCCTTTGTGCTCTACGCCCCCGATGCCCCCGACAGCCGCCCCTGGCGCGAGTACCGCAATACCCGCGAGCTGTTGCGCAGCCTGCGCGACAAGCCCGCGCTGCGCAGCTATGTGACCCGGCGCCTGCCCGCGGCCCAGGCGGCGAAGACCGACAGCCTGCTGGCCCGCGGCAGAATCGGCGCGCATGTGAGGCGCCCGTTGATCGAAGGTGACCTGTTCCAGGCAATGTACGCGGCAGAGGTGCGCGCGCTGCTGGCCGACGCCGATGCCGGCAGCCGCAGCACCGAGGAAGCCAACGTGCATTCGGTGATCGAAGGGTTCTGGCAGGTGCTGGACCTGATCTGCCTGGTACTGCCCAACCGCGCCCTCGTGCCACTGGCGTTCGGCCGTGCGGCCATCGCCATCTGGGACGGGCTTGAGGCGCTGGAACACGGCGATCGCGAAGCGCTGATGCGCCACAGCTACAGCGCCCTGAGCCAGTTGGGCGATGCCTTCGGCAGCCTCGGGGGCTCGACGCGGATGCGGCGCGTGATGCGCAACCTTCCGCACAAGGCACCGCTGCTGCTGCCCAGGCGCCTCTCGGTCAAGGTCGACAGTGGCACCTTGCGCTACCGCGTCGACGGTATCTACCAGGAAGGCGTCTACGAAAAGCCCTCGCAGTATCAGGGCATCTCCCAGTACTACGTTCGCGACAAGCAGGGGCGCTTCTATCACATCACCTTCGACGGCCGGCGCTGGCGGGTGATCGATCCCGACCAGCCCAACGCCTACCTGCAACTGCCGCTCAAGCGCGTGCCGCACGGCGACTGGTACGTGGATTCGGGGGTGTTCTGGCACGACGGCCTGCCTGACCTTGCGCAACTGTTCGATGATTGCCGCAGCACCACGCCCTTGCAGGGCAAGCCGGTACCGGGCGGCGACGGCCTGTTTGACGCCGACGGCCAGCTCTACCTGCAGACCGGCGGCGGGCAATTGCCGCTGCGCGCACACCTGCTCGGGCAGCACTACCACCTGCTGATCCCTGCGGCCCAGCACGGCGCCGTACCGGCCTGGGCCGCGCTGCGCTGGCAGGACCAGCGCTGGCAGGTACGGGTGCGCCAGACCGGGCGCAGCAGCGACTGGCTGGCGCTGCCCCAGGCTTACTCGGCGATCCGCGGCAGCAGCTGATCCAGGCGCTGATACAGCGCGCTGTCACCTGGCCAATTGCGCAACAGGCGCGCGCGGTCGCGCGCGAACGCCGGGGCAAAACTCATCTGCGTGGCGTGCTGGCACATGGCGTCGAGGTCGATCAGCGACCACTCGCCGTCCTGCCAGAACAGGTTGTGGCCTTTCATGTCGCCATGGCTGATGCGTTCGCGCATCAGTTGTGCCAGCAGCGCCTGCAAGGCGTGCAACTGCGCCTCGGGCACCTCGCCGCTCTCGACGAACGGTGCAAAGCAGGCGATCAGGTCGGCACCGTCGGCATACTCGGTGACCAGGTACGCACGGCTGCGCAGCCCCAGCACACGTTTTTCCAGCACCGCCAGCGGCCTGGGCGTGGCGATACCGAGAAACTCCAGGCGATGCCCTTCGATCCACGAATGCCAGGCCCGGCTGGGGCGCCAGAAACGCTTGAACCAATGCGCGGTGTTCTTGATGTTGTAGCGCTTGAGCACCAGGCTGCGCCCACCGGCCTCGACCCGTGCAACACTCGCCGCGCCGCCGGTCTTGTACAGATGGCCCTGGTCGATCAGCGCATCGGCCTGTTCCAGCACCGGCAGCATCGCGGCCAGTTCCGTGCGGCGTACCGAGCGCAGCCCGGAAGGTCCGCGCTCGACGCTGAACAGTGTGCACTCGCGTCCGGCCTTGTCCAGGTAGTCCTTCAGGCGCCAGTTGCGCACCTTGTCGATCTGCTTCTGCAACGCTTCGAGCGGCAGCGCATGTTCCCCATTGACCAGCACATAGTGCACCAGCAATTCCTCGACAAACGGCTCCAGGCGCTTGGGCAACTGGGCGAAGAACACCCCCAGGTTCTGCAGCACCTGCTGGCGCGACAACGGCTGCCCGGGGGTTTCGGCTTTGACCCCGGCCCCATCGATCAGGTACAGCTGGCCGCCGTGGCGCAACAGGTTGTCCAGGTGCAGGTCGGCCTGCCACAAGCCCTTGGCGTGCATCTGCGCCACGCACCCAGCGCTTCGCCGAGCACCGCCTGCTGTTCATCGGCCAGTGCCGGCAAGGCCTCGACCTCGGCCCAGGCATCGCCCAGGCTCTGTGCCTGTTCAAGAAACTCGAACAGCAGCCAGCCACCCTCGCCTTCGCGCAGCCCGTCGGCCAGCAACAACGGTGTGCTCAGGCCCTGCTCGGCAAGCAGGCGCACACCGGCCAGCTCGCGCTGGAAGTGGCGCGCCGCATTGCCGCCAACCAGCAACTTGGCCAGCACCGGCGTGCCGCGCCATACACCGGCCCCCACATAACGCTGGCCCGGCAGTACCCGCAGCAGGCTCAGCAGCTGCAGCTCGGCGGGGCCTGCCGCATCGGCCAGGGGAATGCTCAACGGCAGCGCCGGGGTGCGCCCGGCATTCTTGAGTTCAGACAGACGCATCAGCGAGCCTCTTTATCACGACGGCGGTGCAGCAGGCGCTGCAGCCAGGTGTCCACCAGCGCGCTGTCGGCTGGTTGTTCCAGGTAGGCCGCCAGCATCAGCCGCACATCACCCACGCTCCACGCCGCAGCACGGCGCAGCAGGGGCTCCAGGTCCTTGAGCCGGTCACGTTGGCCAAACAGCAGCGGCCGTGTCTTCTCCAGGTCGATCAGCTGCGCCTGCCAGCCCTCGCGGCACTCGCGCAGAAAGATGTGCTTGGGGTAGAAGCAGCCATGCACCTGCCCCGCCGTGTGCAGCGTGCGGGCCAGTTCGCCGCAGGCGCGCAGGATCTGCTGGCGCTGCTCCAGGGCCAGCTGCGGCCAGTGGCCGAGCAGGTGGTCGAGGTCGCTCCAGTCATCCAGGGCACGGGTCAGCAGGATCGCGCGGCGCTCGCCATCGACACGGCGCTCGGCGTAGAACACCGCCTGCAACGCCGGGATGTTCAGCTTCTGGTAGCGCTTGATGTTGCGAAACTCACGGGCGAACGTCGGCTCGCCGAACGGGCTGTGCAAGGTGCGCGTCAGATAGTCGCTCTGACGCTTGAGGTAGAAGCCCTTGCCCTCCAGTTCGAGGCGATAGACGCTGCTCCAGCCACCACGCCCGGTGTTGGGCTCGTCCACCGCGTCCAGTTGCAGCGCCCACAGCGGGTCGAACCCGTTGAGGCCATGGCGCTCAAGCAGTGCCGTCTCGGCACTGGCCAGGAAATCACTCATTCACGCCCCTCGAAAAACGTCACGATATGCCGCACGCGGCGCTTGTCAGCCGCGTTCAGGCGCTCGCGACGACGGTATTGCAGGTAGAAACGCAGGCGCTGGGTGGCCGACAGGTGGTACTTGGCCACCTTGTCCAGGCAGGCCAGGTCCTTGGTAATGCGGTAGCGCAGCATGAAGCTGACCCAGAAGGCGCCGGTCGGGCAGTCGATGAAGAACAGCGTGCCCTGATCGTCCACCAGCAGGTTGCGCCACTTCAGGTCGTTGTGGGTGAAGTGGTGGTCATGCATCGTGCGCGTATGGCGCGCCAGCTGCTGGCTGACATGGTCGACCCAACGCCGGTCGGCCAGGCGTGCGTCGCGGCGCTTGGCCAGTGCCGACAGGTCTTCGGTGCGCGGCAGCTCGCGGGTGATCATCGCGCCGCGGCCAAAGGTCAGGCCGCGCCGTTGCAGGCCGCACGCCACCACTTCGGCGGTGGGGATGCCCCATTTGGCGAACTGCTTGAGGTTCTGCCATTCGGCCTTGATCCGCGGGCGCCCCAGGTAGCGGCGCAGGCCCTTGCCGGCGCCGGTATAGCGCTTGACGTAGTAATTCACGCCGTCGCGCTCGACCCGGATCACCTCGCTCAGCGGGTCATGGGTCAGGCGCTCGCCCTTGAGCGCAAAGACTGCTTCGATGCTGCCAAAATCCTGCGCCAGTGCCTGGTAAGCAGGCTCCAGTGTCCAACCCGCCATCAGAGCGCATCCCCATACCGTTGCTTACGCGCGTAGAGCTTGTCGGCCTTGCCTTGCAGCCAGCGCAGCAGCGTGGCGTGCTCGCTCAGCACCTGGCGCAGTGGCTGCTGGAAGTAGCCCCGCAGGAAACGCAACTTGTCGCGACGCGTCAGGCCGATGTCCAGCGCCGAGAAGTACAGCGCGGCCAGGTCCTTGTCGCGCCAGCGCCGCGAGATCGTCGCGCGGGTCTGCGCGCGGTGCAGGTCGATCACCGACAGCCTGAAGTCGTCCGGGGTTACCGGCCGCTCGGTGTGCAGCAGGAAATGGCAGATGTAGCAGTCGCGATGGTTGACCCCGGCGCGGTGCATCATGCCGGTCATGCGCGCCACTTCGGCGATCAGTGCACGCTTGAGACGCGGCGCCGGCGGCTGCTTGACCCAGTCGAGGCTGAAGTCTTCGAGGCTGACGGTGGGCGCCAGTTCCTCGGTGACGATGAACGAGTGCTGGGTTGCCGGGTTGCTGCCGCGCTCGCCGTAGGCCACGGCGGTCATGGTCGGCACGCCGACCTCGTGCAGGCGCTTGATCGCCCGCCATTCCTGGCCGGCACCGAGCACCGGCAGCTTGGCGGTGAGCAGGTTCTTGAAGATCTCGCCCCACCCGATGCCACGGTGGATCTTGACGAAATAGCCGTTGCCGTCGACCTCGGTGCGCAGCGTACGTCGGCCTTCCAGCTCGCGGTACACCTCGCCTTGCAGGGCTTCGACGGCCTCGAAGGCGTCGCGCCCGGCCCACAGGCGCTTGAAGGGTTCTGCCAGTATCAGTTTCATGCGCGCTCCTGCGCCAGGATCACGTCAGCCGCATGCTGCGGCATGCTGTAGAGGTCGGCGCTGTCTGCGAAGGCCAGGCCGTTACGGCTCCAGTCGGCACGCGCCGCGTCGTCTTCGAGCATGCGTTGCAGGTAGCGATTGAGCTGCTCTTGCTCGAACGGCTCATCGAGTACCAGGCCAGCATCCGCCTCGGCAATGTAATGGGCGTAGCCGCACACGGCCGAGACCAGCACCGGCAGCCCGGCCACCACGGCTTCGAGCAGCACCGTACCGGTGTTCTCGTTGTACGCCGGATGGATCAGCAGGTCAGCCCCGAGCAGGAAACGCGGGATATCGCTGCGCCCCTTGAGGAACTGCACCTGTTCGCCCAGCCCCAGGGCTGCGCTTTGCAGCTGGAACACCTTGGGGTCGTCCTGGCCGATCACCATCAGCCGGGTGCGCTTGCGCAGGCTCGCAGGCAAGGCCGCCAGGGCCTTGAGGCTGCGGTCCACGCCCTTGGTCTTGAACCCCGAACCAATCTGCACCAGCAGGCGCTCATCGTCTGCCAGGTTGAACTCGCGGCGAAATTCGGCACGGATCTGGGCGGCATTGTCCGGTGCTCGGCGATCCTGGCTGATGCCCGGTGGCAGCAGGTGGAAGCGCTCGGCCGGGGTGTCATAGTGTTTGACGAACAGCGGCTGCTGGACTTCGGAGATCATCAGGATCTCGGTCTTGGCATCGCGTGCAAACACCGCCCGCTCATACTCGGCAAAGTGCCGGTAGCGGCCCCAGCGCCGGTACAGCGAGTGGCGCAGGTTCTGCGCCTTGTCTTCGAAGCAGCCATCGGCGGCGTAGTACACGTCCAGCCCCGGCATCTTGTTGAAGCCGATCAGGCGATCGACCGGGCGCCTGGCCAGGTCCGCCTCCATCCAGGCGGTGAGCTTCTCGTTGCGCCGATGGTTGAACAGCGCCTTGACCGGCGCCACCAGCACTTCGAAGCCCGCGGGCACCTCGCCCTCCCAGATCAGCGTGTACACGCGGATCTGGTGCCCACGGCGCTGGCACTCCAGGGCGATGCGCATGAAGTCACGCTGCAGGCCGCCGAAGGGGAAATACTTGTAGAGCACAAAGGCCAGTTGCATCAACGAACGTCCTCAGCCCGCAGCAACGCGCTCAACTGGCTCGCCACACGCTCGGGATTCAGGCGAGTGAAGCACAGCGGCCACTCGCGTTTTAGATCGAACCGGCGCTGGTCTTCGGCGCTCGGCTTGTAGGTGCATTTCTTCTGCAGGCACGGGGCGCACGGGAAATCGCTGCCCAGGTGCACCTGCGACTTGCCGTAGGCTCCAGTCAGGCCCGGGTTGGTCGGGCCGAACAGCGACAGGGTCGGCACATCGAGTGCCGCCGCCAGGTGCCCCAGGCCGGTGTCCACGGCCACGCAGGCCTTGGCGGCGGCCAGCACCCGCGCCACCCCCGCCAGGTTCAGCCTGGGCAGTACCTGGGCATTCTTCAGGCCCTGGGCAATACGTTCGGCGCGGGCCTTCTCGGCCGGGTTGCCCCATGGCAGGCAGATATGCAGGCCGCTGCGCCCCAGGCGCTCGGCCAACTGGCGCCAGTACACCTCGGGCCAGTGCTTGGTGTCCCAGGTGGTGCCATGCAGGAACACCACGTAGGGCATGGCGGGTATTTCTTCCAGCCGCGAGCGGTCCAGCCCGTAGTCGCCCAACCCCGACGGCAGGTCGTAGCCCAGGGCCAGGGCGAACAGCTGGCGCACCCGCTCCACCGCATGTTGCGCACGGGCCACCGACAGGCGTCGGTCATAGAAACGGCTGGCCAGCCCTTCGCGCGCCGAATAACGGTCCAGCCCGGCCACCGGTGCCTTGACGTAGCGGGTCAGCCAGGCGCTCTTGACCAGGCCCTGGGCGTCGATCACCAGGTCGTACTGGCGTTCGCGCAGGCGCTTCTTGAACTGGCGCCACTCGCCATTGCTGAGCGTCTGCCAGAGGTTCTTGCGCCAGCGCCGGATGGCCACGGGGATTACCCGGTCGACGGCCGGGTGCCAGGTGGGGATCTCGGCAAAGCCTTCCTCAACCACCCAGTCGAAGCGGATGCCGGGAATGGCATGGGCCGCGTCGGTCAAGGCCGGCAGCGCATGGATGACATCCCCCAGCGAGGAGGTCTTGATCAGCAGTACCCGCAACTTAATCGACCTCGACCGTGACGTCGACCAGCGACGGACCGTTGAGCCGCTGCAACGCCGAGGCAACGGCCTCGGGCTCCAGCTGGCGCAGGCAATTGTAGTGGCCGAAACGGCAGGTGCGGTCAAAACACGGGCTGCACTCCAGCCCCAGACGCACGACCTCGACCTGCTCGGCCAGCGGCGGCGTGAAGCCCGGCGAGGTCGAACCATACACCGCCACCAGCGGGCGGTTCAGCGCAGCCGCCACGTGCATCAGCCCCGAATCGTTGGACACCACCGCGTCGCTGCACGACAGCAGGTCGATGGCTTCGGCCAGCGACGTCTCGCCACTGAGGTTTACCGACTCTTCACGCAGGCCCGGGATCAGGCGCTCGCGGATCGACTCGCCGACCGCATGGTCGTTCTTCGAGCCGAACAGCCACACCTGCCAGCCTTCGCGGATCTTGATCTCGGCGACCTTGGCGTAATGCTCCGACGGCCAGCGCTTGGCTTCGCCGAACTCGGCGCCGGGGCACAGGGCCAATACCGGGCGGTCCAGGCTCAGGCCGAACTTGGCCAGCGCAGCGTCGCGGCTGCCGGCTTCGATCTGCAGGCTCGGCCGCGGGTACGGCTTGGGCAGCGCGGCACCGGCCGGATAGCCCAGCGCCATGAAGCGTTCGATCATCAGTGGGTAGCGCGCCTTGTCGAGCTTGCGCACATCGTTGAGCAGGCCATAGCGCAGCTCGCCACGCCAGCCGGTACGCTGGGGGATGCCGGCAAAGAACGGCACCAGCGCCGACTTGAGCGAGTTGGGCAGCAGGATCGCCTGGTCGTACTGGCCGGCCAGCGACTTGCCGATGCGCCGCCGCGTGGCCAGTTCCAGCGCGCCGTGGCCGAGCGGAAAGCTCAAGGCCTGGCGCACTTCGGGCATGCGCTCGAGGATCGGGCGACTCCACTCGGGGGCCAGCACATCGATCACGCACGTGGGGTGACGCTGCTTCAGCACATGGAACAGCGTCTGTGCCATTACCATGTCGCCCACCCAACTGGGCCCAATGATCAAAATTCTCATGCTTTATCCAGAAACGATCAGGGAGGCTGCAGCCTGTTTGCCAACAGCCTGGCCTCCCTTCTTTATAATCAGGCGTGGTCCGACCAGTGTACGCCACTCAGTGTAGGCTGTGGTCGTGGCCGGCCTCCTGCCGTGGTATCGCCTGGTCGATATTCAGCGCGTATTCAGCGCCGGTTCAGCTCAGCCCCAGTTGCGCCCAGATACGCCGCACCTCGCGGCGCTCGACGACAAACTGCCCGGCATCGATCACCCCGGCCTGTTTCTGTAGGGCCTGGCGGTGCGCTGCGGAGCGGAACGCCTTGTACACTTCGCGTAACAATACCGCATCGCTGGCCGGCATCAGGCCGACCGCCTCCAGCCCTTCGAGGATGCGGATATTGTCGGTATAACGCAGCAGCACCGGGTGCTCGTGCGACCAGGCCAGGGCGGCGTATTGCACCATAAATTCAATATCGACGATACCACCGGCATCCTGCTTGATATCGAAGGCCACGCCGCTGTCGTAGGCATTCGCGCCAAGCCCGGCCTGGGTCGCCCGGGTGCCCAGGTTGTCGCGCATCTTGGCGCGCATCTCGCTGACCTCGGCGCGCAGCTTGTCCAGGTCGCGGGCCTGGCCCAGCACCTGCGCACGCACCCCCTCGAACGCTGCCCCTACCTGCGCGCAGCCCACCAGCACGCGCGCGCGCACCAGCGCCTGGTGCTCCCAGGTCCAGGCTTCGTTCTGCTGGTAGCGCTCGAAGGCGCCCAGCGAACTCACCAGCAGCCCCGACGCTCCGGACGGGCGCAGGCGCATGTCCACGTCATACAGCTGGCCGGAGTTGGTCTGGGTGGTCAGCAGGTGAATGATGCGCTGGCCCAGGCGGGTGAAGAACTGCGCACTGTCGATCGGCTTGGCGCCGTCGGTCTCGGCCTGCGGGTCGCCGTCGTGGATGAACACCAGGTCCAGGTCCGAGCCATGCCCCAGCTCGATACCGCCGACCTTGCCGTAGCCGACGATGATGAAGCCCGGGTCGCACAGGCTGCCATCGCTGCGTTTGGGCTGGCCATGGCGCGCCACGGTCTGGCGCCAGGCCAGGGCCAGCACCTGGTTGAGGATGGCTTCAGCCAGCCAGGTCAGGTAGTCGCTGACCTTCATCAGGGGCAGGCTGCCGGCAATTTCCGAGGCGGCCACGCGCAGGCTGTGGGCCAGTTTGAAGTGGCGCAGCGCCTCCATCTGCTGCTCCAGATCGTCCTCGGGGATACGCGTCAGCCGCTCGCGCAGCTCGGCGGCCAGTTCTGGCGCCTGTGGCGGGCTGAACAGCCGGCCTTCGTTGAGCAACTCGTCGAGCAGCAGCGGGAAACGCGTGATCTGCGCCGCAATCCACGGGCTGGCCGCGCACAGGGTCAACAGGCGGCGCAACGCACCGGGGTTTTCGGTCAGCAGCACCAGGTAGGCGGAACGGCGCGCCACGGCCTCGACCAGCGGCAGCACGCGCTCCAGCACCAGGTCCGGGTCGGCATGCTCGACCGCCTGGGCCAGCAGGCGCGGAATAAAGGCATCCAGGCGTTCGCGGCCGAGGCGCTGCATGGCGCGCAACTGCGGGCTGGCGCGTAGGCCGGCGAGCTGCTTGAGGGCCTTGCCGGCATCGGCGAAGCCCGCGTCGGTCAACTGGCGACAGGCGGCTTCTTCATCCTGGGCCTCCTCCCACAGCGGCAGCCACTCGCCACCGACCACCACTTCGCCCTCCTCGCCCTCGTCTTCGTCGGGGTCGGCGATCACCTGGCGGAAGTGCCAGTCGATACGCCCGCGCCAGTGCATCAGTTGCGCATGGAAGCTGTCCCAGTGGTCGAAGCCGAGCATGAAGGCGATGCGCGCACGGTCCAGCTCGCCGTCGGGCAGCATCTGGGTCTGGCGGTCGGCGATGGCCTGGATCGCGTGTTCCGTGTAGCGCAGGAACTCGTAGCCCTCACGCAATTCGGCAATCACTGCCGGTGGCAGGTAGCCCTGGCCTTCGAGGGTCGCCAGCACCTTGAGCAGTGGCCGCTGCTGCAGGCTCAGGTCGCGCCCGCCGTGGATCAGCTGGAACGCCTGAGCGATGAATTCCACTTCGCGGATGCCGCCGGCACCCAGCTTGATGTTCTCGGCCATGCCCTTGCGCCGCACCTCCTGCTGGATCAGCTGCTTCATAGTGCGCAGCGCCTCGATGGCCGAGAAGTCCAGGTAACGGCGGTACACGAACGGGCGCAGCATCTCCTGCAGTTGCGCACCGGCCAGTTGGTCACCAGCCACCACCCGCGCCTTGATCATGGCGTAGCGTTCCCAGTCGCGGCCCTGGTCCTGGTAGTACTGCTCCAGTGCATTGAAGCTGAGCACCAGCGCGCCGGCCGAGCCGTAAGGGCGCAGGCGCATGTCGACGCGAAACACGAAGCCGTCGACGGTGATCGGGTCGAGTGCCTTGATCAGGCGCTGACCCAGCCGGGTGAAGAACTCCTGGTTGTCCAGTGGGCGCTTCACGCCCACGGTCTCGCCGCCCTCGGGGTAGGCGAAGATCAGGTCGATGTCCGACGACAGGTTCAGCTCCACCGCGCCCAGCTTGCCCATGCCCAGCACCACCATGTGCTGGGGCAGGCCGCTGCGGTGCCCGGTGGGGGTGCCGAACTGCGCGCACAGGCGCGGGTAGAGCCATTGGTAGGCCTGGTCGATGGACGCGTCGGCCAGGTCGGACAGGTCGCGACAGGTCTGTACCAGGTCGGCCTGACGGGTCAGGTCACGCCAGATGATGCGCACCTGCTGGCGCGTGCGCTGGCGGCGCAGGTTGCGCGCCAGCTCGTCTTCGTTGCTGGCCGCCTGGGCCGCAGCGGCCACCTGGGCACACAACTCGCCGGCGCCCAAGGCACGGTCCAGCTCGCCGCTGGTCACCAGCGCGTGCA
>NZ_JAAHBU010000004.1 GCF_010671725.1 Pseudomonas brassicae | reverse complement strand
CGCCACGCCGGTGGCTCGGGCTGCTGTTCGCGGCGCTGGCGGTCGGGCATGGCCTGCGTCTGCTGCGCTGGCATGATCGCGGGGTGTGGGGCGTGCCGTTGCTGTGGTCGCTGCACCTGGCCTATGGCTGGTTGGCGCTGGCGTGCCTGGGAATGGCTGCCTGGCATCTGGGGGTTGCACTGAACCCCAGCCTGGCCGTGCATTGCCTCACCATCGGCGCCATGGCCGGGTTGGTGCTGGCGATGATCGCGCGGGTCAGCCTGGGCCACACCGGGCGCGCGCTCGAACCGCCTGCGGGCATGACCCTGGCGTTCATCCTGCTCAACCTGGCCTGCCTCAGCCGCGTGCTGCTGGTGGTGTGGCTGCCACTGGCGGGGGTGTGGCTGGCAGGGGTGTGCTGGGTGCTGGCCTTTGCCCTGTACACCTGGCGCTATGCGCCGATGTTGCTGCAGGCCCGGGTGGATGGGCACCCGGGGTAGGTGGCTGCGTTGGCTGTCACGGCACGCGAGGGCCGTCCTGACGCCAGATCAGCGCGTGGGTGTCGTAGCCCTGCTGGCGAGCAATGGTCAGCAATTGGTCCCGCGTCTCGCGGCTGACGCTCGGGGTTCTGGACAGCAGCCACAGGTATTCGCGGTTGGGGTGGCCCACCAGCGCCACGTTGTAGGCCGGATCGTGATAGATCACCCAGTAGTCGCCTTTGGTCAGCCCAGGCAGCAGGCGGCTGAACCAATTGTCGAACTGCACCCACAGCTTGTCGGTCCTGCCTGGCTGCTGGGGCTCGGCGCTGCCCCGCGCCTCGGCCCACTGGCCATCCTTCTCCAGGCAGCGGTTGGTTACGTCGATGCGTCCATCCTCGCGCAGGCCGTAATGCGCCTGCGACTGTACGCAGTTGCGCTGGAAGAACATCGGCAGCCGCGCCTGCTCGTACCAGGTGCCCTGGTAGCGCTGCAGGTCCACCTGCATGGTGGTGGGGGGCTGTCGATCACTGGAACTGCTGCAGCCGGCCAGGGCCAGTGCGAGACAGGACAGCAGCAAGCGGGTAGGTATCGCCATGGGAAGCCTCCAGGGTAGCGGCGCAACGGCACCGCTCACCTGGTATTGGAGGCACGCTTTGTTCAAAAGTTGTATCGGTGGAGCGCTTGCAAGGGCAGGTGCTCAGCCCCGCCGCGCTGTCGATCAGAACGAATACTTCACGTTGAACATCACGTTGCGCGGGTTGCCGTAGTACACCGAGTTGTAGTTGCCGATCCCGCTGTAGTACGCCTTGTCGAACAGGTTGTTGAGGTTGGCGGACAGCTTGAGCTGCTGGCTCAGGTCATAGGCCGCCATCAGGCCGACCACGCCGTACGCATCCTGTGTGAACGCGTGGCTGGGCAGCGGCTCGTCGGTGACCTCGTCGACAAAGCTGTCATCGATGAAGTAGGTGCGGCTTTGCCACTGCCAGTTGCCGCCCACGGTCAGCTTGTTCAGCTCGGCCGGCAGGCGATAGCTGGTGGCGACTTTCAGCAGGTGCTGCGGCTGGTTGGTGGCCACGCGGTTGTCGTCGGCGTCGTAGGACTCCTGATAGACGTAACCTGCATTGACGTTCCAGTCCGGCATGATTTCGCCCGACATCTCCAGTTCCACACCGCGGGTGTTCGCGCCCTGGATGGGGCGCATCACCTCGTTGCCGAACGGACCGGTCACGCCGGTGGTGACGGCCAGGTTGTCCTGTTTGAGCTCGAACAGCGCCAGGCTTGCGTTGAGCCGGCGATCGAAGTATTCGCCCTTGATGCCGACTTCATAGCTCTGCCCGGTCAAGGGCTCCAACGGCTTGTTGTCGGCGCCCTTGTTGTAGGGCTGCGGCTTGAAGATATCGGTGTAGCTGGCATAGACCGTGTGGTGGTCATCCAGGTCGTAGGTAACGCCGGTATAGGGGATTACCTCCCCACTGTTGCGGGTGGCCGTGCGGATAGGCCTAGGGCGTATCGCATTGACGTTGTCCAGGCTCCATTCGTAGTCCGTCACCCGGGCACCGACGATGAGGTTCAGCGCATCGCTAGGCTTGAGCACCACCGCCGCGTAGCTGACCTTTTGCGTGGTCTCGATATCGAACGTCGACCACCAGGCCCAGTCGGTGGGGTAGGCGGCGTTGTTGTTCCAGTCGAAGGCATTGGGCACCTTCAGGTCGGTGCTGCCATCGGTGCGGTTCGATTGTGCCGTGGTGTGGGCGTAGTTGTAGCCCAGTACCAGGTCGTGGCTCCTGCCCAGCAACGTGAACGGGCCCTTGGCATAGACATCGAGCGACTTCTCGTCGGTATCGGTGTTGAACTTGGCCGATCCGCCCGGGTAATAGCCATGGGCAACGCTGTTGTCATTCTGATCGACATGCGCAGTGGCCAGGCCCGCGATGATCTCGCGCGATGCATAGTTGCGGTAGCTGGCAGTGGCCTTCAACGACCAGTCGTTGTCCAATTGCTGCTCGATGCTGGCAAAGGCTCGCTGGGTCCGATGATTGCGATAGGCCCACTTGTCGGCTGGGTTGGTGGAGCGCGAGAACCGCACCGGCTGGCCATTCTTGTACAACGCCGGCAGGTGGGTGGTGGAGCTGGCGTCGTTGTTGTTCTCCTGATATTCGTAACCGACGCTGACTAGCGTGCTGTCAGACAGGTCCCCGTCAAGCACCCCGTAGAAAATGTTCTGTTCGTTTTTCTGGTAATCGATATACGTGTGCTGGCGCTCTGTGGCCGCCACGAAGCGGCCGCGCAGCGCGCCGCTTTCGATCAGCGGCCCGGACAGGTCCAGTTCGGTGCGGTAGTGATCCCAGGAACCCGCGCCTGCTGCCACATGCCCCTGGAACTGCGCGGTGGGGCGTTTGCGTACCAGGTTGATCACGCCTGAGGGGTAGCCGATGCCGTTGACCAGGCCGGTGGCGCCCTTGAGCACCTCGACGCGGTCGTAGATCACCGAGTTGGTGATGCTGTAGTTGTCGCGCAGGTTGCCGGCGTCGGTGCTCAGGCTGGGTACACCGTCGTACTGGAAATTCTGGATCTCGAAGCCACGCGAGTAGAAGGTGTAGCCCTCGGAGTTCTCGCGGTTGACCGTGATGCCTGGGGTTTGCTGCATCACCTCGGACAGGTTGGTCAGGCCCTGGTCATCCATCTGCTGGCGCGTGATCACGCTCACCGACTGCGGCGTCTTGCGCAGCGACAGGTCAAGGCGCGTGGCCGCGCTGGTCTGCCCGGTGGTGTAGGCGCCGCTGCCTTCGGTGGTGCTGCCCAGGCTCCAGGCGCTGTTGATGCTGGTGGCGCCCAGTTCGATGTTGCCGGCGGAGTGGGCCGGCAAGGGCACCAGGTACAGCGTGGTGGTGTCGCTGCGGCCAAAGGTGAAGCCGCTGCCTGCCAGCAGTTGTGCCAGTGCCTGGTCAGTGGAGTAGTTGCCCTTTACCGGCGCGCTGCGCAGGTCGGCGTCCAGGTTGCCGTCGAGCATCACGTTCTGCCCGGTCTGCTGGCTGAACATCAACAGCGCCTGGCGCAGTTGCTGCGCGGGAATGTCGAACGGTTTCTGTGCCGTCACCGTTGCAGGGCTTGGCGCTGCGTGCTGGGCCAGTGCCGGCTGCGCCAGCAACGCGCAGCTGATCGCCGCACTCAGCGCGGACACGCGCCAGCATGAACCCTGGTTCAACAACGTCTGGGGTGTTGCCATTTGCTTTGACTCCTCGGCAGTACGGCTTCGCACGTTTGCGAATCGCTTTCATCTGCAGGTGATGACGCACGAGGTGATCAAATGTCTGATGGGGCGCGGCAACTTTTTTTTCAGCCGGCAGGCTCACGCGGTGCGGATGATGGTGAGCAGATCGGTGTAGCGGTTGACCTGGATGGGCAGCGTGCGCGCCAGCACATCGAGCATCTGCTCGGGGCGATGGCGATTGAAGATCACGCTGACCGGGCGCGTGGCCAGGCGCTCGTCGGCAATGAAGATGCGTCCCTCGCGCCAGCGCTGCACATGCTGCACGACCTTGGCCAACGGGGTATTGAAGAACACCAGGCTACCGCTGCGCCATGCCATGAGCTGGTCGAGTTCGGCCTGCTGGATAGGGCCCAATGCGGTGCGGGTGAAGGTCAGGCCTTCGCCCGCGCTCAACGCTGCCCGCTGGCCAGGGATTTCGACTCGTGCGGTGCGCGCACTGACCGCAAGGTCGGCACTGCTGCCCTCGCACGACAGGCAGAAGGCGCCTTGCTCGCTGATGACCGCACCGGCATCGGTGTCGATGCGCAGCGGGCGGGCATCGGCCGCCACGCTGCAATAGACCTCGCCGCGCAGCAGGCGCAAACGCCGGGTGGCGCCCGAAAAATCGAGGTCCAGGGCGGTGTTGCCGGCCAGCTCGATCACGCTGCCGTCGGCCAGCCGCTCGGTACGGGTTTCGCCCACCGCCGTGTGCAGGTCGGCAAATGACAGGTTTTCGCCCTTGAACCACAGCGTTGCGCAGCCGGTGGCCAGCGCAGCGCTGCAGGCGGCCATGCCCAACTGGACGAAGCGTCGCCGCGACACGCCGCGTGCCGGCGCGGGTGCCGGTGCTTTAACCGCGGGCAAGGCGGCCGACAGAATCCAGATATCCTCAAGCTCGGCATACGCCTTTGCATGCTGCGGGTCGGCCTGCATCCATTGCCGCCATTGCTCGCGCTGCGCCTCGCTGGCCGAACCTTCGAAGATCAGCGCAAACCAGGCGCAAGCCTGTTGCGTCACGACGTCCGCAGCGCGATCGCGCGCTGTGCCTGGCGGTTCGGGAGGGAAGGGAGGTTCAGCCATGGGTCCAGTGGTTATCCGAGTACGACGTTGTGCTGCGCAGGCGCATGATAATCCAAACTCACTCGTGCATGCCCAGCTTGAGCAACTCGAGTGCGCGGACCATGCGACTGTAGGCGGTCTTGGAGGAAATCCCCAGGCGCTCGCCGATTTCCACGTAGGTCAGCCCCTCGCCGCGAGCCAGCAGGAACACTTCGCGGCAGGGGGCGGGCATGCGCGCCATCACGCGGTTGAGGGTGGCCAGCTGGTTTTGCGCGATCACTGTGCGCTCCAGGCTGGGGGTCTTCTGCTCCAGTGCCTGCAGCTCGGTGGGCTCGACCTCTTCACCCTTGCGATGGCGCTCGCGGCGCAGGTAATCGATGAACAGGTTGCGTGCGCAGAGGAACAGGTACGCGCGAAAGTTATCGATCGGCGTGCGGCCCAACTGCTCGGAAAGGCGGATGAAGGTTTCCTGGGTCAGGTCGGCAGCGGTGTCCTTGCAGCGAACCTGACGACTCAGGTAGTCCTGAATTTCTTCGCGGTGAGCGAGGTACAACGCCTCGAGGTCTGCGCTTGACACGGAACACCTGTGGGTCGGGGAACAGAGAGCGCAGGAAGATAACAGGAATGAATATCATTTAATACTGTGGGTGTGTTCGAGCCGGGTGGCCCCGGTGCGGCCGCTCGGTCTTTGGCAGCGCACCGGTTGATAGGGGGGGGGGGCTCAGCCACCCGTGCCGCAGGGCGCGGGTTTGACGGCGGCCTGGCCATTGACGGCATCGGCCATGGGCGGTGATCCTGGGCGGCCTGCATCAGGTCTTCGGTCAGGCGCAGCTCGGCGCCGGTGGGCGAGAAGGTCGCCGAGGCGGTGAACGGTGCCGGGTTGGTTGGCACTGGACGCTTGCCGCGCCGCCAGACGAAGAAGGTCACCATGCTCAGATTGACCACCGCGAACGCCCAGAACAGCCCGGCTTCGCCAAGCGAGGTCATTACCGGCGAGATCATCAGCGGGCTCATGGCAGATCCCAGCGAGTTGATCAGCAGCAGGCCCTGGATCATCGGCACCAGCGCCTCGGGGGATGCGCGGTCTGCGGCATGGCTGACCGCCACCGGGTAGAGCGCGAACACGCCGCCGCCGAGCAGGAACAGCAGCACCGCCAGCGTTGTGGCCGACAACGGCAGCAGCACTACCGCCACCGACAGCGCGGTGCACACCGCAGCCAGTACGGTAAGCACCTCCAGGCGATCCCTGCGGTCGGACCAGCGCCCTACCGGGTACTGCAGCAGCATCGCGCCAAGGATCGTCCAGGCCATCATGTTGCCCACCTCGCCGACATCGTGGCCGATGCGTTGCAGGTATAGCGGCAGCAGGGAATAGACGGCTGCAATGGCAATGCCGGAGCCAAAGCAACCCACCAGCCCGGTGGGTGTCACGCCCAGCAACTGGCGTGGCTTGAGTGGCTCGACCTGTTCGAGCAGTGGCGATACCCGCGGCAGGATCACGATCGGCAGTACCGAGAGCGACGCCAGCATGCCGGCCACCATGAACGGTGCGGTGTCGCCCCAACCGGTGATTTCGCCCAGGGTTGCCTGGCCCAGCACCCCGGCGCCGTACAGCGCAATCATGTACAGCGCGAGCAGGCGCCCGCGGATCTTCGCGTCGCCGGCCAGCAGCAGCCAGCTTTCGATGACCAGAAATACGCCGACCGTGGCCCAACCATTGATCAGGCGCAGCACGAACCAGCTCCAGGTGTCATAGAACATGCCCTGCAGCAGGATGGTCACGCCGATCAGCGAGGCGAAGCTGCTGTAGGCGCGGATATGGCCGATGCGCAGGATCAGCCGGTCATTGAACAGGGCGCCCAGGGTCAGGCCGATGAAATAGGCCGACGAGACGATGCCGATCAGCGTGGCCGACTCACCGGCGGCGCCCAGGCGCAAGGTGGTCAACGACGACAGCACGCCGTTGCCCAGGGCAACGATGAACAGGCCGAGCAGGGGGGCCAGCGCCATGGCCAGCAAACGCGGAGACATAAAAACCTCGAATGAGCGATCGCCAGCGCGGCAGGCCCGTTGATGGCGTACTGGGTCGGTGACTGACGAAAAGGACGCGCGATTTTAAGCGCTGCGCAGTATTTGCCAAGGGCCAGTGCTGCGACGTTAGGACGCAGTGCCTGGGGCCTGGGCACGCCGGTTGCCCCTGAGCCGCCACAGCAAGGCCTGGCGGGCGTGCGCCACCCGAGGTTGGCGCAGTGCGCTGGGCGTCCAGATCAGGTGATAGTCACGGCTTGAATGGCCCACCGGTGCCGGGATCTCCTTGAGCTCACCTCGGCCAATGTGTGGCTTGCACAGGTAGGCGGGAAGGGCGCTCCAGCCGTACCCGTCGATCAGAAGCGTACGCAATGCACGCAGGTCCTGGCCGACCATGGCGGGCATCGAGGTGGTCATTTCTATGCTGTTGAGCGCCAGCCAGGCGTCAACCAGTGGCAGCGTGAGGCTATAGGCGAGGATGGGCTCGGCCTCGAGTGCGCTGACGAATTGCTGTGCCGCCACCAGTCGCTCCACCACGGCTGGCGCCGCCACCGCGATAACGTCATCGGTATACAGCAATTCGCTGCGTAGGCGCGGATCGTCAGGGCGCGCAGCAGAGACCCCCAGCTCGCATTCGCCTTCGATCAGCAGGCGGCAAATCGATTCGTGGTTGCCACTTTGCATCCGAATGCGGATGCCATCTTCGAGCAGGGGCCTGAGCTGCCTTGACACGACTTCGGCCAGAAAGTCCGCGTGACCCACGATCTGAAGAGCGCCCGCCAGCTCAACCGAGCGAGCCCTTGCGTGGGCCAGCGCGCGCTCTGCATCGTCGAGCTTGTCGCCAATAGCCGCAGCCAGTTCCTTTGCGGCCGCAGTGGGCTCCACGCCACGCGCCTGCCGATCGAACAGACTTCTGCCGATAGCTGCCTCGAGGCCGGAAACATGCTGGGAAACTGCAGGTTGGGTGAGGTCAAGGGTGCGCGCAGCACCGCTGATGGAGCGTTGCCGAAATACCTCTACAAATGTCCGCAGCCTGACCAGCGACATGATTGCCCCATAAAATTATTTATACCTGACCCAAAATACCCTTTCTAGTCACTTGGGCGCCAGCGCCCTAGGATGCCTGCACGCACTCAGCCATGCACTGTTGCCCAGGAGCGTTGGAGATGACCTATCAGCCCGACGCAGACGACCTGCACGTCATTCTGCGCACCCTCAAGCGCGCACACCTGGCCGCCGGGCCTGCCGATGCGATGGTGCGAAAAGACCGGCTGCTGCGTGCAGCACGCCTGATTCGCGAGAACCATGACGCCATCAGCGCCGACTTCGGTAATCGCAGTATTTATCAGTCGATGATTGCCGACCTGGCCACCCCGTTAAAAATGCTCGAGCACTCGGCAGACCACGTGGCGCAGTGGATGACGCACTGCTGCCTGTCGAAAGCCCGGGGCCGGTCAAGACCTACCGACACGCCGACGAACCGGTTGCCTACATCAATGCCCATCCGCGCCCGCTGGCGGCCTATTACTTTGGCGATGACGCGGATCGACAGCAGCAGTTCATTCGTGAAACCACCTCCGGCGGCGTGGTGATCAACGATGTCATGACGCACGCCTCGCTCGACAGCCTGCCGTTTGGCGGGGTGGGGGCCTCGGGCATGGGCGCCTATCACGGCCTGCATGGTTTTCGTCGCTTTACGCATGCCAAGCCGGTCGTGGTGCAGAGCCCGGATGGGGCATCGAATCTGCGCTTGCGTGCGCCGTATGGGGATAAAACACACGCGCTTGAGGCGTTCTTCAACGACCAGGCCAAACCGCAACAATGAGGAGTGAGCAATGAAAGTCCTGATGGTTCTGACATCGCACGATCAGTTGGGTGATACCGGCTTGAAAACCGGCTTTTGGCTCGAAGAGTTCGCGGCCCCTTACTACGTGTTCAAGGATGCGGGTGCCGAGGTGGTACTGGCATCGCCTGCGGGCGGCAGCCGCCGCTGGATCCGAAAAGCGCATTACCGGACTTCCAGACCGAAATGACCCACCGGTTCAACGCCGACCCGGTTGCGCAGAAGGCCTTGGCGAACACCGTCAAGCTCGATACGGTCAGCCAGAGCGACTTTGACAGCGTATTCTACCCAGGTGGACATGGCCCGCTGTGGGACCTGGCCGAGTCGCCTGTCTCCATCCGCCTGATCGAGTCGTTCGAGCGTGCCGGCAAGCCTGTCGGGTTGGTATGTCATGCGCCAGGGGTGCTACGTCACGTCAAGGCGGCAGACGGCTCAGCGCTGATCAAAGGGCGACGCGTCACCGGCTTCACCAACGGCGAGGAAGCTGCAGTGGAACTGAGCGCGGTGGTGCCGTTTCTGATCGAGGACGAGTTCCAGAAACTGGGTGGGCTTTACCACAAAGGGCCGGACTGGGCACCGTTCGTGATCGAGGATGGCACGCTGGTCACCGGCCAGAACCCGGCAAGCTCCGAAGGCGTTGCCAAGGCCCTTGTGGCCCAACTGAAGTAACCGCTCAACGTGCCTGAACGCCTCGCGGGTGTCAGGCATTGCGCGGCTGCCACTCATTATCGAGACCCATCATGATCACCCTTCACCACCTCAATGCGTCCCGCTCGCTGCGTATCCTCTGGCTGCTGGAAGAGATAGGCGAGCCCTACACGCTGGTTCGCTATCAGCGTGATCCGGTGACCCACCTGGCGCCAGACTCGCTTAAAGATGTTCACCCACTGGGCAAGTCGCCGGTGATCGAACTTGATGGCCAGACGCTGGTTGAATCGGGCGCCATCGTCGAGTACCTGATCCGCCGGTTTGCGCCGCGCCTGGAACCCGCGTTCGGCTCGGCGGAGTATCTCCAGTACCTGCAATGGATTCACTTTGCCGAAAGCTCGGCGATGGTGCCGGTGCTGCTCAAGGTGTTTACGCAGTTCGAGGCGAAGGCCGGTACGCAGCTGACGTTCTTGAATGGCTATACCCAGACCGAGTTCGCCAAGGTGCTGGGCTATCTGGACGGTGCGCTTGCGGGCAAAACCTTCATCGTGGGCAACACATTGTCCGGCGCGGATTTCATGCTGGCCTTCGTCGCCATCACGGTGGTCGAGCAGTTGGGGGCAGGTGCACAGTATCCTCATCTGGCTGCCTATCTGGAGCGCCTGGCGGCACTGGACAGCTGGAAGCGCGCATTGAAACTGGAGCAGTAGAATCGCCATGTGGCCATGGTTGGGATCGGCACGCAGGACGCTATTGGAATCGATGAGATACCTGGCCAGGGTCTTGCCCAAGCGCATACTGGGTGTGGCTGCCCTGGCGCTATTGGTTGTGGCTTTCATCTACGTGACGTCGGACTCGTCATCAGAATCTGTATCGAGAGCGAACATGGCGGCATAACGTTCGCGCAGATCGATCTTCCCTGCATGCTCTGCTACGCCTCTTATGTCTATTCACCTGGGCAAGTACCCGAACATGACAGCGCGCAATACGCAGCGGTTACGCCCATGTCCGGGCACTGGTACTACGTGAATCAAGGTATCTGAGCCAGGCGACGTATACGGTGTCGCCGCCGCTTCGCCGAGTGGGCAGCCCGTCAGCGCACAGCGATGCTTCCCTGCGATTTCGCGCAGGGAAAGGGCCGTGATCACTGCTCAGGCCAAGCCAATCCTTTGCAGGTTGTCAGAGCCCGACAAGCGCTCTGGCGAGGTGGCCTGCGATAGCGGGGTTCTCGTTCAGTCGGCGGGTGCTGTAGCCGTACCAGTCGCTACCAAAGGGGACATAGATGCGCACGCTGAACCCCATGCTCGATACCTTGTCACGCAAGGGCTCGCACACCCCCAGAAGCATCTGGAATTCAAACTGGCGGGTGCCGATGCCGAGTTCCTGGGCCAGGGCAATGACGTGCTCGATCAGTACCCCATCATGTGTGGCCACGGCGACGAAGCTGCCAGCGCTGAAACAGTGCCTGACGTGCGCCAGAAAATGCGTGTTGATGGCGCTGCGGTCGTGCCAGGCGCCGTTCACCAGGTGCGATCGCTCCTCCACATAAATACCCTTGCAGATACGCAGCGTGGCGGGTTTGCGTGTGAGCAGCTGCACATCTTCGTAAGTGCGCTTCAAATACGCCTGCAATGCCAGCCCTACATTGTCATGGTCTGTGCGCAGGCGGGTGAACAGATCGATTTCCTTTGTGGTGCAGTGCACATCTTCCATATCGATGCAGACGGCATTGTTGCACCCCTCTGCGGCTTCAACGATGCGCTCGGCGAGGCGTTCGCACTGCTGCCTGTCGAAGAGCAGCCCAAGTGAGGTCGGCTTGATTGAAATGCTCGCATCCAGTTGGTTGGCGCGAATCGCTTCAAGCACCTGCATGTAGTCGAGTGCTGTCTGTTCAGCCTGGTGTGGCGTGCAAACAGCTTCGCCCAGCACGTCGAGCGTCACACAGAAGCCTTGTGCATTGAGCTGTTTAACGCGCGCAACGGCTTCGCCGAGCGTGGCGCCAGCAATGTAGCGTCGGGATAGTTTCTGGATAATTGCACGGGGAACGAAAGGGATGGCACGGGCCATCAACACGTTGAAAAATTGCATATCAAAATCCTGGATGAAAAGCAGCCAACCTCCGCGTTTTTGCGCCAAAGCGTCGAAAAACCACGGACGAAAAAAAGCCACCACTCCCTTTTGGGAGCAGCATGAGTCAGCAGACGCATGGCAGCAGCGTCTACAAGGGGCTTTAGTTGACCAGTGGGGGCCAGGCGGCGGCGTGCATGTTTTTTCCAGGTGTTTGCGCACGTCAGCGGTTACTGACGGCTCTCCCATTTTCCAAGCTTTTTTGCAGCGCTTGGTAGGGGGAGCAGATGTATAGCACAAACCAGCATCAGGTTGCTGGATATCGGCGATTGCCCGATGCGTGCCGAGCCAGCCATGTCGCAAATCCCTCAACGCAACAGTTCGGTGGCAAAATCTCCTGAATTTGATCGTTTTGGAGACCACCATGCTTCGTGCTTTTGAACGAAGGCTCGACCCTTTTCCTCCGGACGAGGTACCACCGCCACCGACGGGGCTGGCTCGCTTCCTGTGGGCGTGCACACGCGGCGCCCGTGGCTACATCCTCGCGTTTGCGCTGCTCAGTGCCGGCGTGTCGATCTATGAGGCCTGGCTGTTTTCGTTCCTCGGCCAGGTGGTAGACCTGCTCGCGACCTGGCAGGCCGGTGGCGAGGCGGCGGCGCAGGAACGCCGCGTGCTGTGGGGCATGGGGATCGTCATGGTGTGCAGCGTCGGGCTGGTGGCATTGCGCACGATGGTGCAGCACCAGATATTGGCGATAAACCTGCCCTTGCGCCTGCGCTGGGACTTCCACCGCTTGATGCTGCGCCAGAGCCTTTCGTTCTTTTCCGACGAGTTCTCCGGCCGGTCACCACCAAGGTCATGCAGACGGCGCTGGCCGTGCGCGACCTGCTGTTCACCCTGATCGAGATCGCCCCCGGCATCGGTGTGTATTTCATTGCGATCATCGCGCTGGCGGGTGGCTTTGCGCTGAAACTGATGCTGCCATTCGTGGCCTGGGTCGTGTTGTTCGGGCTGGCCATGCTGTACTTCGTGCCGCGCCTGGGTAAAGTCGGCCAGGAACAGGCCAATGCGCGCTCGATGATGACCGGGCGTATCTCCGACGCCTACACCAACATCACCACGGTAAAGCTGTTTTCTCATTCCAACCGTGAAGCGCACTTTGCCCGCGCGGCGATGGAGGACTTCAAGCAGACCGGCTTTCGCCAGATGCGCCTGGTCAGCCAGTTCGAGATCGTCAACCAGGCGTTGGTGGTGGGGCTGATCATGGCCGCAGGGGGCTATGCCCTGTGGCTGTGGCACCAGGGCGAGGTGGGCGCGGGTGCCGTGGCGGCAATCACCGCGATGGCGCTGCGCATCAACGGCATGTCGCACTGGATCATGTGGCAGATGACCTCGCTGTTCGAGAGCATCGGCACCGTGCAGGACGGCATGGCAACGCTTTCGCGCGGGCCCAAGGTCAAGGATGCGCCGGATGCAGGTGTGCTGGCCACCACCGGCGGTGCGGTGGCCTTCGACAATGTGCGCTTCAACTACAACGGCGAGCGCCAGGTACTCGATGGCCTGAGCCTGACCATCCGGCCGGGTGAAAAGATCGGCCTGGTGGGCCGCTCCGGCGCGGGCAAGTCCACGCTCATCAACCTGTTGCTGCGCTTCTATGACATCGACAGCGGGCAGATCCGCATTGACGGCCAGGACATCTCACAGGTGACGCAAGACAGCCTGCGCAGCGCCATCGGCATGGTCACTCAGGACACCTCGCTGTTGCACCGTTCCATCCGTGACAACATCGCCTACGGCCGGCCCGATGCCAGCGACGAACAGATCCGCAGCGCCGCGGCCAGCGCCCAGGCCGACGAGTTCATCAGCCAGCTCAGCGACCGCCAGGGCCACACTGGCTACGACACCCTGGTGGGCGAGCGCGGCATCAAGCTCTCGGGTGGCCAGCGCCAGCGCGTCGCGATTGCCCGCGTGATGCTCAAGAACGCGCCGATCCTGCTGCTTGACGAGGCCACCAGCGCGCTGGATTCGGAAGTCGAAGTGGCCATTCAGGAAAGCCTCGACCAGATGATGAAGGGCAAGACCGTGATTGCCATCGCCCATCGGTTGTCCACCATTGCGGCCATGGACCGGCTGATCGTGATGGATGCCGGGCGCATCATCGAACAAGGCACCCACACCGAACTGCTGGCGAAAAACGGCATCTACGCGCAGCTGTGGCACCACCAGAGCGGCGGGTTCCTGGGTGAGGACCGCGGGGTCGCCGAGGTGATGGATCAGGTGTGAGCGTGAACGGCAGGGGCTGAGGCAGGCGAACATGACCGACACCGTGCAGCATGACCGTAGCCCTTGGGCGGTTTTCCTGATTTTTCTGCGCCTGGGCCTGACCTCATTCGGCGGCCCGATCGCTCATCTGGGCTTTTTCCGGGAGGAGTTCGTGGTGCGCCGACAGTGGCTGAGCGAGCGCAGTTATGCAGACCTGGTTGCCCTGTGCCAGTTTCTGCCGGGGCCGGCGAGTAGCCAGGTTGGCATTGCGCTTGGGCTGTGTCGCGCAGGCTACGCTGGCGCGCTGGCAGCGTGGATGGGCTTCACGCTGCCTAGCGCTTGCGCCTTGATCCTCTTCGCGCTGGGCATCGCCCACTATGGCGATGCCCTGCCTGCTGGCGTGCTGCACGGCTTGAAGGTGGTAGCCGTGGCGGTGGTCGCGCAGGCGGTGTGGGGGATGGCGCGCACCCTGTGCCCTGATGTGCCGCGCATCTGCCTCATGGTGGCAGCGGCTTGCGTGGTGGTGCTTGTACCGTCGGCCGTGGGGCAGGTCGGGGTCATGGTGGCGGCCGCGATCATCGGCCTGCTGCTGTTCAAGCCGCAGCGCGGCGAAGCGCACGACCCACTGCCCATAAGCCTTGGGCGTCGAGCCGGGCTGTTCTGGCTGACGCTGTTCTTTGCCTTGCTGCTTGGGCTACCGCTGCTGGCAACGGTGTTCCCGCACCAGATGCTGGCGAGGGTGGATGCCTTCTATAGAGTCGGCGCGCTGGTGTTCGGTGGCGGGCATGTAGTGTTGCCGCTGTTGCAGGCAGAAGTGGTGCCGTCGGGCTGGGTCGACAGCGATGCGTTCCTGGCCGGCTATGGCGCTGCGCAGGCCATGCCGGGGCCGCTGTTCACCTTTGCGGCGTTTCTCGGCGCCTCGATGAACCCGGCGCCCAGCGGTTGGCCTGGAGGTTTGACCTGTCTGCTGGCGATCTTCGCGCCGTCGTTTCTGCTGGTGATGGGCGTCTTGCCGTTCTGGGAGCGTCTGCGCCGTAATGCGCGCATCCAGGCGGCATTGCTCGGCATCAATGCGGCGGTGGTCGGGCTGTTGCTCGCAGCGTTGTATCAGCCGGTGTGGACGGGTGCGATGGATGCCCCACAGGACGTGGCGCTGGCCTTGGCGGCGCTGGTGGCGTTGATGCGCTGGAAGTTGCCGCCGTGGCTGGTGGTGCTGGGCAGCGCTGTGCTGGGCGGGCTGTCAGGGGTTGCGCAGTAGGCTGCGCCACGCGTTGCAACCCAAGTCCACGCACAACTGCCACGACACGCCAGAGTAGACCCGAATCCATCATGAGCGGAACTAAAGTTGTGCGCAAATAATATGAGTTTGCCGCATGGTTGCCTGCGCCTCACAATCCACCTCATTGAATTCAGGTTTTTCTCAGGGATTAGGGCGTCAGATCACCATGAGCAACGATTTTACCTTTGCTATCAAAAGCATCCGTTTCGATGAGCATTATCAGCCGTCGGGCAATACGCGCATCACCACCAACTTCGCCAACCTGGCCAGGGGTGAAAGTCGCCAGCAAAACCTGCGTAATACCTTGAGGATGATCGACAACCGCTTCAATGCCCTGGCGCATTGGGACAACACCAAGGGCGATCGTTACGCCGTCGAGCTTGAAATCATTTCCGTTGAGATGAACGTGGGTGTTGAGCGAAGTGCCAGCGCCATTCCGTTGATCGAGATGCTGAAGACGACTGTTGTCGATAAGGAAACCAACGAGCGGATTGATGGCATCGTAGGCAATAATTTTTCCTCCTACGTGCGCGATTATGATTTCAGCGTGGTGTTGGGGCGCAGCAAGGGGCAGTCCGAATTCAGTACGCCGGAAGATTTCGGGAACCTGCATGGCAAGCTGTTCAAGTGCTTCGTGAACTCAAGCGCTTACCGCGAGCATTTCAACAAGGCGCCGGTCATCTGCCTGAGTGTGTCCAGTAGCAAGGTCTACCATCGGACTGAAAACAAGCACCCCGTGCTGGGTGTCGAGTACCAGCAGGATGAGTATTCGTTGACCGATGAATACTTCAAGAAAATGGGCTTGCAGGTTCGCTATTTCATGCCGGCGAACAGCGTTGCGCCGCTGGCATTCTACTTTACCGGTGACTTGCTGGGTGACTACACCAACCTGGAGCTTATCAGCACCATCAGCACCATGGATACCTTCCAGAAGATCTACCGGCCAGAGATCTACAACGCGAACTCTGCCGCTGGGAAGTCCTATCAGCCCAGCTTGCAGCACCAGGACTATTCACTGACGCGCATTGTCTACGATCGAGAGGAACGTAGCCGGCTGGCGGTTGAACAAGGGAAGTTTGCTGAAGAGTACTTCATCAAACCCTACCAGGCTGTTCTTGAGTCCGCTATTGGCGCGCTTTGATCACACAAAAGTACAAGGTCATCTAACGTGAAAAAATTGCTACCTACCTCAACCGCTGGCAGCCTGCCAAAACCGTCCTGGCTTGCGCAGCCCGAGACCCTCTGGTCCCCCTGGAAACTGCAGGATGAGGCGTTGGTCGAAGGCAAGCAGGATGCATTGCGCCTGTCATTGCAAGAGCAACAGCAAGCAGGCATCGATATCCTCAGTGATGGTGAGCAGACGCGCCAACACTTCGTCACCACCTTTATCGAACACCTCAGTGGCGTTGACTTCCAGAAGCGCGAGACCGTTCGAATCCGTGATCGCTATGATGCGAGCGTGCCGACCGTAGTAGGTGCGGTGGCGCGGCAAAAGCCGGTGTTTGTCGAAGACGCCAAGTTCCTGCGTCAGCAAACCAGCCAACCCATCAAGTGGGCGCTGCCTGGCCCCATGACGATGATCGATACGCTGTATGACAGCCACTATAAAAGCCGCGAAAAACTGGCCTGGGAATTTGCCAAGATTCTCAACCAGGAAGCCCGGGAACTGGAGGCTGCTGGCGTCGATATCATCCAGTTCGATGAACCCGCATTCAACGTGTTCTTCGACGAGGTGAACGAGTGGGGCGTTGCCACCCTGGAGCGCGCAATCGAAGGGCTCAAGTGCGAAACGGCCGTGCATATCTGTTATGGCTACGGCATCAAGGCCAATACCGATTGGAAGAAGACACTGGGGTCCGAGTGGCGCCAGTACGAAGAGGCATTCCCCAAGCTGCAGAAGTCGAGCATCGATATCGTCTCGCTGGAATGTCACAACTCGCATGTCCCCATGGAGTTGATCGAGCTTATTCGCGGCAAGAAGGTCATGGTCGGCGCCATTGATGTGGCATCCCACACCATCGAAACACCGCAAGACGTGGCCAATACGCTGCGCAAAGCTCTCCAGTTCGTCGATGCCGACAAACTCTATCCCTGCACCAACTGCGGCATGGCGCCTTTGCCTCGCCACGTAGCAAGGGGCAAGCTGAAGGCGTTGAGTGCTGGCGCAGACATCGTACGCAGAGAACTTTCGAACTAGTGTTGAGCCAGCGTTGGCGAGGTGTGCGCGGAGGGCTGCTTGGGGCCTTCCTTGACGCGTTGGCGCTGTGCTCTATTCAGGATCCACCATGTCACTTCCCAGTACTGTTATCGAGCCGGTGAGCTTTCGCCAAGCGCTCGGGCACTACGCCTCCGGTATCACGGTGATTACGTCGCACAGTGATGGCGAACCGGTTGGCTTCACGTGCCAGTCCTTCTATAGCGTGTCGATGAGCCCGCCGCTGGTGTCATTCAGCGTGATGGCCAGTTCGGCCAGCTATCCGGTGATTCGCAAGGCCGGTCGATTCGCGGTCAATATCCTCTGCGGCGAGCAGGTCAGGATCTCCAACCAGTTCGCTCGGCGCGGCACGGACAAGTGGCACGCGGTGCAGTGGCAGGCATCGCCGCTGGGCAACCCGATCATTGCCGGCAGCCTGCACTGGCTTGATTGCGAAATTCACGCCGAGCATGCAGCAGGTGATCATTTGATCGTGATCGGCGAAGTCAAAGCGCTGAACCTGCAAGAGGCTGCTGGCATGCAGCCGTTGCTGTATTTCAAAGGGCAATATTGCAACCTCGCTGCAATGGGCGGGGTGTGAGTTTTTTTGCCGTTCGCGAACGGGGCACAGCGCCTACTCGCCGTAAGGCACATTGTTGCGGCGAGACCAGATCACGTCAGTGTTCGTAGCGCAGCGTGACGGCGAAGTTACGCGGTTCGCCGTAATAATTGCCCAGGTTCGAGTTATAGATGGCAGCGTAGTAATTCTTGTCGAACACGTTGTTCAGGTTCAGTTGCGCGCTCAGGTTCTGGTTGATCTGGTAATTGGCGTTCAGATCCACCAGGTTGTAGGCACCTTGCTCCACGTTACGCAGGTAGACCTTGCTCTGATGATAGAGGCTGCCCCCAACGCGCCAATCACCCAATTCGCCGGGCAAACGGTAGTTGGTCGCAAGTTTGAACAACCGGCGCGGGGAGGTTTCGGTGGCGTAGTCGGTACCTTTGCGGGTGCCGCCTACGTATTCAGGGTGACTGTAGGTGTAGCCGAGCACTGCGTTCCAACCGGAGAGAATCTCGCCGGAAGCCTCGACTTCAAAACCTCGGCTGCGCACCTTGCCGCCTTCCTCGTAGCACGTCGAGCTACGCCCTGGCCCGCAAATACGTGCTGCGCCGGCAACCGCCTGAGGCAGATGACTCTGGTCAACCTGGAATACCGCCACGACGTATTGAGCAAGCCGTCATAGAGTTCGTTCTTGAGGCCGATTTCGTAGTTGGTGCCGGTGATGGGGTCGAGTAGCTTGTTATCGACGTCGTAGTTGCTCTGAACCTGGTAGATCTCGGTGTAACTGGTGTAGATCGAAGCGCTGTCAGTCAGGTCGTACACAACGCCGGCATAGGGAATGACTTTTGCGTTTTCCTTGAAACGATCCTCATCGTCGGCCGACGTGTAGTCAACCCAGCTGAAGCGGCTGCCCAGGATCACATGCAGGTCGTCGGTGGGGTTCAACCGGGTGGCGGCATAAAGCCCTTTGTCCTTGCGTACGTTGCGGTACTGGATGCGTTCGTAGCCATAGGTCGGTGCGGCCACGTGTGAAGGGGCGAAATCGAGGATATCGACCACGCTTGGATTGTTGTTGTAGCGCGACTCGTTGATAAACCGGTCTTTGCGCGCGTTAGCGCCGAACACCAGTTCGTGGCGCTGGCCGAGCAGGTAGAACGCGCCGTTCAGCGCGGCATCAAGGCTTACTTGTTCGTCGTCGTATTGGGTGTCGTTGGTGGACAGGCGGAACTGGTCGTTACCTATGTTGTTGCCGTAGAGCCCGAGAAAATCGGCATTCGACCACATCAGGTTGGTATTGACGGTCAGTTTCCAGTCATCGCTCAACGCATGCCTGATGTCAGCGAACACCGTGCGATTTATTTTGTTCAGATGGGCCCAGCTTGGCGCGAAGGACGCCGAGCGCGACAGCGGATAGAAGCTGCCATCGAGTTGAGTGGGCAAGCCGCCCCAGTCATATCCGCCGTGATAGTCCTTCTGAAACACGGTCCCGAGGCTCACGGTCGTGTCTTCGCTCACGTCGGCTTCGCCGATCGCGTAGAACAGCTGATTCTCCTTGTCGGCACGGTCCACGAAACTGTTTCCGGCGTTGTATAGTAGTACGGTCCTGCCACGCAGCGTGCCCTGTTCGTTCAAAGGCCCGCCCACGTCGATCTGACTATGGTAGTTGTCCCACGAGCCACCACCGATTTCTGCTTTGAGCGAGTAGCTGTCCGTCGGGCGCTTGCGCACCAGATTGATCGCCGCCGAGGGGTTTCCCGCACCCTGCATCAAGCCGTTTGCGCCACGCACAAACTCCACGCGGTCGTAGATGGCCATGTTGTTAACAGAGGTCACGTCCATCGAGTAGCTTTCGGAAATGCTGGTCGGTACGCCGTCGTATTGCAGGTCGTTGACCTGGAAACCGCGGGAAAAATAGCGGGATCGTTCGGTACCGAATTCCTTGGTTGTGTTGATACCTGTCGCAGCCCTGGCAACGTCTTCCAGTGACTGCATGTTTTGATCGTTCATTGCTGGCGCGTGACGACACTGACCGACTGCGGCGTTTCGCGCAGCGAGAGACTCATCCGCGTCGCAGTGTTGGTACTGCCTGTGGTGTACGACTTCGACCCCTCGGTAATCGCGCCCAACCCCGAGCCCGTCACGTTGGTTACCCCCAACTGCAATGAGTCCGAAGGTGAAGTCGGCAGCACCACATAGCTGTTCTCCCCACCGGCAACTGCCTGCAATCCAGACCCGCCAAGCACCACAGAAAAACCCTGATCGATACTGTAGCGGCCGTTGATGCCACGGCTTTGTTTGCCTTCGGTCAGCCCGTTGTCGAATGACAGGACAACGCCTGCTTCAGTGGCAAAGCGGTTCAGCACGCTGGCAAGCGGCCCGGCTTCGATGGCAAATGCCTGCTGGTGCAGTGCAGGGGCGCTTACCTGGCTTTCGGCAGCGTGGGTAAGTGCTGGCGTAGCCAGCAACAGCGATACGCCGAAGAGGGCAAGGTATAGCGTGCTTTTTGGGGTGTTCAACGTGGCGGTGCACAAGCCTGGAAGGGGGGGCTGCATGCTGTCTCCTGATGCGGTTGTCGGCGTTTGATGAGGTGTTTGCAAAAGGAGTCGCGCGGCAGAGCGCAAAGTGACAACGCGATTTGAAATTTTTTTGTCCCGTTGGTCTGGCCCGAAAGTCGATTGCCCTCGGGACGTCATTTCACTATATTGAGATTAATTCTTATTCTCTGCCTGGCACCGATATGCCGTCTCGCAACCCTATCGCGACGCTCTACAGCGACCATCAACCCTGGCTGATCAACTGGCTGCGCAAGCGCACCGGGTGTTCGCAGGTAGCGGCAGACTTCGCCCAGGACACCTTTCTTCGCGTGCTGCTCGCCGAGCGCCGTGAACCCCTGGCGGCCACGCTCAATGAGCCACGCCATTTTCTGGTCACCATTGCCAAGCGGGTGATGATCGACAGTTTTCGCCGTCAGTCGGTGGAGCGTGCCTATCTGGAAGTGCTCGCCGCGCAACCTGAGTCATTCGAGATTTCTGCCGAGGAGCAGCTCTGCGTACTCCAGACACTCATGGAGCTGGATCGCATGCTTGACGGCCTGGGCGTCAAGGCGAAAACGGCGTTCCTGATGTCGCAGGTGCAAGGGCTGACCTACCCTCAAATCGCGGAACGATTACAGGTGTCCGCCAGCTCAGTGACCAAATACATGGCCCGAGCCACCGAACGCTGCCTCTTGTACCTCCTGGACAATCCGTGGTGACCACCGACGCCCAGCGCCAAGCGCTTCGCCATGCTGCCGAGTGGTTCGCGCACTTGTGCGCGAACCCTGATGACCCGGCGCTGCGCGCACAGTGGCAACGCTGGCACTGCCGAAGTGCGGAGCATGAGTGGGCATGGCTGCGGTTGACCGAATTGCAGGCGCGCATTGGCGGCATGCCTCAGCAGTTGGCCTGGGAGGTCATGGAAAAATCCACGCTGCGCGAAAGCGGCCCGAATCGCCGAACCCTTCTCAAAGGGCTGTTGCTGAGCGTCGGGGCGAGTTCAGTGGCATGGCAAGGATATCGCCTTGCGCCAGAATGGATGGCCGACCTCAAGACTCGCACGGGTGAACAACGCCCCGAGACGCTTTCTGACGGTACCCTTCTGGTGTTGGATACGGATACCGCGCTGGATGTGAGGTTCACTGCCAGCACGCGCCTGCTGATCCTTCGGGCAGGGGAGGTCCATGTAACCACAGGCAAGGACCCCCGTCCTTTGCTGGTGCACAGTGCGCAAGGTGAGCTGCGCGCATTGGGCACCCGTTTCGCCGTGCGTCAGCTCGACGGGCTGACGCGCCTGAGCGTCTACAGCCATGCCGTTGCGGTACGCGCTGCGCAGGCTGGCGATGAGGTCGTGATCGAGCAAGGGCAATCAGTGATGTTTGATCATCAGAGGCTGTTGACCCCGCAAGCGTTGGAAGCCGGCGAAGAGGCCTGGACCCAGGGGCGGCTGGTCGTGGAAGGCTGGAGGCTCGGCAGGCTGATCGATGAGCTGCAGCGCTATTGCCCCGGCTATCTTGGTTGCGCGCCCGAAGTCAGGCATTTACGGGTATCGGGCTCGTACTCGCTGGGCAATATCGAGCTTACATTGAATACGATCGCCCGCTCGTTACCTGTGCGCATCCAGCAACGTACCCGTTACTGGACGCGCATCCTGCCGGCTTGATGATTCGCTACGCTCGAAGGCCCGTTCCTCAGGTGATCATCGGCGCTCGGCTGGCGAAGATGGCCGTGTCAGCCTCGACCTGCGACTCAACCCAGGCGTCTTACCCGTCACACGCTTGAACGCCCGACTGAACGCCGCCTGAGACGTATAGCCCAAACGCTGCGCGACCTCCTCGATAGGCACCCTTTCCAGCGTCAGCCACTGGCTGGCAAGCCGCATTCGCACTTCGGTGACGTAGCGCAGCGGGGTCATGCCAATCGTCAATTGAAAACGCTCCGCAAAGACCGAGCGGGACGTACTGCATTGCTCCGCCAACTGCTCGACGGTCCAGTCGCGACCCGGCTGTTGATGCAGCGCCAGAAGTGCACCTGCCAGCCGCGGATCGCGCAGGGCGGCCACCAGGCCGGAGGCATTGCCGCAGGCGCACTCGACCCAACCTCGAACGACCATGGCGGCGACCACATCGGCCAATCGCGCGAGGATGCCGGCGAAGCCAATGCGTGCGGCGCTGACCTCGCGCTCCATGGTGGTGAGAATCGGCACCAGCCCGGGGTAACGCTGGCCGCCGGCATCAATCAGCATCAGGCCCGGTATCAGTTTGCCAAGGCCATGGAGACTGCCCAATTCGAATTCCATGCATCCACTGAACAACAGCGTGGCCGGCATGGGGGCGGCATCGGTGCCGGTGTCCACCGCGCTGACGGTGTCGCCGAGAGGCTCGCTGTCCAGAAGGTCGATGTCCTGCACGGGCACGTGCGTATCCGAAAGCAATTGATGGGCCGCGCCATGGGAGATTAAGACGGCGTTACCGGCGGACAGCGCATAGGTTGTCCCGTCGTCCATGCGCAGCACCGCGTTGCCCAACGCCAGGAAGTGAAACCAGGCATGCCCGGGTCTGGCAGCGAAGCCCAGGCCGAAGGCCGGGCCCGCCTGGATACGCCGGTACTCGACACCGCGCAGGCGCATGCCGCGCAACAGCTCGTTGATGAGATCGGAAGAGAGGGCAAATGGGTCTGTCGGCATTTTTTCAGGTGTTTTGGTCAAGAAATCGAGTTTTTCGATCATAGATCATCCGGATTCTCGCGCCTAGACTGCGGGTCGCAATTGAAGATCGGGAGATCCGTGCAATGACTGACCTTGTATGCAATGCCGTACCCGACCGCCGCCCCGGCGCCGGGCCGGATGCAGAACCTGCAACCCCCGCGTGGATGGCCGTATTCTCGTTGGCCATGGGCGTGTTCGGTTTGCTGACCGCTGAGTACCTGCCGGCCAGCCTGTTGACGCCGATGGCGACCGAGCTGGGGGTATCCGAAGCGCTGGCTGGTCAAGCGGTAACGGTGACAGCCGTGGTGGCGCTGTTCGCCGGCCTGTTGGTGCCAGGCCTGACTCGCAGTATCGATCGTCGCTGGGTATTGTTGGGCTTTTCCACGCTGATGATCGCTTCCAATCTGTTGGTCGCCGTTTCCTCCAGTTTCGCGGTGCTGTTGTTGATGCGTATCTTGCTGGGCATCGCGCTTGGCGGGTTCTGGAGCATGGCGGCGGCGGTGGCGATGCGCTTGGTGCCGGGGGCTTTGTTGCCGCGAGCGCTCTCGATCATTTTCAGTGGCATCGCCATCGGGACGGTGGTGGCGGTACCGCTGGGTAGTTATCTGGGCGGCCTGTATGGCTGGCGCAGCGCGTTCTTTGCAGCGGCGGCGGTGGGGGTGGTGACGCTGGCTTTTCAGTCACTCACGCTGCCGAGCCTTGCACCGCGTCGGCCGGCACGCCTGCGCACGGTGCTTGAAGTGCTGCAGCGCCCAGGCATTGCCATGGGGATGTTCGGTTGTGTGCTGGTGCACAGCGGCCACTTCGCGATGTTCACGTATATCCGGCCATTCCTCGAAAGTACCACCGGCATTGGACCGCAGGGGCTGTCGCTGATGTTGCTGGGTTTTGGTGTGGCGAACTTTGTCGGCACCTTGGTGGCCGGGTGGATGCTTATGCGTCACCCATTGGCCACCCTGGTGTTGATGCCCGCGCTGGTGGGCGTTGCGGCACTGGCGCTGGTTCTGTTGCCGGCGTCGGTGCCAGGGCAGGCCGTACTGCTGGCGGTCTGGGGCCTGGCCTTTGGGGGGGTGCCGGTGGCGTGGTCGAACTGGGTCGCCAGCGCGGTCCCTGACCAGGCGGAAAGCGCCGGGGGCATGGTGGTAGCATCTGTACAGTCGGCCATCGCCACAGGCGCAGCCGCGGGTGGGGCAGTATTCAGCCTCGGTGGCAGCGCAGGCGTATTCGTGGCGGCGGCCGTGCTGATGCTGCTGGCCGCGTTGCTGATTGCACTGCGTGTGCGAGTTCCTTCGGTAGATGGCGCTGTGCTGAACGGGTCGGCACTCCACTTATGATCTGGCTCTCCAAGCGGCGCCGATCCGCTTCCAAACCGCTTAACCCATGCTGCAGCACCGGTAGCATGTGCGGGATTTTCTGAACTGCCACAGCCATGGACGCCTGGATTCGCATTTCAATCAGGAACGGTTATGCGGCCGCTTTGGGTCGGAAGCGGCGTCGGGCGTTTACGAAACCAGGAGCAACTCGTGCTGCTCGTCGCCTCAGATCGCACGCTCAAACGTCGATGATGGAGCTTAAAGAGCTCAGGGGGCCAGAACTCTGACGTACGCTTGGCACGCCCGCAGCGCAATCAATCCTTGGTCGCCGGCGTCGGTGATGGCGATAATCCGTTGAGCATGCGCTGGGGCACATTGAGTAGTGCGGGCTACGCGAGTGACGCTGACCATGCCGTGGGCAGTTTCGGCGCGCAGCTGTGAATCAATGACTCTCGCCAAGCCAGGAGCACTTGCTTTTCAAGTATCCTGCTCAACGTGATCATCTACAAATAGGATGCGTGATGAAGTACTTCGCCATATTGTTGTCGACTGCAATTGCTCTCTCAGTAACATCGTTGGCGTCAGCCGCTGAACCATCGCTGCGTCTGCAACGCACTTCAGGTTTGTGGAAGGTTACTCCGTCCACCTCGCCGTTTTCTTGGGAAATATGCGTCGACCATGAGAAAGACAGGCTTATAGATGACGACCTGTGGAGTGGCTTCGAACAGGAGTGCAAAATCGAATCTAAAAGCGGTAACGTCGATAGCTATAATTTCAAATCACGCTGCCCTGAAGCGATTATGGCCGGATCCTTCAAAGGCGACCTTGCGAAATCCTATGTACTGACGGCCGATACGTCGTTTGAGCTAAATGGAAAAACTGAAAGACAACACACAGTGATTAATGGCAGCTTTCAGGGCGCGTGCCCGGCGGATATGGAGCCGGGTGTAAAAAAAATGCACGGAGGAATGAAGATTAATTCCCCGTACTCTAATAGATGAAAGGTTTAAAGCGTCATCGCTTGACGGACCTCGAATGCAGCTACATCGCTTGCCACGTATAACGCTCAATTGTGGCTAAGGTCAGTGCCCTCGCGGCTTCCAGGCGTTGCATATATCCTTCGGGATGATCTTGAGCTCGCTTTCTTAAGCGTTGGTCTGTTGGGGTGACTCCATCGTAAGCGAGTCTTCAGTCTTGGCTTTTGGCGCTCTGCGTTTTCGCGGCAGTGCTTGAGTTAAGAGTACTGAACCACTTTTACGGATCGGCAAGGCAGAAGTAGTTAAAAATTCTTGGAGCCAGCCTACGTGCGACGCTTCGAGCTGGATAGTTAACTAAAGGAAGGAAATATGATTCGCTTATTGATTGCTACGTTTTGCCTAATGCTCCTCTCTGGTTGCACAACACGCGTCAGTTCTGATGTGCGCGAGCAAGTGTGGTATTCCGAAGGAGAGAGACCAGCCAGCGCCCCTTGGCACGTCTATTTGGTATTTACTGACGACGGCCATTTCATCTATTGGCGCACCGTAGAAAAACCGGATGATGTACTCAAAAAAATTGACTCCTACATGAAAGGCGCCGGTCTCGATGTTGGCAGCCCGGTGCCATACACACGAACTGAAAACGACATAAACGCGGTTTCGCGAACCCCGTTCCTAAGTAGAACGGGTGATACGGTCTACACTGATGTCCGCACCTTTAGAGGGCGCTTTGTCGGCGACGCTTTAGAAATAGATTTCGAAAGAATCACTGTCTGGCCTCCTCGTCCTACATTTTCTGAAGGCGTCAGACGATGGTCGTTGAAAAGACTTAGCTCCTTGCAAAATAAGTGAAAAGCCGAGTGTGATGGCGTCTCTTGTCGATAGAGCAGCGACCCTGTTGGATTGAACGAACATCCTAGAGTTACTAATAAGCGATGGGTAAGCTTCGCCTGCTCCAATGGCCTTTTAACTGTCCATTACCATTGGCCGCTTTTGGCCGAAAACGGCCATGCACGTGGCCTGCGACTTGTCCAATTGCCCGAACTTCGCATCAACGGTAGAATTGCTAATTATTCGCATTAGCAACCTAGGCGCCGTTCCCATGACCGCTTCTCCCGGCACTGCTGGCTCCGACCTGGAGAACCTCTACCGCGCCCACCATGGCTGGATCCGCCAGTGGCTGCAGCGCAAGCTCGGCAATGCCCACGATGCTGCCGAGTTGGCGCAGGATGTGTTCGTGCGGTTGCTGACCAGACCCCGGGCGTCAATGACCACGAGCATGCCCGCGCGTACCTGGGGCGCATGTCGCGCAATGCGTGTGTCGACTTCTGGCGGCGGCGGCGGGTAGAGCAGGCTTATCGGGACGTGTTGGCCGCCCAGCCCGAGCAACTTGCCCCCTCGCTGGAGCAGCAGGCGGTCATCCTCGAAACACTGGACCAGCTGCAGGCGATGTTCGAACGCATGCCCAAGCGGGTGGCCGAAGCGTTTTCCATGGCGCAACTGCAGGGCATGAAGCAACGCGAGATCGCCGAGCAGTTGGGCGTGAGCGAGCGCAGTGTGAACAGCTACCTGGCTCAGGCAATGTACCAGTGCCTGTTGCTGGAAGCCGAACTGGATGATGCGCTGGCATGAACCGTGGGCAACTCGACCATGCCGTGCTGCAAGCGGCGGCAGGGTGGTTCGCACGGCTGCACGCGGCAGGCAATGACGCAGCAACACAGGTGCAATGGCAGGCCTGGCTGACCGAGGATGCGCGGCATCGCCTGGCTTGGTCCTATGTGGAACACATCAACCAGCGCTTCGGCAACCTCGATGGCCAGGCCGAGCAGGCACGGCAGGTGTTCGACTCCGCGCGCAGTCACCGGCAATCGCGTCGTGCCGTGCTTGGCAGCCTGTGCGTGGCGGGTGCGGCTGGGGTGTTGGGGTGGGGCGGCTGGCAGCGCGGTTGGGTGGACTCGCCACGCGCCTGGTTCGCCACGTATCGCACCGGCCTGGGGGACGTGCAGCCGCTTGCACTGGCCGATGGCAGCCAGTTGTGGCTGAACGGCGGCACGGCGCTGGATGTGCAGTTCGATGAAGGCGTGCGGCAATTGCGTCTGTACCGCGGCGAAATCCTGATCGACACCGGCAAGGACCCACGCCCCCTGTTCGTCGAGACGCGGGCAGGGCGGATGCGGCCACTCGGCACGCGGTTCAGCGTGCGGGATCAGGGGCTGGCAACGACCTTGAGTGTGTTTGCAGGCTCAGTGCAGGCAACCTGCTCCGCCAGTGGTGTGCACACTACGCTGGGGCGCCGGGCAGATGCTGGTGTTCGATGCGCAACAGGCAGGCGCATCAACCGCTGCACAGGCTCTGCGCCAGGACTGGAGCCGTGGCGTGCTGGTGGCGGAGGACATGCCGTTGGGCCAGGTAGTCGACGTTCTGCGCGACTACCGCCACGGCCACCTGGGCATCGACCCTGCGCTGAACAGCTTGCGCGCGGTGGGTACCTTCCCGCTGCTGGACACCGACCGCACCTTGGCCATGCTCGAGCGTGCGTTACCCATTCGGGTGGTGCGCACCTTGCCTTGGTGGGTCTCCATCGAGGCGCGCTGAAAAATTTTCAAGATTCTTTTTCCGGTTTTGCGCCGCTCATGCGCTTGGTGGGATGACGCTACTTCATCCTACTTCCGGAAGGACCCTTTCATGCTGCCTCGCGACCCTGCTTTTTCGCGCCGTCATCCGCTGGCTTTGGCCATCCTCCTTGCCCTTGGCAGTCACGCTGCCACCACCCAGGCCCAAAGCAATGGCGCAGCAGTGCAACGCGCGATGTTCGACATTCCGGCCGGGCCGCTGGCACGCCAACTGAACCTGCTGGCCAGCCAGGCCGGGGTGTTGATTGGCGGTGATGCCACGCTCACCGCCAACAAGCAGAGCCAGGGGGTGCACGCCACCGGTGTCGAGCAGGCGCTGGCGCAGATGCTGGCGGGCAGCGGCGTGGCGGCGGTGAGCACCGGCGAGCGGGAGTTCCAGCTGGTGCGTCAGGTTGAAAACGCAGCCGGTGCCGTGACCCTGGGCAGCACCGCCATCTCCGGTCAGGGATTGGGCGACTTGACCGAGGGCACCGGGGCCTACGCGACGGGGCGTTCGTCCACCGCGACCAAACTGTCGATGAGCCTGCGCGAAACGCCGCAGTCGGTCACCGTGGTCACCCGCCAGCGGATGGATGACCAGAACATGCAAAACCTTGACGACGTCATGCGTAACGCCACCGGCATCACCATCATCAAGAACGGCAGCGAGCGCTCGCTGTACCAGGCCCGTGGGCAGACGGTCGAAAACCTGCAGATCGATGGCGTGCCGACCAACATCGGCAACCCGTACTCGATGGACACCATTTCCAAGCCCAACACCGACATCTACGACCGCGTAGAAGTGGTGCGGGGCGCCACCGGTCTGATGGAAGGGGCGGGTAACCCGTCGGCCTCGATCAACCTGGTCCGCAAGCGGCCTACGGCCGAGTCCCAGGCATTGATCGAAACCTCGGTCGGCTCCTGGGACGACTACAAGACCATGCTCGACCTGTCGGCGCCGCTGAACGAAGCCGGCACCCTGCGCGGCCGCTCGGTCATTACCTACAACAATGCCAACAGCTACCTGGACACGGCCCAGAAAGAAAACCAACTGTTCTACGGCATCATCGAGGCCGACCTGGATGAATCGACCCTGGCCACATTCGGCTTTACCTACCAGAAGGAACGCAACTCCGGTTATGACTGGTCGGGCCTGCCCAGCAAGGAGAGCGGCGCGTTCTACCCGATGTCGCGCTCTACCTCGCTGACCGGTGACTGGAACCACCTGGACAAGCGCAATACCACCCTGTTCGCCGACATCCAGCACACCTTTGCCAACGGCTGGAAGGGCGTGGTGGCAGTCAACCAGATGTGGGCAAAGTCGGATTTCCTGGGTAACTACACCTACCCAGGCGGTGGCGCCGACCTGTTCACCCTCAATCCGCGCCACTTTCGCTTCGATGACACCCAAACCAGCATCGATGGCTACTTCACGGGCCCGTTCCAGCTGCTGGGCCGCCAGCATGAGCTGATCGTGGGTGGCAACTGGAACAAGGACGACTTCGACTACCACGGCGGGCGCGATGCGACCTACCGCTACATCGTCGACATGAACAAGCTGGCAGCATTTGACCCACCCACACCGACCGCACTCAATGTCAACCAATGGCAATACAACCGCACTCAGGAGCAAAAAGGCGTGTATGTGGCCAGCCGGTTCAGCCTCACCGACAGCACCACGTTCATTCTCGGCAGCCGCCTGAGCTGGTACAGCCACGATTCGCTGGATGACACCAATGGCGTGCGTGAACCCACAGACCATAAGCACTTCTCCAAGAGTGGCGAAGTCACCCCTTATGCGGGCCTGGTGCAGGACCTGAACGAACACTGGTCGGCCTACGCCAGCTACACCGAAATCTTCAAGCCGCAGAGTGCACAGGATGCGGAGGGCACAACGCTTTTGCCGATGACCGGCAGCAACTACGAGATCGGCTTGAAGGGAGAGTTCTTCGATAAGCGCCTGCAAACCGCTATCGCGCTGTTCCAGGCGGACCAGACCGGCCGTGCCGAACGGGTGACCTGTGCGCAGACCTGGGCTTGCTACCGGGCTTCCGACAAAGTGCGCAACAGAGGCATCGAGCTGGAGCTGACCGGTGAGGTGCTGCCGGACTGGAATGTATCGGCGGGGTACACCTATACCCAGTCCAAGTACATCGGGGGCGAGCAGAAAGGCGAAGACTTCAACGGCGCCTCGCCACGCCATCTGTTCAAGGTTGCAACCGACTACCGCCTGCCAGGTACGCTCAACCCGCTGCGTGTCGGTGGCAGCTTCTACGCCCAGAGCGAGATGACCCAGGCCGAGGTCGGCAAGGATTACAGGATCCGGCAGGATGCCTACCACCTGACCAACCTGCACGCCATCTATGAGATCAACCGCAACCTGGAGCTGCAGTACAACCTTGATAACGTGTTCGACAAGAAGTACTACCAGACCCTGGGAAATACCAATTACTGGAATTTCTACGGTGAGCCGCGCAATTTCAATGTGGCGTTGCGGGCGAAGTTCTGAGTGAGGCGGGCCCGCGAAACCACTGAGTGGCCTGCTTTGTAGCCATCCAATGGTACCGCTGGCTGCTTTGAGTCGTTAGCGGCCAGTCGCGGCTGTCCTCATTCGACCCAAAGCCGCCGATAAGCACCAGTAGAATCCAGGCAGAAATCGACTCAGGCAAGCCTGCTCCTACCACTCATCGCAGGACCGAAGGCTGTGGGTTCCACCCCCCTCCCAGCGCACGAAATGCGGCAATTGCAGCACGCGCCGATTCTGTTTGCGCTTGAGCTCTTGCATCCGAAGCACGGAGCAAAGTTTCGTCTGCATTGAGCACATCAATCAGGCTGGCGACGCCGCTCTTATAGGCAATGAAAGACGACTGCCTGGCGCTGCTCAGGGACGCTTCTCCTGCTGTCAGGGTGGTCGCCTGAGCCTCGCGATTGACCAATGCCGAGAAGGCGTTTTCGACATCTACGCTGGCTCTTAGCACCGACTGACGATACGCCGCGAGTGCTTCGGCTTCCTGACCCTTGGCCTCGTCAATGTGTGCGTTGATACGGCCGAAGTCGAACAGGCGCCAGCGCAGGCCCAATACACCAGCCGATTGCGCGGCGCCGCCGCTGAACACGCTGCCACTTTGGGTGGTAGCACTGCCGAGCAGGGCACTGAGCGAGAATTTCGGGTAGTACTCGCTGATCGCCACACCGATACGAGCATTGGCCGCGACCAGCCGGCGTTCGGCGGCGATCAGGTCGGGTCGGCGGCGCAACAGGTCTGATGGCGAGCCGGTGGCCGTCAGTTGCGGCGCACGTGGAATGGCGCTTGCGCCAGACAGCTCGGCGCGATGCGTGCCGGGAGGGCTGCCGAGCATCACGTCCAATGCATTCATGGCGGCATCCAGGCCCTCCTGCAGCACCGGCATACTGGCCTTGACCTGCGACAGTTGGCCCTCGGTCTGCTGTACCTGAAATGCGGCGGCCAGGCCCTGGTCATACAACAGGTGCACGCTCTCCAGCAGCTCCTGCTGGGTATCGACCTGTTGTTGCGCAATCGCCAGTCGTACCTGCAGGCCACGGAGGGTGGTGTAGATATCGGCAGTTTGCGCCGCGACGGCGAGCCGCGTAGCCACGACGTCGGCTTTGGAGGCTTGATAGTCTGCCAGCGCCGCTTCCCTGCCGCGTCGCAGGCCTCCAAACAGATCCAGTTCCCAGCTCGCGTTGAGGTTGGCCTCGTAGCTATTACCGTAACGCTCATGGCCAGGCGTGGCGTCAAGCACCTGACCCAGCGGCGTCTCCACCGACTGGTAAGCACGTGCGGCTTGGCCATTGAGAGTGGCCGAAGGTAGTAACGCCGCATGGGCTGCACCCAGCCCTGCGCGTGCCTGGGCGACTCGCGCCTGGGCCTGGGTTATATCGAGGTTTTGGGCAAGCGCCTTGCTGACCAGAGCACTCAATAGCGGATCGCCAAAGCTTTCCCACCAGGCCTGGAAGTTGGCCGTGGTTGTCGCGGCCAGGGCCTGCACCGCTGCCTGGCCAGTGAATTGCTCGGCCAATGGAGCATCCGGGCGATGGTAATCTGGGCCCACCGCGCACCCTGCTGCCAGGCTGGTGCTCACCACAAGAGCAAGAATACGCAATGGAGGCATAACGCTTCTCTGAAGTCGATTGGGGTTGTGACCATATCATATAATGGTCACTATCTGTCAATCAGCCCGCCACGGAGTTAAGCTGTGGACATGAACGAAGATATGAACAACTCGACCCTACGTGGGCCGCTGGATCATGAGATCCGCGACCAGATCATCAACGCGGCGACGCAGCATTTCGGCCATTACGGTTATGAAAAGACCACCGTCTCGGACCTCGCCAAGGCAATTGGTTTCTCCAAGGCCTATATCTATAAATTCTTCGATTCCAAGCAGGCCATCGGTGGGGTGATATGCAGCAATCGCCTGGCCATGATCATGCAGATCGTCGAAGCCGCCATTGGCGAGGCGCAGACCGCATCCGAGAAACTAAGGCGCCTGTTTCGCTCGATTTCCGAGGCCGGCAGCGATCTGTTCTTCCACGATCGCAAGCTTTACGACATTGCTGCCGTCGCTTCGCGCGACCTGTGGCCGTCGGTCAAGACTCATGAGCTGCGTATCCGTGAGCTTATCCAGCAGATTGTCCTGGAAGGCCGACAGTCTGGAGAGTTCGAGCGCAAGACGCCCCTGGATGAGACCGTCAATGCGATCTTTCTGACCCTGCGCCCCTACGTCAACGCGGCTCAATTGCAGTACAACCTGGATACAGCGTCTGAGGCCGTCGTGCTGCTGCCAGCACTGATATTGCGCAGTCTGGCGCCTTAGATAATTGCTCGTGACCATTGACAGTTTTAGTCACTAGAACAAGAATGTGGTTCCTATCTTGCTCTTGAGTAACGGAACCCATGCGCCTCAAGCCCGCCACCTTCGCCCTTTGCATACTGCCTATCGTCCTGGTGGCGTGTGGCGATTCGTCAGTCAACCAAGACCCCCGTAACAAGCCGCCGCTGATCAGGGCGGCGACGGTCCAGCAGTCGTCCGAGACGGGCCGTTCATTCACCGGCGTAGTGGTCGCACGTACCCAGAGTGACCTGGGCTTGCGGGTATCGGGCAAGATTCTCGAGCGCCTGGTTGACACGGGTGAAACGGTCAAGCGCGGCCAGCCGTTGATGCGCATCGATCCCATCGACCTGCAACTACAGGCGCGCGCGCAGCAGGAGACGGTCGCTTCCGCTCGGGCGCTGGCCAAGCAGACGGCGGATGACGAGGCGCGTTATCGCGGGCTTGTAGCCGCCGGTGCGGTATCGGCGTCGCGCTATGATCAGATCAAGGCCGCCGCCGATTCTGCCAAGGCTCAGCTCAGCGCTGCCCAAGCTCAGGCTGATGTGGCGCGCAATGCCACGGGGTACGCGGTGTTGTTGGCTGACGCCAATGGGGTGGTGATGGACACGCTGGCCGAGCCCGGCCAAGTGGTCAGTGCGGGCCAACCAGTGGTGCGATTGGCGCGGGCGGGGCAGCGCGAAGCTGTCGTGCACCTTCCTGAAACCTTGCGTCCGGCGCCAGGCTCCACGGCTCAAGCCAGGTTGTATGGCAATAGCGGCGCTGCCGTGGCAGCCAAGCTGCGCTTGCTCTCCGAGGCAGCCGATGCCGCCACCCGGACCTTCGAAGCCAGGTATGTGCTCGACGGTGCGTTGGCGAATGCGCCGCTCGGCTCGACCATTACCCTGACCATCGCAGAGGGCAAGAGCGCCACTCAGGTGCTGCAGGTGCCTATCGCCGCGCTCTACGACCCAGGCAACGGCACAGGCGTATGGGTAGTGGCTGGCGAGCCGGCGAAAGTCTCCTGGCGGCCAGTTCAGGTGATAGGTATCGATGATGAGGCCGCGCGTGTCGCCGGCAAGCTCACTGCTGGCGAGCAAGTGGTGGCCCTCGGTGCCCACTTGCTGAGTGATGGCCAGCAAGTACGGCTTGCCCAAGCGGCTGCCGCGGCGGTAGCCGGGAGTCAGCCATGAGCGAGGGGCGTTTCAACCTGTCCGCACTTGCGGTTCGCGAGCGCTCCGTCACGCTGTTCCTGATCCTGCTGATCGCGGTGGCCGGAACGCTGGCGTTCTTTCAGTTGGGCCGCGCCGAGGATCCACCGTTTACCGTCAAGCAGATGACCATCATCACTGCGTGGCCAGGCGCTACCGCCCTGGAAATGCAGGAACAGGTCGCCGAGCCGCTGGAAAAGCGCATGCAGGAGCTGAAGTGGTACGACCGCAGCGAAACCTACACGCGCGCGGGCCTGGCATTCACTATGGTGTCGTTGCGCGACAGCACGCCACCGTCGCAGGTGCAGGAAGAGTTCTACCAGGCCCGCAAGAAGCTGAGCGATGAAGCCAAAACGTTGCCTGTCGGCGTTATCGGGCCAATGATCAATGACGAGTTCTCTGATGTGACCTTCGCGGTGTATGCCCTGAAGGCCAAGGGCGAACCGCAGCGCCAGCTGGTGCGTGACGCCGAGTCGCTGCGTCAGCGGCTGTTGCACGTGCCAGGGGTAAAAAAGGTCAATATCATCGGCGAACAGGCCGAGCGCATCTTTGTATCGTTCTCCCATGACCGGCTGGCAACCCTGGGTGTGACGCCGCAGGCCATCTTTGCTGCACTCAATACCCAAAACGCCCTGACGCCCGCCGGCTCGGTGGAAACCAACGGGCCGCAGGTCGTCATGCGCCTGGATGGTGCCTTCGACAGACTGGCAAAAATCCGCGAGACACCAATTGTCGTACAGGGTCGTACGCTGAAGCTTTCCGACGTGGCAACCGTGGCGCGCGGCTACGAGGACCCGGCCACCTTTCTGGTACGCAATGACGGTGAGCCCGCTTTGCTGCTCGGTGTAATCATGCGTGAGGGCTGGAATGGGCTTGACCTCGGCAAGGCGCTCGAGGCTGAAACCGCGAGCATCAACGACGCCATGCCGCTGGGCATGACGCTCAGCAAGGTCACCGATCAGGCCGTCAACATCACCTCGTCCGTTGACGAATTCATGGTCAAGTTCTTCGTCGCCTTGCTGGTGGTCATGCTGGTCTGCTTTATCAGCATGGGCTGGCGCGTCGGCGTCGTGGTTGCCGCTGCCGTGCCGCTGACGTTGGCCATCGTCTTCGTGGTGATGGCCGCCACGGGCAAGAATTTCGACCGCATCACCTTGGGCTCGCTTATCCTCGCATTGGGCCTGTTGGTGGACGACGCCATCATCGCCATCGAAATGATGGTGGTGAAAATGGAGGAGGGCTACGACCGCTTCAAGGCGTCGGCCTATGCCTGGAGCCACACCGCTGCGCCGATGCTCTCCGGCACGCTGGTCACCGCCATCGGCTTCATGCCCAACGGCTTTGCCCAGTCCACGGCGGGTGAATACACCAGTAACATGTTCTGGATTGTCGGCATTGCCCTGATCGCCTCATGGGTGGTGGCAGTGGCGTTTACGCCTTACCTGGGCGTGAAGTTGCTGCCCAATATCAAGCAGGTCGAGGGTGGCCACGCGGCCATCTACAACACCCGCCACTACAACCGTTTCCGTGCGCTGCTGGCGCGGGTCATCGCCCTTAAATGGCTGGTGGCTGGGGCGGTCATCACCTTGTTCGTGGTTTCGGTACTGGGCATGGGGTTGGTGAAGAAGCAGTTCTTCCCGACGTCCGACCGTCCCGAAGTGCTGGTCGAAGTACAAATGCCGTACGGTACCTCCATCGAACAGACCAACGCCACGGCCATCAAGGTTGAGTCATGGCTGCGCGAGCAGGAAGAAGCCAAGATCGTTACCTCCTATGTCGGTCAAGGCCCACCTCGCTTCTTCCTGGCCATGGCGCCGGAACTGCCCGATCCGTCGTTTGCCAAGATCGTGGTGCTGACGGACAGCCAGCAAGCCCGCGAAACGCTCAAACTGCGTGTTCGTGAGGCCGTCTCCGAAGGCTGGCGCCCGAGGCCAAGGTGCGCGTGACGCAACTGGTCTTCGGCCCATACTCACCTTACCCGGTGGCCTATCGGGTAATGGGACCGGACCCGCTGCAGTTGCGCGAAATCGCGGCTCGTGTGCAGGGCGTTTTGCGCGCCAGCCCGATGATGAGAAGCGTGAACAGCGACTGGGGGCCGCTGGTGCCTGCGCTGCATTTCTCGCTGGATCAGGATCGCCTGCAGGCCGTTGGCCTGAGCTCCAACGCAGTTGCCCAGCAGCTGCAGTTCCTGCTCAACGGCGTGCCGATCACCACGGTGCGCGAAGACATTCGCTCGGTGCAAGTGGTCGGCCGAGCAGCCGGGGATATCCGTCTCGATCCGGCGAAGATCGAGGGTTTCACACTGGTTGGCTCCGCCGGCCAGCGCATTCCGCTGTCGCAGATCGGCGAGGTCGATGTGCGTATGGAAGATCCGATTCTGCGCCGTCGTGACCGCACGCGACCATCACCGTGCGTGGTGACATCGCCGAAGAGCTGCAGCCGCCAGACGTCTCGGCAGCGGTGTGGAAAGACCTGCAGCCGATCATCGAAACCTTGCCAACTGGCTACCGCATCGAAATGGCCGGCTCCATCGAGGAATCGGGCAAGGCCAGCCAGGCGATTCTGCCGCTGCTGCCGATCATGATCGCCCTGACGCTCCTGATCATCATCCTGCAGGTACGCTCGATCTCGGCGATGGTCATGGTGTTTCTCACCTCGCCGCTGGGTTTGATTGGCGTGATGCCGGTGCTTGTGCTGTTCAATCAACCGTTTGGCATCAACGCCCTGGTCGGGCTGATTGCGCTGTCAGGGATCCTGATGCGCAACACGCTGATCCTGATCGGGCAGATCCATCACAACAAGAACGAGGGCCTGGACCCGTTCAATGCGGTGGTCGAAGCCACCGTACAGCGCGCCCGCCCCGTGTTGCTGACAGCGCTGGCAGCGATTCTCGCCTTCATTCCACTTACGCACTCTGTGTTCTGGGGAACCCTGGCATATACCCTCATCGGCGGCACCTTTGTCGGCACCATAATGACCCTGGTGTTTCTGCCGGCGATGTACTCCATCTGGTTCAAGATCCGCCCCAGCAGCCCCATCGATGATTCGAGCGTCGCGGCGAAAGCCTGACGCAGTTCCCGGCCAACGCGTTCTTCTGCGGCCAGGGAGAACGCCGACCGATACAGAGAGGTTCCAATGAGCAACGTTCAGCAGCACAGACGCATCGTGGTAACCGGCACCGGCATCGTCGGGCCACTGGGCTGTGGTGTGGATGAAGTGTGGCGCCGCCTGCTGGCTGGGCGCTCGGGCATTCGCACGCTACCCGCGCAAATCACCGAAGGCACGGGCGTGGCGGTGGGCGGTCAAGTGCCCGCGCTCGAAGAGGACGCGCTGGCGGGCTATCAACCCGAACAGATCATCGCGCCGAAAGAACGCAAGAAGATGGACCGCTTTATCGAGTTTGCGCTGGTTGCCGCGCATGAAGCGCTGGAGCAGGCGGGGTGGCACCCGAGCAGCGAAGCGCAGCAGGCACGAACCGCAACCATCATCGCTTCGGGCGTGGGCGGGTTCGGTGCCATGGCCGAGGCCGTACGCACGACCGACTCACGCGGGCCGCGCAGGCTGTCGCCGTTCACCGCACCCTCGTTCCTGGCCAATATGGCCGCAGGACATGTATCCATTCGCAACGGCTTCAAAGGTCCGCTTGGCGCGCCGGTCACCGCCTGTGCCGCCGGTGTTCAGGCGATTGGCGATGCCGCTCGCCTGATTAGGAGCGGTGAGGCCGATATCGCCATCTGCGGCGGTACGGAAGCGGCTATCGACCGCGTGACCCTGGGCTGCTTTGCGGCGGCGCGCGCGTTGTCCACCGGTTTCGCCGAGAACCCGCAGCAGGCCTCGCGCCCGTTTGATCGTGACCGCGACGGTTTCGTGATGGCCGAAGGTGCCGGGCTGCTGGTGATTGAGTCGCTGGAGCATGCCCTCGCACGTGGCGCCACGCCGCTGGCCGAACTGGTGGGTTACGGCACCAGCGCCGATGCCTATCACCTCACCGCCGGGCCCGAGGATGGCAACGGTGCCCTGCGCGCCATGCAACAGGCGCTGCTGCAGGCGGGCCTGAGCCCGGACGATGTGCAGCACATCAACGCCCACGCCACCTCCACCCAGGTTGGCGACAACGGCGAGCTGACAGCTATTCAGGCGCTATTCGGCACCGATGCAGGCGTGGCAATCAGTTCGACCAAATCCGCCACCGGCCACTTGCTTGGCGCTGCCGGCGGCATCGAAGCGATCTTCACGGTGCTGGCGCTGCGCGACCAGATCGTGCCGCCGACACTGAACCTGAACAACCCCGCCGAAGCAGCTGCGGGGCTCGATCTGGTCGCGCTCAACGCTCGCAAAATGCGGATCACCCATGCGCTCTCCAATGGTTTCGGTTTTGGCGGCGTGAATGCCAGCGTGTTGTTCCGCCGCTGGGAGACAACGCCGTGAGCGGGCAGCACCAGCCAGCAAGCGACAGCGTGATGCCTACACAGGCCGACACGCCGCTGACCGGCAAGGTCGTGGCTTTGTTGGCTGCGCTTTCGGCGATCAGCATTCTGTCCACCAATATCATCCTTCCCGCGTTTGCGGACATCGGCCAGCAGCTTGGCGTATCGTCTCGCGAGCTGGGCCTGACGCTTTCCAGCTTCTTCATCACCTTTGCGCTCGCGCAACTGGTGGTTGGGCCGCTGGCGGATCGTTTCGGCCGCAGGCGGCTGGTGCTCGGCGGCCTCTCGCTGTTCGTAGTAGGCACGTTGGTTGCCGGCATTGCCGGCTCACTCGATATGCTGATCGCCGGGCGAGTCATCCAGGCGCTGGGCGTTTGCGCCGCCGCCGTACTGGCCCGCGCCATTGCACGCGACCTGTTCGAAGGCCAAACGCTGGCGCGAGCATTGTCGCTGACCATGATCGCCACCGCGACAGCCCCCGGCTTCTCACCGCTGCTCGGCAGCCTGCTGACTACCGCGCTGGGTTGGCGAGCGATTTTCGTCATGGTTGCAGTGGCCGCTGTTGTCATCGCGTTTTTCTATGCGCGTTGCCTTGGCGAAACGCTGCCGCCTGAACGCCGAACCACACAGTCGGTACCGCAGGTAGTGGGCACCTACTGGCGGCTGATCGCTGATGAGCGTTTCATCCTTGCGGGTGCGGCAGTGAGCTTGCTTATGAGTGGGCTGTTTGCATCCTTCGCAGCCGCACCCGCGATTCTCATGAGCGGCATGGGTTTGTCGTCCTTGCAGGCAGGGTTGTACTTCGCTGTCACAGTATTCGTGGTATTCGCTGCCGGCATGGCAGCGCCGCGCCTGGCGCGCCGCTTTGGCAGTCGCTCGGTCGCTACCTGGGGCCTGACCACCGCAATGCTGGCCGGCTGCCTTCTGCTGGTCGGGCCGAGCTCTCCAGGCCTTGGTTGGTACTCGCTGACGATGGCGGTTTTTCTATGGGGCATGGGCCTGGCCAACCCGCTGGGTACGGCCATCACCATGGGGCCATTCGGCAAGCAGGCGGGGCTTGCGTCGGCATTGCTCGGGTTTATGACCATGGGCGCTGCAGCGATCACGACCTGGCTGGTATCGGTTCTGGAATACCCGCCGGTGTCGAGCTTGGGGGTTATCCAGACGTCGGTCTGCTTAGTGGCGCTGATACTGTTCTTTTCGAGTAACCAGATCGAAAGACGGACGGCCAGACCTTAGACGCTCACTATAAAAATCCGGTTGCGTGCTGCAGTCCGCTTTTTGCCGTTAGCCGACGGTCGCAGATGACCACTATCGCCCCATCGTTGCAACAGGCATACGTCAGCAATTGGCCAAAAACATGCCCCCTCTAGACCCACCGTCGAACCCCGTTGCAATACTGCGCAAACTCCCCCCCAAAACGCCTGGCAAGCGCCCGTTCCTCCGGCCCGATCTGAAACAGGTTCATATACACCACAAACCCCAGCACCCCCAGCAGCGCCGGTGGCCAGGCGAGCAAGATCGCCCATGCGACCAGCACGGTGGCGAAGCCCAGGTACATCGGGTTGCGGGTATATCGGTAAACCCCCGAACGGACCAGCGCCGAGGCCGTTTCCGGCTTCAACGGGTTGACCGTGGTGCGCGCGCGACGGAACGACAGCACGCCAGCCGGGCGCCGCGTTGAGCACCTGGGTCGGTTGTGGCCCCAGGGTGCGATTGCGCAGCAGCACAAAGCCCAGCGCGCGGGTCAGGTAGGTGACCACGGCCATGCCGGTGATCGTGACCAGGGTAGCGATGTCGATCATGGCTTGGCCCACAGGTAAGCGCTGACCAGGCTCGCTACCGTGCCCGCAAGCACGTACCAGCCGCCGGGAATAAACAGGTGGAACAGGCCTGCGGTGATCAGGCTGAACAACCAGGGCAGGGCAGTATGCACCCCTCTCCACATGCCCTTGAACAGCACCAGGAAGACGGCGGCGAAGGCCATGTCGAAGCCGTAGCTGCGCAGGTCGCCCAGCAGCGGCCCGAGCAGTGCGCCCAGGGCGGTGAAACCGACCCAGGTGACCCACAGGCACAGCGACACCCCCAAGAAGTAGTGCAGGCTGAAGCTGCCCTGCTGGCGCGTATCGGCCAAGCCCATGGCCCAGCTTTCGTCGCACATGAAGAACACCGCGCCGAGCGCCTTTTTCAGTGGCAGGTGGCGCAGGTGCGGGACCAGGGTCGCGCCCATCAGCAGGTGGCGGCTGTTGACCAGCAAGGTCATGGCGACTATCACCAGCACCGCCGGCGGCGAGGTCCACCGTTCAGGTGGGGCTGTCGCCTTCGCCCTGCCTGCGGCGGGTGCGCCTGCTGGAGGCGGCGGGGGTGATCGAGCGCTATGTGGCGTTGGTGGACCCGGCCAAGGTGGCGTTGGGCCTGACCCTGTTTGTGCGGGTATGGCTCAAGCGTCAGGACCAGGACACCACCGAGCTGCCGGTGTAGGGGATTGCGGGTTGCCGGCCAGTGTCAGCGCACCGTCAGCCCCAGGCCGGACAGCAGCATCGCGGCCTGGCTCTTGGAGATGGTCGCGCCCTTGAACAGCTTCGCATCGACCAGGCGCAACCCGTCCAGGCTGGCCTCGCGCAAATCGGCGTGGTCGAAGCGCGCATTGTTGACCCGCGCCAGCGAGAGGCTACCCGCCTCCACGAAGACGGCATGCCGAAAATCGCAATAGCTCAGGTCGGCCTCGGCAAAGTCGAGTGAGTGCAGTTGCGACTTGTAGAACGACATGCCTGACAACGAGGCGCTGCGCAGCACGCAGTCCGAAAAATTCAGGCCCAGCGTCGCGGCGTCGGCGAAGTTGGCGCCGGTCAGCTTGCAGCCGGTAAAGGACGCGTGCGCCAGCTTGCTGTGCTGCCAGCGGGTGTTGTTCAGGTCGCTGCCGACGAACCGGGCATCGACCAGGGTCGATGCGCGAAACACCGCGTGCGCAGCCTTGCAGTTGAGCCACTCGGTGGCGTCGAGCTGGGCGGCCGTCAGGTTAGTGCCTGCGAACAGGCAACGCTCGAAGCGCGCCCCGGACAGGTTGATGCGCGAAAGGTCCTGCTCGCTGAAGTCGACGGCGCTGAACCACAGCGGATGCTGCTGCCCCTGGGTCAGCTCCGCGAGGCAGGTGCTGCTCAGGTCGCTGGAGTCGATGCGCCGATAATCATGTTCAGTGTGCATTTGGGGTGCCTGGTAGTCGATCAATGCGCGGCGTGGCGCAAGTGCGGGGATAGTTTGTCAAATTGCCAGTTGAGTCAATATTGACTGGCTCGACGTATTTGTGAGCAAGGTGGCGTGACACTCGTCTCACGCCACCATTCCCAATACCACCGTCACTGACTATAATTGCGAAAAATTCTTATTTGCATTGCATGGTTTTCAAGGAGGCTGGATGCCCACGGTGGTCCCCGACATGGCTGGGCACATGAGCCTGGATAGCTTGTATCGCGAGCACAGCAGTTGGCTGCGTGGCTGGTTGCGCCAGCGCCTGAACAATTCTGCCGATGCCGCCGACCTGGCCCAGGACACCTTTGTGCGGGTATTGCTGGCGCGCACCGCCGGCACACTCAACGAGCCACGTCATTACCTGTCGACCATCGCGCGTGGCCTTGTCATCGACCTGTATCGGCGCCGCAGCCTGGAAAACGCCTACCTCCAAGCCCTGGCGCAGCAGCCTGAGCACTACGCGCCGTCTGCCGAAACCCGTGCTGCGATCATCGATACGCTGCTGACCATCGACCGCATGCTCGATGGCCTCGGTCCCCGCACGCGGGCGATCTTTCTCGCGGTACAGCTCGACGGCCTGAGCTACGAAAAGGCCGCCGCGCGGCTTGGCGTTTCGGTGAGCACCGTGCGCAAGCACCTGGCTCGCGCGCTGATGCATTGTCTGCTGCTCGAGGACGCATGAAGGTCATTCTCGCCGAGGCGGTGGACTGGTACGTGCGCCTGCACGATAGCAGCGTCGACGATGCCACCCGCGCTGGCTGGCAAGCCTGGTACTCGGTCGACCCTCGACATGCCGCAGCCTGGGTGCGCCTGCAGCAGTTGCAGAGCCGTCTGGGCAATGCACCTGGCGGTGCTGCCCTGACGCTGGAAAACGCACGACGCGATCGGCGCAATGCAGTGAAGGCGCTGGCGCTGTTGCTCGGTGTCGGCGCGGTCGGTTGGCAGGGCTATCGCGTCTCGCCGTGGAGCACCGATTACGCGACGCGGGTTGGCGAGCGGCGACAATTGACCCTGGCTGACGGCACGCGCCTGGACCTCAACACCGGCAGCCGCGTCGATGTGTACTTCGATGCCACCCAGCGCCTGATCCATCTGCGCGAGGGCGAGATCCTGGTGGACACCGCCAAGGACCCGCGCCCACTCAGCGTACGCACCGCCGAAGGCGACATACGTGCGCTCGGCACCCGGTTCAGTGTGCGCCAGGGTGCCGGCGTGAGCCAGGTGGCGGTGGCCGCGCATGCCGTGCAGGTGCAGCCGAGCCGATCGACCCAAGTCGTACGCATCGACGCCGGGCAGCAGTTGAGCTTCGGCACCGGCAACGTGGGGTCACTGCAGCCGCTGGCGCCCGACGCACAGGCGTGGACCCGCGGCATGCTGGTCAGCGTCGACTGGAGGCTGGGCGATGTGGTCAACGAGTTGGCACGTTACCGTCCCGGTTATCTCGGGTGCGCCGCGCAGGTAGCCGAACTGCGCTTGTCCGGCGCTTTCAACCTCGATGACACCGACGCTGCGCTGGCCAGCCTGGAGGACTCGCTAGCGATCCGCGCGCGGCGCATGACGCGCTATTGGGTACGTCTGGAGCCCCGTGGGTTGGGCTGACCGACGTGCTGCGCAGCACGCCTTTGCACGCCGCTGGTTCGCCCCGGCGCAACCCTCGTGAATTATTTTGCGCTTGGGGGTAACAGATTTTTTTCGCTGCTTCGGCCCTTCAGGACGCGCGCATCAGACGCGCCCAAGACACCCCGAACAGGAGCCCCGATTCATGTCCGCACGCCGTTCCCCACTAGCCCGCAGCATTCGCCGGGCGACCCTGGCGTTGAGCCTTTGCAGTGCCGCGCTGGCGAGTTCGACCGCCTGGGCTGCGCCGCAGCACTATGATATCCCTGCCGGCAGCCTGGCCGCCGCCGTCAGCCAGTTCGCCGCCGCCAGCGGCGTGACCATCAGCTTCAGCAGCGCAGAGACCTCGGGGTTGCAGTCCTCGGGGCTGCAGGGCAGCTTCGAGCTGCAGCAGGGGTTCGCCAGGTTGTTACAGGGCAGCGGGTTGAGGGTGCTGCAGGCGGGAGAAAAGCGCTATGTGCTGTACCGGGTGGAAACCGGCGATGCCGTCGAACTGGGGGCGACCAGCATCGACTCCACCGGCCTGGGGAGTACAACCGAGGGCACCGGCAGCTACACCACCGGCTTGACCAGCACGGCGACCAAGATGAACCTGTCGATCCGCGAGACGCCGCAAACCATTACGGTGGTAACCCGTCAGCGCATGGATGACCAGCACCTGGCGAGCATCACTGACGTCCTCAAGAGCACCCCCGGCATCACCATGAGCCAGGACGGCGGCGAGCGATACAACATCTATGCCCGTGGCAACGCCATCAACACCTATCAGTTTGACGGTGTCACCACGGTTCAGGAGAACGTGACGCGCAACATGCCCAGTACCCTGCTGGACATGGCGCTGTATGACCACGTCGAGATCGTGCGCGGGGCGGCCGGGCTGATGACCGGCGCGGGTGAACCCAGTGGCGTGGTCAACCTGGTGCGCAAAAAGCCGACGCGCGACTTCAAGGCCTATGTGCAGGGCGGTGTTGGTTCGTGGGACAACTACCGTGCCGAGGTCGATGTCTCCGGCCCGTTGAACGAGCACAAGACGGTGCGTGGCCGGTTGGTGGCGGCCAAGCAGGAGAGTGATGCGTTCATGGACTGGTACACCCAGGACCGTGAAGTGCTCTATGGCGTGGTGGAAGGCGATCTGAGCGATACCACCCTGTTGCGCTTCGGCATCGACAACCAGACATACAAGGCCACGGGCTCGCCCGGTGTGCCGCTGCTGTACACCAATGGGCAGCCGACGAACTTCTCCCGTTCCAAAGGCTCGGGCGCACGCTGGGGCCACGAGACATTCAACACCACCCACTACACCGCCACGCTGGAACAGATGCTCGCCCATGATTGGGCGCTGCGTGTGGTGGGCAACTACATGAACATCAAGCGGGACCTGGATAACACCACCTACAGCAGCCAGAGCGGCCGAGCCTTCATCGATCAGGCCAGCGGCGACGCGCAGGGCAGCCATGACAAAGCCAAGGTCGATCAGGTCCAGAAAGGCCTGGATATCAATTTAAAGGGGCCCTTCGAGCTGCTTGGCCGTTCTCACGACCTCATCGTCGGCTACAACTATTCCGATTATCACAACGATCACGCGGCCTATTCGGGCGACGTTGAATTCAACTACACCACCTGGGACAACGAGATCGCCAATGCGCCGTTCACGGGCGGGATGGATTTCGATATCAAGGTCCGCCAACAGGGGTACTTTGCCGCCAGTCGTTTCAACTTTACCGACCAGCTTCACCTGATCCTGGGCGCCCGGGCCTCGGACTATCGCTATGACTACTTCATCCACTCGTATCAGTACGATGGTTCGTTCGATTACAGCAGCCGGTACGGTATGAAGGAAACGGGGGTGGTCACGCCTTATGCCGGCCTGATCTACGACCTTACCCCCGAGCAGTCGGTGTATGTCAGTTACACCGATATCTTCAAGCCGCAGTCTGCCCGTGACAGGACCGGCAAGGTACTCGACCCTGAGGTGGGCAAGAACCATGAGCTGGGTTGGAAAGGCGAGTTCTTCGAGGGTCGCCTCAATGCCAATGTCGCGTTGTACCTGATTCAGCGCGACAACCTGGCTGTGGAGGACAACGTTCGAGTGCCGGGTACCACGGACACGGCTTCGCGTGCCGAAGACGGCGCCGAAACCAAAGGTATCGACCTGGAACTGGCCGGCGAGGTTGCACCCGGCTGGAACATCCAGACCGGCTACAGCCACACACGCACGGAGAATGCCGATGGCGTTCGCCTGACTACCCAACTGCCCATGGACACGTTCCGCTTCTGGAGCACCTACCGCCTGCCTGGCGAATGGGAGAAGCTGACCGTAGGTGGCGGAGTGAACTGGAACTCCAAGTCGTCGCTGTACTTTAGCCGCTACAACACGCGCATCACCCAGGACGACTACGCTGTCGCCAGCCTGATGACGCGCTACCAGATCAACGATCATCTCGCGGCCACCGTGAACCTGGACAATCTCTTCGACGAAAAGTACTACGCCGGCATGGCGGGCAGTTATGGCCACTACGGGGCACCGCGTAACGCCAACCTGACGATGCGCTATGACTTCTGATTAAACGCCGCCGCCCACGAGGTCATGCGCGTTGTTGCGTTGCGCAGGGAAATGCTTCGTGGGCATATTCTTGGGGGGGACGTTTCTCATAAAGCCGAAACGTCCCCCTTCGCCATCGCCATCAATCTGTCAGCAGGATTGGGCTGCCAGGCGATTGCTGACGCTGCGCCCCAGTACCAGTACGGTGACAAACCCGCAGCCCACCAGGGCCGTGGCCAGGCTCAAGAGCACTGAGCTGCCCAACTGGTCGACGATCTGCCCGCCGAAGAACGAGCCCAGCGCAATGATCACCTGGAACATGGCCACGAACAGCGGCATGCCGCGTCGACATCCTTGGGCGCGACCACGAACATCCAGATGCTGGCGCAGGCAGGGAAGGCGCCAAAGGCGAAGCCCCAGAGCGCGATCAGCATGGCAGCGCCGGTCATGCCGGTGGCGAAGTGCGGGAACAGGGCGGTACTGATGCCGATCATCAGGGCCACCAGCAGCAGGGTGTGGCGCACGCTGCGGTTGGCGGCGAAGCCGGCAAAAATATTCCCCGCCACCCCGGCCACGCCATACAGCAACAACAGTGAGCCAATGGTCGGGCCATCGAACCCGGCATTCTGTTTGAAGAACGGTGCGACGTAGGTGTAGGCGGCAAAGTGCGCCAGGCCAATCAGCAATACCGCGATCAAGCCGACCCGCGCTTGCGGATTGATGAACAGGGCCGGCAGGTCACTGATGCGGATGGCCTTGTCGGGGGTGAGCCGCGGTAGCAGGAATACCTGCGCCAGCAGCACCGGCACGCCCACCAGCGCGGTGACCAGGAAGGTCATGCGCCAGCCCATCAGGCCACTGAGCCAGGTGCCGACGGGCACGCCCAGCACCGTGGCCAGGGTCACCCCGACATGATGATCGATGTGGCCTGGGCAACGCCCACGCCCTTGGGCGCCAGGCGGCTGCTCAGGGCAATGGCGGTCGCCCAGAAACCACCGATGCTGATGCCCAGCAGCACGCGGCCGAACAGCAGCAGGCCGAAGTCGCTGGCATAGGCCACCACCGAGTTGGCGATGATCATGATCAGGGTCAGGCCGATCAGCAGATAGCGACGGTCCAGGGCGCCAATGCCCACAGACAGCAGGGGCGCGGCGAGCGCGGCCATGATGCCGGGTAGGGTTACCATCAGGCCGGCCTGGCCTGCGGTGATGCCGAGGTCGTTGGCAACATCATTGAGTACGCCCACCGGCAGAAACTCACTGGTCACCAGGGCGAAGGCACCCACGGCGACCGAGAGTATCGCCAGCCACTGCTGTTTGACGCTCTGTTGATTATGTTCGGGAAGGCCGCGAGGGGCCTGGCTGGCGCTTGGCATGGTGTTGAGTTCCAAGGGGAATGTCGCCTGTAGCAGGCGCGGGGAGGGGTCAAGTCTGGGGGCGATTATAGGCGTCGGTGCTGGCCGCCAGACAGGTGGGCTGCTCGATAGTCATCATCAGTGTGATCGATGGGCACCAGCCTGATGGGTGGTTGCTGGGGGATTGGCCCAGGGCCAACATTATTGTTGACCACGGCATGAGTGACAGTGACATCTACTGATGATCGATTAGTAGCGCTAATACGCCATGAGGACGCCTTAGCTACATGCCCACACTTGCGCGGACCAACGTGTAGGCTTGGCGCACCAGAGGGTTGACCGTATTGGCGCGGATCCATAGGCGGTAGGTGACGTCTGGCAAGACAGGTAAACCGTCGCTTTTGCCCAGTACCCGCATATCGGGACCGACCATTTCCTGGCTGCGCGCGGTGATCCCAAGGCCGGCGCGTACCGCAGCCTTGATGCCAATCAGGTTGGACGCCAGATACGCCTGGCGCCAGGCTATGCCGGCCTGCTCCAGCGCCTCCAAGGCCAGTTTGCGGTACAGGCTGGGCTCGTCCACCAGCACCAGCGGCAGGGGTTCGCCGGGTACGTGCTGGTACTGCGCCGCGCAAATCCACCATACCGGCGAGACGCGCAGTGCGAAGCCTTCTAGCCCGGGCGCGGTGCGGGTCGAGACAACCATGTCGATCTTGCCGCGCTGCAGGTCCTCCATCAGAAACGGGCTGCGGCCGACGTCGATCTCCAGGCGTAGTTTAGGTGCCGAGCGTGCGATATGGCTGAGTATCGGCGGCAGGATGGTGTCGGCGATATCGTGCGGTGAGCCGATGCGTAGCACGCCGCTCGGGCCGTCCTGCCGCAGGCCGGCCAATGCTTCGTCATTGAGCGCGAGCATTTGCCGGGCATGACGCAGCAGTTGCCGACCGGCGTCGGTCAGTGACTTGTGGCGGCCCTGTTTACGCATCAGGGGTACGCCCACCTGTTGCTCCAGCCGCTGCATGTGCTGGGTTACCGAGGCCTGGGTGCGGGCCAGGTGGCGGCCGGCCTCGGCGAAACTGGCGTGGTCGGCAATAGCCACGAAGGTGCGCAGCAGTTCAAGGTCCAGGGCGGGAGTGGTCATGGGCAGGCCTGTGGGGGATGAAAAGCGGCGAGGTAGGCGGATATTACATCAAAGCTGATCGCTTAAAGATAATGAATCGTTATGTATTGATTGATCTTCTGGCTACCACTCAATGGTCGTTATCAATAAAATAGGGGCTTATATCTTTTTTTACATTGCGCAGAACAAACCAAGTTATAACGATAGTCAATATTTGAATTTCCCCTTACCCCTGCAACTTCCTAGGATGCGCCCTCATTGGCCGGGTGTTCCGGCTGCCGGGATGAGGAACCCCACCATGTCGCTGTCCACCGTTGCCCGTCGCGGGTTGTTCGCCACGCTGCTCGCCAGCACTACCCTGGCCACCAGCGGCCTGGCCCTGGCCGATGCCACCCTGGACAAGGTCCAGCAGCGTCACAAATTGTCGGTGGGGGTGGTGCTGTCGGGTGGGCCGTTCGGCGCCATCGACCCGGCCACCCGCGAGCCAGTAGGGTTCAGCGTTGACCTGGCCCGCGACCTTGGCCGCCAACTGGGCGTACCGGTGGATCTGGTCGCGGTGCAGCCCGCCAACCGCGTGCAGTTCCTACAGCAGGGCAAGGTCGACCTGCTGATCGCCAACATGGAATGGACCCCCGAGCGCGACAAGCTGCTTGGCCATGTGCCCACGCCGTTCTACCGTGTCGGCGGCGCTGCTGTGCTGGCCAAGGACAGCCCGCTGAACACCTGGGCCGAGCTCAAGGGGCAGCCGGTGTGCACCTCCCAGGGCAGCAGCTACACGCAGGCCCTGGTCGAGCTGGGCGCCGACCTGAAAGCCTTCAAGACCTCTGCCGAATCGCTGCTGGCCCTGCGCGGCAACAACTGCGTCGCCGCCGTGCACGATGCCACGCTGATCAACCCGCTGCTGGCCAAGGGCGGCGAGTGGGGCGGCTACCGCGCCCTCACGCCCGAGCTCAACCCCGCGCCGTCGGTGATCTGGACCCGCCTGGGTGAAACCGACACCCAGCAGCGCCTGGACCCGTTCGTCAAGCAATGGCACCGCAGCGGCTGGCTGATCGAGCGTGAGCAGGCCAACCACATCACCCCGGCATCGCCTGCGCTGGTCGAACTGCGCGCCAGGTTGCAGGGCGAAGGCGCTTGATGAGCGAGCTTGTGCACGGGCTGCTCGGGCAGTTGGCCCGGCTCGGCCTGAACTACAGCTTTCTGCTCGATAGCTATGCCAGCGGCAAGCTGCTGGACGGCGCACTGACCACCCTGTGGCTGTGCCTGTTCAGTATCGCCGGCAGCCTGCTGGTGGGCGTGCTGCTGGCGGCGGCGGTGACCTCGACGCGGCGCGGGTTGAAATGGCCGGCGCGCGCGTTTATCGAAGTCACGCGCAATACGCCCACGCTGGTGCAGCTGTATTGCGCTTTTCTGGTACTGAACATGCTGATCAACCAGAGCCTGGGCAACGCCAACCCGATGACCCCGTTCGCCTGGGTGGTGCTGGTGATTTCGCTGCACAAGGGGGCGTTTCATGCCGAGGCTCTGCGCGCCGGCATCGAGGCGGTGCCGACGGTTACCCTTGAGGCGGCCAGCTCGCTGGCCTTCAGCCGCCGCCAGCAATTGCTGCAGGTGCAACTGCCGCTGGCCGTGCGCTTCGCCTTGCCGGCGTTGGTCAACAACCTGATCGACCTGGTGAAGATGACGGCGGTGGCCTCGGCGATTGCCGTCAACGACATCACCTACGCCTCGATCATGATCTGGACCCAGGGCGACAACGTCATTGAGTTGATGATCCTGATCCTGACGTTCTTCGGGCTGCTGAGCTTTGCCGTCAACTGTGTAGGCCGCGCCCTGGAAGCGCGCCTGAGGATGCCGGGCTATGGCCACTGAACACCTCGCCACCTTGTGGCACTGGTCACCCACCCTGGGCGTGGGCCTGTTGCAGAACATTCAGATGAGCGTTGGCGCCATCGGCCTTGGCACGTTGCTGGGGCTGCTGGTGGGCATGCTGCTGCTGTCGCCGCTCGCGCCGCTGCGTGCGTTGGCGCAGCTGTGGGTGCAGGTGTTTCGCAACGCGCCGTGGCTGGTGCTGATCTACTTCACCTCCTACGTGTTCCCGTTCGATGTGCAGGTGGCTGGCACCTGGGTGGCTTTCCCCGACTGGCTCAAGGTCACCGTGGGCCTGGCGTTGCCGGCCAGCGCCAACGTGGCGGAGATCTTGCGCGGCGCGGTGGCCTCGATCCCGGCCACCCAGTGGGAGGCTGCGCGTTCGATGGCGTTCAGCCGTGGGCAGATGTTGCGCCTGATCATCCTGCCGCAGTGCCTGCGGCGCATGCTGGCGCCATGGATGAACCTGTACGCGGTGGTGACCATGGGCACCGCGCTGGCTTCGCTGGTGGGTGTGCACGACCTGATCGACAGCGCACAGATTGCCGCCAACACCGTCAACCGCAGCGGTTTCACCGTGCTGGTGTACTTCAGCGTGCTGGCGCTGTTCTTTGCCTATTGCTACCCGATTGCCCGCCTGACCCAACGCCTGGAGCGCCGCTATGCCTTCTGAACCCCTGATCCAGCTGCGCGACGTGCACCTGGCGTTTGCCGACAACCCGGTGCTGCGCGGCATCGACCTTGAGGTGCAAAGCGGCCAGGCGGTGTCGATCATCGGCCCGTCGGGCTCGGGCAAGTCGACCATTCTGCGCTGCCTGACCGGCCTGTTGCGGCCCCAGCGCGGCAGCATCCGCATTGGCCACACCCAGGTCGACCAGCTGCGCGGCGAGGCCGAGCTGATCGCCTTGCGCAAGCAGGTCGGCTTTGTGTTCCAGCAGTACAACCTGTTCCCGCACCTGAGCGTGCTCGACAACCTGCTGATTGCGCCGACCAAGGTGCTCGGGCGCAACCGTGACGAGGCCCGCGAACAGGCGCTGGCGCTGCTTGACAAGGTGCGCCTGGGACACAAGGCGGCAGCCTTCCCCGGTGAGCTGTCGGGCGGGCAGCAGCAGCGCGTGGCGATTGCCCGGGCGTTGGCGATGCGGCCAAGGCTGATCCTGTTCGACGAGGTCACCTCGGCGCTGGACCCTGAGATGGTCGGCGAGGTGCTGGCGGTGATCCGCGAGCTCACCGAGGAGGGCATGACCTGTGTGCTGGTCACCCATGAGATGCGCTTTGCCGAAGAGATCAGCGACCAGGTGTACTTCACCGAGCACGGCCGCATCGTCGAGCACGGCAGCGCTGCGCAGGTGTTCCGCGACCCAACCCACGAACGCACCCGCAGCTTTCTGCAGCATGCGCTGGGCGAGGGCGGCCAACGCCCCAGCCGGCCGGCGCCCGATGTGTACAGCAACCTGGGGCGCTACAGCCTCAGCGTATGAGCCCTAACCAGAGAACTCCGATATGTCCCGTGAATCCGTGATCCAGCCGTTTCTTGCGCACGTGCGCGCCATCCATGAGCGTGGCGTCGACCGCGTTGCCTTGCAGCAGATTGTCGGCCTGCTTGAAGCCCTGGCCGAGCGCCGCGACCTGTTCAACTTCGAACGTTTTCCGGCGCCGGCGCCGGCTGCGGCGACCGGCGAGACGCAGTTCCGCTACCGCCTGAACGACGACGGCGAGTCGCCGACGCTGTACGTCAACTCGCTGCTGCCGGGTAAGGCGACCCTGGCGCACAACCACGAAACCTGGGCGATTATCGTTGCCGTCGAGGGCCAGGAGTTGAACCGCGTGTATCGCCGCGAAGATGATGGCCGCGACCCGGCGCGCGCCAGCCTTGTGCTGGAACGCGAGGTGGTGGTGCAGCCGGGTACGCCGGTGGCGTTTCTGGGTGAAGACCTGCACGGCATTCGCGTTGAAGGCGACAGCCCGACCTTGCACTTTCACCTGTACGGCCGGCCGCTGGAGTCGCTGGACAACCGCTACGGGGTCAAGGACGACGGCAGCGTGGTGAATTACAACAAATCGCAGATGGCGCCTTCGATTGCCGCCTACGGGCTTTGACGCCCGCCTGCCTCATCGCCGGTTTGCGTGGAAGCGGGCTTGCCCCGCGATGAGGCGCTATGCCAGACACTGACCCTACCAACGACCACGGAATGCGTCCCATGACCCCCAGCATCACCCCCACGCTGCTGCACACCTGGCTGTTCGACGGCGAGGAAATCGCCCTGTTTGACCTGCGCGAGCACGGCCAATACGGCGAGGCCCACCTGTTCTACGCCGTCAATCTGCCGTACAGCCAGCTGGAACTCGACGCCCCGCGCCTGGCGCCGAACCCTGCGGTGCGGGTGGTGGTCTACGACGCTACCGGCGGCGAGCTGGCCCGGCGCGGGGCGCAGCGCTTGCAGGCGCT
>NZ_JAAHBU010000399.1 GCF_010671725.1 Pseudomonas brassicae | reverse complement strand
GAATGGCCAGCGGGTCCAGGCGCGGGTTCAGCGGCTGTTCGACAAGCCCGGCCAGGGCGGTGCGCAACTGCCGCGCATCCGCGCGCCAGCCGTCGATGCGCGCAGCCTGCTCGGGGTTGGCCGCCAGGTACAGCTCGACCTCGCGTCGGCGTGCCGCCTCCAGGCGCTCGTCGACATACGCATGCAACTCGTCTTCGGACGGGATCAACCGGCTCATTTCAACCTCCGCAATGCCGGGGGCGGCGTGTTGCCCTCGGCCAATTCTCGCAATGCCGCGCGGGCGCGTGACAGGCGTGACATCACCGTGCCGATGGGCACGTCCAGGGCCTGCGCCGCCTCCTTGTAGCTGAGGCCTTCGACACTGATCAGCAGCAACAACGCGCGTTGCTCGGCCGGCAGCCGGGCGAACGCCGCCAGGCCGGACTCGGCCAGTACGATGGCCTCGGTGTCACTGCCGGTTGCCTCGTCGCGCCCGAACCAGGCCAACCACCGTGCATGGCGCCGCTCGCGACGCTTGGTGTCGATGAACAAGCGGTACAGAATCGCGAACAGCCAGGCGCGCAAGCTGTCATCACCCGCCTGCTGGGCACGGCGGCTCAAGGCGCGCTCGACCGTGGCCTGCACCAGGTCGTCGGCGCTGCTGGCGTCACGGGTCAGCCACAGGGCGAACCGGCGCAGGCGCTGGAGCATGTCACGCAGTTGGGCGTCGTCAAGGTCATTCATGGTGAGGGGTTCAGGCAATCGGCAGTCAGTGTACGAGGCAGACGCACGCGCCTGAACTTTATTCCCGCCGTGCGGGAATAAAGTTTCACCCCGTACGTCGTACCCGCTCATTCACTGACCGGATCGCCGCCCATGAGCACTCCGTTACACGGTCGCGCCCGTACCCTGCGCCTGGCTGCCATTGGCCTGGGCATTGCCGCACTGGGTGCAGGCTTGGCCTATGCCGCCGGCTGGATCGGCCCCCAGCGCCTCACCCCGCAGCGCATCATCGACACCTTCGAGGCCCAGGCCGGCCACTACCCCGGCTACCGAAAAAACCACGCCAAGGGCCTGTGCGTGAGCGGTTACTTCCAAAGCAGCGGCCTGGCCACGCCGCTGTCGCAGGCACGGGTGTTCAGCCAGGCGCAGGTGCCGGTGATCGGGCGTTTCGCGATCGGCGGCGCCAACCCCTTCAGCGCCGATGCCAGCGTGCCCACCCGCAGCCTTGCGCTGCAGTTCAGCAGCGACGACGGCCAGCAATGGCGCAGCGGCATGAACACGCCAGCGGTGCTGGCCGTGAGCGACGCCGAGGGGTTCTATCAGCAGGTGCTGGCCATGACCCCCGACCCGGCCACGGGCAAACCCGACCCGGCTGCGCTTTCGGCGTTCTTCGCGCAGCACCCCGAAAGTGCGGCCTTTCGCCAATGGGCCAAGGACTACAGCCCCTCCGACAGCTTCGCCAACTCCGCCTTCAACAGCATCAATGCGTTCTACCTGGTCGACGCCGGCGGGGGCAGGCATGCGGTGCGCTGGAGCCTGATCCCACAGGCGGCCTTTGCGCCGTTGCCGCCCCAGATCACCGACCACGACGTGCTCCAGCACGACCTGCAGCATCGCCTTGCACAGGGCCCGTTGCGCTGGACCTTGCGCCTGACCCTGGCCGACCCCGGCGACCCGGTCGACGACCCGGCACAGCCCTGGCCCGCAACGCGCCGGCAGGTCGACGCCGGCACCCTGGTGATCGAGCAGGTCGATGCCCCTGAGCAGGGCGCCTGCCGCGACCTGAACTTCGACCCGCTGGTGCTGCCCGACGGCATCGAGGCCTCCGGCGACCCGATTCTTGCAGCCCGTTCCTCGGCCTATGCCGAGTCCTTCAAGCGCCGCAGCCGTGAAGGCGCACCTCAAGGAGCTACGCCATGACCTCACCCGCCCCGCGCTTCCACCCCCTGGCACGCCTGCTGCACTGGCTCATGGCCGGGCTGATCCTGGCCATGCTGTTCATCGGCGTGAGCATGGTGAGCGACCTGTCGCCCCGACATACCTGGCTGATCAGCCTGCACAAGGCGATCGGGCTGGCCTTGCTGGTGCTGGTGGTGGTGCGCATCGTCACCCGCCTGCTGTTCACCCCACCGCCGTTGCCGGCCGAGCTGCCGCGCGCCCAGCAATGGGCGGCCAAGGCCTCGCACCTGGTGCTGTACGCGCTGATGCTGGCGATGCCATTGATCGGCTGGGGCATGCTGTCGGCGGCGGGCAACCCCATACCCCTGCACCTGCCCGCGCTGCTGCGCCACGACCTGCAGCTGTACGCCGTGCTGCGCACGCTGCATGGCGTGCTGGCGTACGTGCTGTTCGCCACCGTGCTGATGCACCTGGCGGCCGCATTGGTGCATGGCCTGGTGCGCCGCGACGGTGTGCTGCGCAGCATGTGGCCGGGGCGCTGACAGCACCTGGACAATGAATGCGACGTTTCACGCCAGTGGTTTTCAGCAACGCAGAAGTCAACTAAATGATTATTACTATCGTTTACAGCTTTAGCCTTGCGCCGCACTGCGGCACAATGGCGGCACTGCCCTAAGTTGCCTTGGATAGCCATGAATACCGCACAGGAACCGCCGCTGATCACCTCTGCCGCCGTGACGCCCTTCGACCTGCGCCCGCTACTGGTCGCCAACATGGCCTGCACCATGGCCATGATGGCGTTTGTCTCGCTGATCGGCCCGATTGCCCGCGTGCTGGGCCTGGCGGCGTGGCAGGCTGGCACAGCGGTGACCGTCGCCGGGGTCATCTGGATGCTGCTGGCCCGCGCCTGGGGTCGCGCCAGTGACCGCTTCGGCCGGCGCCGCATCCTGCTGCTCGGCACGGCGGGCTTCACCCTGGCCTACTGGGCGTTGTGCCTGTTCATCGACGCTGCGCTGCGCTACCTGCCTTCGGCGACCCTGGCGTTTGCCGCACTGGTACTTGGCCGTGGCCTGATCGGGGCGTTCTACGCCGCCTTGCCGGTCGGTTGCGCGGCGCTGATTGCCGACAATATCGAACCTCAGCATCGCGCACGCGCCATGGCCTCGCTGGGCGCTGCAAACGCCGTGGGCCTGGTGCTCGGCCCGGCCCTGGCGGCATTGCTTGCACGCCAGAGCCTGAGCCTGCCGTTCTATGCGATGGCGGTGCTGCCAATGCTGGCGTTGCTGGTGCTGCAGTTCAAGCTCAAGCGCCAGGAGCTGCACCTCAAGCAACCCGCGCGCGCGGTACAACTGGCCGACCCGCGCCTGCGCCGCCCGCTGGTGGTGGCGTTCGTGGCGATGCTGTGCGTTTCGCTGGCGCAGATCACCGTGGGCTTCTTCGCCCTCGACCGGCTGGGCCTGGCACCGGCCGACGCCGCCCAGGCGGCTGGCATCGCGCTGACCATGGTCGGGGTGGCGCTGATCTTCTCGCAGGTGGCGGTGACCCGGCTGCAGTGGCCGCCGCTGCGCATGATCCGCGTGGGCGGTTGCGTGTCCGCGCTGGGCTTTGCCAGCGGCGCCCTGGCCGACAGCGTGATGATGCTGTGGGCCTGCTACTTTATGGCCGCAGCCGGCATGGGCTGGGTGTTCCCGGCTTTCCAGGCGCTGGCGGCAAATGCCGTGGAGGCTGGCGAACAGGGCGCAACGGCCGGTTCCATTGGTGCAGCGCAAGGCCTGGGGGTTGTGGTCGGGCCGCTGGCCGGCACCTTGATCTATGCCTTCGACCCGCGTGTTCCCTACCTGATGGCAGCCTTGTTGCTGCTGTTGATCGCCTTGTGGCCGGCGCCTGCACGGCAGTAGGCGGGATCGGCGACGGAATGTGTTTTAATGCGTCGCCCATTATTTTTGACATCAAGGCGGCTATGGACACGGGGACACGACTCAAACTGGTACGTGAACGCACCAAGCTCTCGCAACGGGAGCTGGCCAGGCGCAGCGGCCTGACCAACTCGACGATTTCACAGATTGAGCAGAACCGCGTCAGCCCTTCGGTGAGCTCGCTGAAAAAGCTGCTGGAAGGTATTCCGATGTCCCTCGCGGAGTTCTTCAGCTTTGACGAGCCGCCGCGCGAGGAGCGCTTTGTGTTCCGCGCCAACGAACAGCCCGACCTGGGCAGTGGCGGCTTGCGCATGCTGCTGGTCGGAGCCAGCGTCGAAGGGCGGCAGATGCGCATGCTGCGCGAACTGTACGCGCCAGGCGCCGACTCGGGCGAAGAGCCGATCGTGCACGCCGAAGGCGAGGAATGTGGCCTGGTCACCCGTGGCACCATCGAGTTGCGAGTCGACGGCCAGGTCAGTGTGCTGAACTCGGGTGACGGCTACTACTTCCCCACCACCCTGCCCCACAGCTTCAAGAATATCGGGCAGGACGAGGCCGAGATCATCAGCGCCAACACCCCGGCGAACTTCTGATGCCGCTGTAGCCCCTTCGCCAGCAAGGCGCGCGCCTTGCTGGCGGCTACATCCAGCCCAGCCAGTGCCACCACGTCGCCGCAAACCACCAGCATCAGCCCATACCCCACCAGCGTCACCACAATCCCCACCTTGGCAAACTGGCGTGCATTGAACGTCTCGGTGCCCAGGCACACCATGTTCTGCGGCGCGTTGATCGGCAGGATGAACCCGTAGCTGACCACGAACCCCAGCACCATCGTCATGCCCAGCCGGCTGAACTCCCCCGGCAAAGTCTGCAGCACCGCGATCAGGATCGGCAGCAACGCCGAGGTCAGCGCCGTGGCACTGGCAAAGCCCAGGTGAATCACGATCAGAAACGCTGCCAGAATCGAAAACACCCCCAGCGTGCCCAACTGATCCAGCCCGGTATTGCCCACCACCTGCGCACCCAGCCACTGCCCCGCTTGGGTAGTGAGCAACGTGGTGCCCAGGCTGATGCCCACGCCGAACACGATCACCGTGCCCCACGGGATGCGCGCCTGCACATCCTTCCAGGCCATCACCCCGAAACGCGGCAACAGCAACAGCACCAGGCCCGCGTAGGTGGTCGAGGTGGTGTCGAAGTGATGCAGCTTGCCCTCGGTGGCCCACGCCAGCAGCAACAGCAGCGACACGCCCAGCAGGCGCTTCTGCGCGCCGCTCATCGGCCCCAGCGCCGCCAGCTGTTCGGCCACCGCGGCCTTGCCGCCGGGGATGCTGTCGCTCTCGGGCGGCAGCATCTTCAACACCAGCACGATCAGCACCACCGACATGATCACGGCCCACGGTGCGCCGGCGATCAGCCAGTCGATCCATGACACCCGCGCGCCGAGCATCTTGTCCATGAAGCCGACGGTCAGCAGGTTCTGCGCGGCCGCCGTCTGGATGCCGATGTTCCAGATGCTGGTGCCCTGGGCCACGATGATCATGATGCCAGCGGCGATGTTCGAACGCTTGTCGACACCGAACGCGGCGATCACGCCCATCATGATCGGCACCACGCAGGCACTGCGTGCAGTCGCGCTGGGTACCACCAGGCTGAGCAGGAAGATCACCACCATGGCGCCGAGCAGGATACGCCGCGTGCTCACCCCCACACGGTCCAGGGTCACCAGCGCAATGCGCCGGTCCAGGCCGGTATGGGTCATGGCCGCGGCGATGAACAAGGCTCCCACCACCAGCGCCAGCGCCGGGTTGGCAAAGCCGGTCAGGGCCATGCTCACCGCCGCCGAGGAGCCATAGATTACCGACGGATCGGCGAGAGTCGGCGCCGTACCCAGCAAGAACGCCAACAACGAGGTGATCATGATCGCACTGGCCTCGTACGACACTGCCTCGCTGATCCATACCACCACCGCAAACGCCAGGATCGCCAGCACACGGTGCCCCGCCACCGGCAAGTCGACCGGCAGCGGCAACAGCAACACGCCGATCAGCGCGGCAATGCCCAGCAGCAGGCCCAGGGTAACGCCGGTTTGGCGCCAGTGGACGTGGGTGAAGCGGTAGGCGTGCTCATGACAGAAGCTTCTTTGGCAACAGGACGGTGCCCCATCATCGCCACTGCGCCGCCAGGCGACGCTGATCCGGATCAACCCTTAGTCAGAATGCCCGCCCCAGAGCACTTTGTAGGACATTCCTACGCGCCCGACACGGACGACCGGTAAGCTCGAAAGAGACTGAACAGTCATTTGTAGTGAGGTAAAAAAATCACTACAAAATCTATTGACGGCATTCGCTGCCCCTTGCATGATGAGGCCGTCTCCCTGATCGGGAGCGCTGGCAAAGGGTGTTCCAGACAGTTCGAGCGGTTTCGGGCTGTCCGTGGAGAGGGACTGTCCAAAAGGCAGAGTGAAGAAAGCCCCTGTTGCGACGCTGCTGTAGCAGCCTTGGTAGATCGCTACATGAAGTAGCGCAGGTTTGAACTCACCAACGACGAATAGGTAATAGGGGGCTTTATGATGAACTTGAACAACCAACCCACCATCGACGAATTGGCCCGGCTGTTCGCAGCCCGCAAGGACAGCCTCGATGACCATCTGCTCTGGGTCAGTGCAGCGGGTGACGTGCATATCGACCGCATGCCACCGCACACGGACGAAGAGACGATCGATGCAAAACGCGAAATGCGTGCGCGCTTCAAGCTGTTCCGCCGTGGCCAGGGCTACGTCGGCAAGAAAGCGGCGGCAGATACCGTATTCGTCGCCAAGGTACTGCAGACCTTGCAGCAGGAATGGCCGGCGATCCGCGAGCGCCAGGACGTGAAGGTCATCGAGCGGCCGTAACGGGACACCCCATTGAAAAAGGCGACCTCAGGGTCGCCTTTTCATTTGCGTGCCAGCAGCCAGGTCTAGATCAAGGTTAAAATGGCACTTTCCCTGCCCAGGCCCTGACCATGACCCCTCCTGCATTCGGCACCGGCGACGCTTCATACCAGGCCGCCGGTGGCCTTGAAGGCCTGCGCCGCCTGGTCGACGAGTTCTACCTGATCATGGACCAAGAGCCCGCCGCCCACACCGTGCGCACAATGCACCCCGCCAGCCTCGAGCTGTCACGCGACAAGTTGACCTGTTTTCTGAGTGGCTGGCTGGGCGGCCCGCGGCTGTTCAGCGAACGCTACGGGCCCATTGCGATACCGGCATTCCATGCCCAATGGCCGATCCAGCAGGAGCATGCCACCCTGTGGCTGGCCTGCATGGCCAAGGCAATCGCTCGCCAACCCTACGCCCCGGCCTTTGCCGACTACCTGCTGGCCCAGTTGCGGGTACCCGCACAACGCATCGTGCAAGCCAGCCGCAACCGCCATCAGGCCTGAAGGCGCAACGGCGGCTCGCCTGCGGCACCGCACGGTGGCACGCCCGCGCCCGGT
>NZ_JAAHBU010000398.1 GCF_010671725.1 Pseudomonas brassicae | reverse complement strand
CTGCTCGACGGGCTGTTCATCGGCGCCACGCGGGCGCGTCGAGATGCGGCAACGGGATGCTGTTGAGCGTAGCGATCGCGCTGCCGTTCGCCTATGCCGCCAGCGGGCTGGGCAACCATGGCCTATGGCTGGGGTTTCTGCTGTTCATGGGCTTGCGCGCGGTGACGCTGGGGGTGATGGGGTGGCGGTTGCAGCGTAGGGATGGGTGGTTTGTGCAATAGCGGATGGCCTCTTCGCTGGCAAGCCAGCTCCCACAGGGTTTGGCGGTACACACAAAACCCTGTGGGCGCTGGCTTGCCAGCGAAAGCGGTCAGGAGGACAGGTAGGAGGAGCGGGTCAGCCCCAGACGCAAGGCATCCAGGAACTGCGTGCGCTCACGGGCACTGATCTTGGCGCTGGCGCACTTGTCGCGGTAGTGCGTCATCAGTTCTTCCGGCGACAGGTGCACGTAACGCAGCATGTCCTCGATGGTGTCGTGGGTCTCGATGCCGGCGTGGTACACGCTGCCATTGGGGTTCTGGTAGATGTTCACCGAGTCGGTATCACCGAACAGGTTGTGCATGTCGCCCAGAATTTCCTGGTAGGCGCCCACCAGGAAGATCCCCAGCAGGTAGTCCTCGCCCTCGTTGATGCCATGCACCGGCAAGCTGGTCTCGATGCTCTGCTCGTCGACGTACTGGTTGATCTTGCCGTCGGAGTCGCAGGTCAGGTCCTGCAGCACCGCACGGCGCATCGGCTCTTCGTCCAGGCGATGCAGCGGCAGGATCGGCAGCACCTGGCCGATGGCCCAGGTGTCCGGCAGGCTCTGGAACACCGAGAAGTTGCAGATGTACTTGTCGGCCAGCTTGTCGTTGAGCTCGTCCAGCACCTGGCGGTGCGAACGCTGGCGCGCCTTGAGCGAGTTGTGCAGGCGACGGCACACGGCAAAGTAGCACTGCTCGGCCAGGGCCTTCTGGGCCAGGGTGATCTTGCCGTCGGCATACTGCGCGGCCACGTCACTCATGTAGTGGGTAGCGCGCCAGTAGGTCTCGGTGACCATCTCGATATCGGTCGGGCCCAGCAGGTCGGCCAACCACTGCACGGTCTCGGGCAGGTTTTCCTTGTCTTCGATCACCGGCACTTCGTCGTTGTGCTTCTCGACGTCGGTCACCTGCACCACGAGCATGGCGTGGTGGGCGGTCAGTGCACGGCCGCTTTCGGAGAAGATGTGCGGGTGCGGCAGGCCCTGCGCGTCGCAGAACTCCTTGAGCATGCCCACCACGACGCCGGCGTAGTCATCCATGTCGTAGTTGATCGAGCTGGCGTTGCGCGAGTGGGTACCGTCGTAGTCCACGCCCAGGCCACCGCCCACGTCGATATGGTCCACCGGCAGGCCCAGCGCACGCAGTTCGCCGTAGTAACGGATGGCTTCCTTGAAACCGTGCTGGTAGTCGGCCAGGTTGGCGATCTGCGAGCCCATGTGGAAGTGCAGCAGGCGGATGCCCTGGTCCAGGCCCGCATCGGCAAAGCGCTTGACCACCGAGATCAGTTGCGCGGCCGACAGGCCGAACTTGGACTTCTCGCCACCGGTGTCGGCCCACTTGCTCGACGCCAGCGACGACAGGCGCACACGCAGGCCTACCTGCGGCTTGACCTTGAGCTCGGCGGCCTCTTCGATCACCAGCGCCACTTCGGATTCTTTCTCGATCACGATGAACACGTTGTGGCCCAGCTTCTGGCCCATCAGCGCCAGGCGGATGAACTCACGGTCCTTGTAACCGTTGCAGACGATGGTGCCGCCCTTGGGCGCCAGCGCCAGCACCGCCAGCAGCTCGGGCTTGGAACCGGCTTCCAGGCCGATCGAGACGTTCTGCGTGGCGATGATGTTTTCCACCACCGCTTCTTGCTGGTTGACCTTGATCGGGTACAGCGCGGTGTACTGGCTCTGGTACTCCAGGCGCGCGATGTTGGCGTCGAAGGCACCGGTCAGCTGGCGCACGCGGTCTTGCAGGATGTCCGGGAAGCGCACCAGCAGCGGCAGCGACAGGCCACTCTTGCGCAGCTCGTCACCTGTTCGAACAGGTCGATCGGGGCACTCTGCGGGCCGTTGGGGCGCACTTCGACGCGCCCGGCGTCATTGATCGCGAAGTAACCCGCGCCCCAATGGCGAATCCCGTAAACACTGCGGCTGTCGGCCACGGTCCATTGGCTGCCATCGTCTTTGCGTGTGCGTCGTACGGACATCGAAGTCCCCTATAAAGAAAGTCATGAACACTGACCAGAGCGTGATGGCCAGTGTAAAAAATGAAAATGACGATTTTCCCTGTTCAGGCATAGACCCTGGCCCAGGGAACGAGTTTAGAAAGTGCCGGGGAAAAAACCCGCAGCGGCCCTCAGCCGCCGGATTTTTTCGCCTTGAAACCTTGCTTGATCAGCTCGGCCAGCAACAACTCGACGTGGTCGCCCTGGATCTCGATGACGCCATCTTTCAATGCGCCGCCTGTGCCACACCGGCGCTTGAGCGTGGTGGCCAGTTCCTTGAGTTGCTCCAGGGGCAGCGGTACGCCACTGATGGTGGTCACCGTCTTGCCGCCACGGCCTTTGCTTTCGCGACGCACACGGGCAATGCCATCGCCTTCGGGGATGAGCGTCTGCTTGCAGATGCAGGCGTCGACGGGCTTGCTGCAATCCGGGCAATGCCGGCCTGCATCGGTGGAAAACACCAGGCCACCGAGGGCGGCGAATGATGCGGCTTTCTTGGCCACTTTTGATCCTCTGCGTTGAGGACAAAAACTGGTCGATGCCCCGGGGCGAGGTACCGACCGCGAAGCCCCACTCTGGCAGGGGCAGCGCACCTGCCGCGGGCAAGCCGTGGCAGGGTGAAAAGGCCGCGCAGTGTAACCACAAATGCGCCGATTGCTAAGTGCAAAACTGCGCCAATTTGCATGGCTTTCGCGACGTCAGGCCTGGCGCCCGACGAAACGGTTCAGCGCCGCCAGCGAGTCGGGGCAATAGGGCAGCGTGCGGCTCTGCTCCAGGGCCGTGGCCACAGGCACGAAACGCGCCTCGCTGACCTCTTCGGGCTGCAGGCGCAACGGCCCGTCCCACACCGCCGAGAACACCGCGCACCAGAGCCGGTTGCCCGGCTGGTCGAAGAAGAACCGTTCGTGCGCGGTGAGGGCCACGCCACGCACGCCCAACTCTTCTTCCAGCTCGCGGGCGCCGACTCGGCGTAGCTCTCGCCGGCCGCCACCATGCCGCCGGCGGCCACGTCCCAGTAGCCGGGGTAGATCGCCTTGCTCAGGGTGCGCCGGTGCACGCACAGCTCACCGGCGCTGTTGAACAGCAGGATGTAGGTACCGCGCCCGATCAGGCCGCGCTCGCGCACTTCGGCCCGTGGCAGGTCGCCGAGCAACTGATCGTGCTCGTCGACCCAGGCAATGCGTTCCACGTCGGAGGCCGCGCGGTGGGCGGCCTCGGCTGCACTGATGGCCATCAGCCCTGGGACAGCAGCTGACGCAGGTCGATGACCGCGGCGTTGGCCCGGGAAATGTAGTTGGCCATCACCAGCGAGTGGTTGGCCCACATGCCAAAGCCGCTGCCGTTGAGCACCATCGGGCTCCACAGCGGCTCTTGCGAGGCTTCCAGCTCACGGATGATCTGGCGCACGCTGACGGTGGCGTTCTTCTTGGCCAGCACGTCGGCGAAGTCGACTTCGATGGCGCGCAGCAGGTGCGACAGCGCCCAGGCCTGGCCACGGGCTTCGTAGAACACGTTGTCGATCTGCATCCAGGGCGTCTCGACCACTTCTTCGTCCAGCTGCGGGACCTGGCCCGGCGCCACCGACTCGGTCTTCAGGCTGCTGTTGAGCTTGACCCGCCCGACGCTGGCCGACAGGCGCTGCGACAGCGAACCCAGGCGCGTGGCGACGTCGCCCAGCCAATTGTTGAGGTTGTCGGCGCGGGTGTAGAACAACGCCCCCTGCTGGTCCGGCGAGGCCAGGCGCTTCTGGTAGCGGTTGAGCGAATTGATGCCTTCCTGGTACTCGGACTCACTCGACGGCAGCACCCAGCTCTTGTTGTCGAAGTTGAAGCGCGGCTCGGCCTTGGCCAGGTCGGCGTCTTCGGCCGACTGCGACTGCGAACGGGCGAAGTCCTTGCGCAGGGCACGGCTCAGGTCACGCACCTGCACCAGCACGCCATATTCCCAGCTGGGCATGTTGTCCATCCACAGGCCAGGCGGGAAGCGGTCGTTGGAAATGTAGCCACCGGGCTTGTCGAGCAGCGTGGCGACCACGGTCTTGAGGGTCTCTACGGTGGTGTAGCCAATCACCATCTGCTGACCGTTGCGCTCGGCAGCGGCCTGGGCATTCTGCTGCACCGGGAACAGCGCCGGCTCCTGGCTCCAGTACCAGCCCAGGGCCACCGCCACCAGCAGGTACAGGCCGATCAGGGTGCCCAGTGCGCGACTGAACAGCAGCCCGCCAAAGTAGCTGCGGGTGCCCGCGCCACGGGCGTCGACGCGCTCGCGTGCCTCGGCTTTGCCTGTACGGTTTTTCCAGTCCAGCATGGCGTTGTCCTTTCTGTCAGGTCATGTCCAGGGTTCGACCGCAGGGCCCCGGCTTCGTGCCCACGCCTGCCGGCAATCGGCAGCGGCACGTGCTGCCGGGGTCGGCAGCCAGACAAGCACTATAAATCAAGCACGCCGGTTCGCATAAGCGACTATCGGGTCAGGAACTGAATTTGGCGCCATGCACGCTTAATTGATGCAACGCACCCGATTGCTGGAAAAGTGGTGCTAGCATAGAGCCATCACTCGATTTGCCTCACCCTTATAAGAAGTAGTCAGGACATGAGCGAGCCAGAAGACCCGAATCGTGAGCGCCTCAAGCAACACTTTGCCCAGCGGGTCATTCACCAGGCACGGCAAATCCTTGAAATCTGGCAGCGCCTGCAGCGCAGCGAGTGGAGCAGCTGCGACCTTGGCGAACTGAGCGAGGCCAATATACGCCTGCAGCGCTACGCCGAGCGCTTCGAACAACCCGAGCACAGCTACCTGGCCGATGCCATCGGCCACACCCTGGCCGCCGTCGAAGCCAACAGCGCGCGCCTGAGCAGCAACCTGATCAGCGAGCTCAACCGCTTGATGCAGCGCCTGTCGCGCACCGGCCTGCGCCAGGGCGACCAGCTCGAACGCACGCCGCTGCCGCCGCTGCGCAAACCTGTCTACGTGATGCTGCAGGACCACGAGCGCGCCGAGCGCCTGGCCAAGCAGCTGGAATTCTTTGGCCTGGGGGTCGAGGCGCTGTACAGCGCCGAGGCATTCCAGGCCTCGATGAGCGAACGCCTGCCCTCGGCCATCGTCATGGATGTGGACTTCTGCGGGCAGGGCCAGGGCCTGCAACTGGCCGCGCTGGCCCAGCAAGGGCTCGACCAGCGCGTGCCGCTGCTGTTCTTCAGCCTGCACGAAACCGATACCCCGACACGCCTGGCGGCCGTGCGCGCCGGCGGCCAGGAGTTCCTCACCGGTACACTGGAGGCCTCCAGCCTGCTGGAGAAAGTCGAACTGCTGACCAGCGTGGCCCAGTACGAACCGTTCAAGGTGCTGGTGATCGACGACTCGCGAGCCCAGGCGCTGCACACCGAGCGGCTGCTCAACAGTGCCGGCATCGTCACCCGTACCCTTACCGACCCGATCCAGACCATGGCCGAACTGGCGGACTTTCAGCCCGACCTGATCATCCTCGACATGTACATGCCGGCCTGCACCGGCACCGAACTGGCCAAGGTGATCCGCCACAACGACCGCTACGTGAGCGTGCCGATCATCTACCTGTCGGCCGAAGACGACCTGGACAAGCAGCTCGACGCCATGAGCGAGGGCGGCGACGACTTCCTCACCAAGCCGATTCGCTCGCGCCACCTGATCACCACGGTGCGCAACCGCGCGGCACGCGCACGCAACCTCAAGGCACGGATGGTACGCGACAGCCTGACCGGCCTGTACAACCACACGCACATCCTGCAACTGCTGGAAGACTGCAGCTTCAGGGCACGCCGTGAAGCGCGGCCACTGAGCTTTGCCATGCTCGACATCGACCACTTCAAGAAGGTCAACGACAGCCATGGGCACCCGATGGGCGACCGGGTAATCAAGAGCCTGGCGCTGTTCCTCAAGCAGCGCCTGCGCAAGACCGACTTCATCGGCCGCTATGGCGGCGAGGAGTTCGCCATCGTGATGCCCAACACCGACCTGAATGCGGCGCACAAGGTGCTGGATGAGATTCGTCGGCGCTTTGCCGAGATCCATTACCCGGCGCAGCCACGCGACCTGTCGTGCACCTTCAGTGCCGGCGTGGTGCAGTTGAGCGACGGGCTGGACGCGCTGAGCATGGCCACGGCGGCGGACGAGGCGCTGTACCTGGCCAAGGGTGCAGGGCGCAACTGCGTGCAGCGGGTCGAAGCCTGAACGCTGCGTCGACTGAGCCAGCGAAGGGGCCACTAGATAGCCACTTTTTCCTGAAACCGCCCCCGCTCGTCATAACCACGTCATAAAAACGCAATAACTTCAGGCACTTGCCATCCAGCCGTTGCCAGAGCCCGCTCATGCGCCTGAAGTTGCTGACCAATCTGAACACCCTGTTACTGGTAACCGTGTGCCTGGCGCTGGGGGTGACCCTGTGGTGGTCGCAGCGCGCCCTGCAGCAACCGTACCTGTTGATGGAGCGCTACCTGGGACTGTCCCAGCAGTTCCAGAACCAGGTGGCACGCAACATCCAGGACTACCTCAACAGTGGCGATGCCCTGCGCCACGCCACCGCCCTGCAAAGCACCCACGACCTGCAGCAGGAACTGGCCCACCTGCCCGATGCGCTGGCTGCGCGGGTGCGCCCCAGCCTGGACACCCTGCAGGCCTTCAGCGGCAACGAACTGCTGGCCGCCGGCAAGCTGGCCGGCGACCCGCAGGCCTTGCTGTTGCAGGCCGAGCGCGAGCTGGGCGCCAACCTCGAACAACTGGC
>NZ_JAAHBU010000397.1 GCF_010671725.1 Pseudomonas brassicae | reverse complement strand
AAGCTGGCCACCAACGGGCTCAGCCAGCGCCGCCCCATGGCGCCCGGCACGCCACCCGCAGGCGGCCGCGTACTTGCGCTGCGCCGTTGCAGGCTTCGAGTTCGGCGGCGCTGATCAGGCTGGCCGCGTGCTGCAGCCGCTCCACCAGCCGCGTGCCTTGGTCGGTGAAACGCAACTGGCGGGTGGTGCGTTCGACCAGGCGAACGCCCAGGCGCTGCTCCAGTGCTGCCAGGCGCTTGGACAGCACCGAGGCGTGCCGTTGCAGCACACGCCCGGCAGCGGCGAACGAAGCGTGTTCATGCAGCGCCAGCAGCGTGGCGAGTTCATCGGCCTGTCGGCTGTCGAAGGGGTCCATCGTATCGTTCAGCCTCTCAGCAGGGGGTATCAGGGGATCAGCACGACCGCCCCCTGTGAGCGGCCCTGTTCGATGTCGTCATGGGCCAGGGCCACGTCGGCAAGCGGATAGCGGCGCCAGACCTGCGCCCGGATGATACCTGCCGCCAGCGCGTCCAGCACATCCTGCGCGCGCTGCTGATACTCCTCGGCGCTGGCGGTATGGGCCGCCAGCGAAGGCCGGGTGAGGAACAGCGAGCCCTTGGCGTTCAACGTACCGATCTCCACGGCGGCCGGTGCACCGCTGCTGGCGCCGAACGACACCAGCGTGCCGCGCGCGCGCAGGCTGTCCAGTGATGCGTCGAAGCTCACGCGGCCGATCGAGTCGTAGACCACGTCGACCTTGTGCCCTTGCGTGAGGTCGTGCACCTGGGCGGCCAGCGTGGCCGCATCGAACACCAGCACCGCATCGCAACCCGCGGCCTTGGCCCGTTCGACGCTCTGTGGCCGGGACACCACACCGATCACATAGGCGCCCAGGTGCTTGGCCCACGGCACCATCAACTGGCCGACGGCGCCGGCCGCACCGTAGATCAGCACGCGGCTGCCAGCGCCGACCGGGTAGCTGGCCTTGAGCAGGTACTGCGCGGTGATGCCCTTGAACAGCGTGGCGGCAGCGTCTTCGAACGTGAGGCTGTCGGGCAGCTTGACCAGCCGGTTGGCCGGGTACAGCCGGGCACTGGCGTAGGCCCCCTGCGGGCCGGTGGCATAGGCAACGCGGTCGCCTGGCACCACGTTGGTCACCTCGGGGCCGATGGCGACCACCGTGCCTGCGCCTTCAAGGCCCAATGCCGACGGCAGCGCAATCGGCACCACGCCTTTGCGCTGGTTGATGTCCAGTGGGTTGACGCCGATGGCGGCCTGTTCAAGCCAGACCTGGCCGCGACCCGGTACCCGCGGGGTGGACGCGACGACCTGCAGGGCCGCAGAGGTGCCGTAGGCATTGAGCTGGACGGTAGTGATCATGGTGTAGGCGCTCACGGAATTTAAGGTGTCCGCAGAGCCTAATTAGTGCAGCATCAGCCCGCAATATGGCCTTGATGCCGAACATATCTGCACCTCATGCAGCAATTACCGGTCGAGGTCTGCGTTCACTACCCGTGCAGTGCGGATGAACAGAGCCCGCACCTTGTCCCAGAAATTACCGCCCAGCACAAAAAAACTGCCCACGAACAACAGGTCGCCCAGCACCTGCAACTGCCACAGGCCAGGGCGCGCGCCCGGCCAGATGCTGTCGACATAGGGTTCAAGAAAAGAGCTGAGGATGGGTAGACAGAACATGACCACGCCCAGCGCGTGCCGCGCCGGCCCTACCTCGCTATCGCTGCGTGGCGCCATCGCGCTGACATACCCGAAGAGCTTGCCTTTGAGCTGCTGGAAGCCGGACTTGCCCATCACCGCGATCACCACAAGCAACAGGATCTTGTTGCTGATGAACAGAATACCGGTGAGGGCGGCGATCCTTGACCCCGGCACACCTGCACTGGCCAGCACCGGCAGGGACAGCCACGAGGCGGCCATCAGGCAGATAATGGCGATACCCACCTTGAGCCGCCAACTGGTGGGGTGAGCGTTGGCAACATCGTCATGGTTCATCGTGACCCCGCCTCTGTTGTATGCAACCTCAAAAGCGTAGCAAAGCCTATGCGCGGCGTTCGAATTGCACTCGGGCAGCGCAAGGCTACGCTTCGTTGAACCTCCACGAAGAACGCCTGTGATGCGCCCACGTACAGTCACGCTTGCACTGGGTCGGTTATTGCTGCTCAGCCTGTGCGGCCTGGGCGGGTGCATGCGCGTGGGGCCCGACTTTCAACGCCCTGGGCAAGCGTGGATGGAACACTGGCAAAGCCCGGCTATCGAACAGGCCAGCCGGTACGCTGCATCGCCGGACCTGCGTGCGTGGTGGAAGGTGTTTGCCGACCCGGTACTGGAAGCGCTGATCGCACAAGCCGACGCGCATAACGCCAGCCTTGAAATCGCCGGGCTGCGCGTGATGCAGGCGCGCGCCCAGCTGGGTATCGCCAACAGCGCGCGCTACCCGCAGGTGCAGCAGGCCAGCGCCGACGCGCTCTACTTCGACCGCACCCAATCGGGCGGCAACACCCCCCAGGACCGTCATTTCTGGCAATACAGCGCCGGCTTCGACGTGGGCTGGGAGCTGGATTTCTGGGGCCGTTTCAGCCGTGCCATCGAGTCGGCAGATGCCAGCTACTTTTCCGCGCAGGCCAACTATGAAGATGTGCTGGTGTTGCTGCGCGCCGAGGTGGCACTTACCTATTTCACGCTGCGCACCACTGAAGCCCGCCTGCGGGTCGCGACTGAAAATGCGGCCCAGCAACAGCGCAACTTCGAAATCACGCAGCAGTTGTTCAGCAGCGGGCAAACCGCCGAGCTCGACCTGCAGCAGGCCAGAACCCAGTACCTGGGCACCTTGAGCCTCATCCCCAGCCTGCGTGCCAGCGTACGACGCAGCCGCAATGCGCTGGCCGTGCTGGTCGGGCTAGCGCCCGCTGAACTGCCGATGTTGGACGGCTATGACGGGGTCATTCCACTGGTTGACCGGGTGGTGCTGCAGGAAGTACCGGCCAAGCTGCTGGCACGCCGCCCCGACATTCGTGCCGCCGAACTGGAGGCCGCTTCGCAGTCGGCGCTGATTGGCGTGGCCCTCAGCGACTTCTACCCGTCGATATCGCTGCTGGGCAGCATCGTCTGGTCGACCGACTCGCTGCGGGGCACGCCCAACAGCCTGGACCGCATTGGTGGCCCAAGTGTGCGCTGGAACCTGTTCGACCATGGCCAGATCCGCAACAACGTGCGCGTGCAGGACGCCCGCCTGCAGCAGTTGATCGAAGCCTACCGCGACAAGGTGCGCCAGGCTGCACGCGAGGCAGACGACGCCGCCTATGGCCTGGTCGAGGCGCTGGCGCGCGAACGGATCCTGGCCCAGGCCCAGGAAGCCGCCAAGCGTTCACTGGTGCTGGCCAGCGCCCAGTACCGCGAAGGCTATTGCGACTTTCAACGCGTGCTGGATGCCCAGCGCGCCCTGCTCGACCAGCAAGACAACTACCTGCTGGCGCGCAACGACGCTGCCAGCAACCTGATTGCCTTGTACAAAGCCCTGGGCGGCGGTTGGTACAGCGCCCAGCCCAGGGTGAGCCGCGCCAGCCGCGACGCCATGCAGCACCGCGTCGACTGGGGTGAGCTGCTCGATGAACCCGCCGCAGCACAGCCTGCCCAGCCCCTTTCCAGCACGGTAAGCGACCATGAGTGAAGCCCCCGAAGGTACGCCCGCCCCTGCGCCGCGCGCAACACCGCCGGCCGCCGACCCCGCCCGCAACGGCATTCGCTGGGTACTGCTGCTGTTGGCGGTGAGCCTGGCCTGGTACCTGCTGGCCGACCGTTTCACGCCCTATACCCAGCAGGCACGCGTGGGCGCCTTTGTGGTGCCGGTGGCCTCGGAAGTGGCGGGCCGGGTGGTGCGGGTGAACGTACGCAACAACCAACTGGTCAGTGCAGGCGAGGTGCTGTTCGAGGTGGACCCCCAGCCCTACCAGATTGCCGTCGAACGTGCCCATGCAGACCTTGAGTCGACCCGCCGGCAGATCGCCGCCGGCACGGCAGGTATCGCCTCGGCGCAAGCCTCGTTACGGGCCGCGCAGGCCAATGAACTCAAGGCGCGCCAGGACAACCGCCGCCTCGAAGGGCTGTATCGCCAGGACCCTGGGACCATCTCCGTGCGCCTGCTGGAGGTGTCCCGGGCCAGCCTTGAGCACGCCGTCAGCCAGGTGGCGGCAGCGCGTGCCGAAGTCCAGCGTGCACGGGAGCAGGAAGGTGGCAGCGAGGTCGACAACGCGACATTGCGCAGTGCTGGCGCGGCGCTTTCCAAGGCCCGGCTGGACCTTGCCAACACGCGCATCCGGGCCCGCTCCTCCGGGCTGATCACCGACCTGCGTACCGACGCGGGGCAGTTCGCTGCGGCAGGCGCTGGCGTCATGACCTTGATCGCCCTGCATGACGTATGGATCAGCGCCGACCTGACCGAGAACAACCTGGCGCTGGTCAAGCCGCACACGCCGGTGGCGATCATTCTCGATGCGCTGCCCGGCGAGGTACTCAGCGGCCATGTGCGCAGTGTGGGCTACGGTATCAGCGTGGGGCCGCCGACCGCGCCCGGCACCTTGCCCAGCGTGCAGAACAGCCGCGACTGGCTGCGCCCGGCCCAGCGCTTTCCGGTGATCATCGAATTGTCTGCCACCTCGCTGCAGCGGTTGCGCGAAAGTGGTGCGATCCGTGCCGGCGGGCAAGCCGAGATCATGGCGTTTGCCTCCCAGAGCAGCGTGCTCAACCTGCTGGGGCGCGCGTTCGTGCGCGTGATGAGCTGGCTGTCGTATGCCTACTGAGCGCTTGCCGGGCGCACAGCGCAGCCTGCGCTGTGCCACCGGCACGGCACTGAGCCTGGCGGCCAGCTTCGGCCTGGGGCTGGAGGTGCCCTTTATCGCGCCGGTGCTGGCGCTGCTGTTGCTGGCGGCGCTCAACCAGCCGCTGACGCTCAAGGCCGGTGTGGCCCTGGCCCTGGTCGCGCTGCTGACGACGGGGCTCGGGTTGCTGCTGATCCCGGTGCTGCGGTACTACCCGCTGGTGGGCGTGCTGCTGATCGGTACCTGCCTGTTCGTGGTGTTCGGGGTTGGGCTGCGCGGCGGCAACGTGCTGATCGTCACCTTTCTGGTGATTGGCCTGACCATGATTCCTGCAGCGGGTGTCACCAGTTTTGCCTTGGCCGCCACCGTCGGCGCCGCCCTGGCCAAAGGCCTGGGGCTTGCGGTGGTTGCCGTGGCATTCAGTCACGGGGTGTTCCCGGAGTCGGCGGCCAGCCCTGCGCCGCCTGCTCGTGCTTCGCCGGGGAGTGTCGCGTGGGCCGCATTGCGCGCCACCTTGATCGTGATGCCGACGTTCCTGCTGGCACTGATCGACCCGGCCAGTTATCTGCCGATCATCCTCAAGGCGGTCAGCCTTGGCCAACAGGCCCCCCGCTCTGCCCATCATGCCGGGCGTGAGCTGCTGGGCTCGACCTTGTGCGGTGGCGTGCTGGCGATTGCGTTCTGGTTTGCGTTGGGCGTGTTCGTGCACCTGTGGATGTTCTTTCTGTGGACGCTGCTGTTCGGCCTGGTGATTGCACACAAGATGTACCGCCTCAGCCCCACGCGGCTGTCGCCGGGGTTCTGGCTCAACAGCCTGATCACCCTGCTGATTTTGCTGGGCCAGTCGGTCCAGGACAGTGCTGCGGGCAAGGATGTGTACACCGCGTTTGCGCTGCGCATGGGGCTTTTCATCCTGGTGACGCTGTACGCCTGGTTGATGGTGGCGTTACTGGAGCGGCATACACCGGCGTCGCTTAGGGGTACAGCTGGCTAGCCGTCCCGGGCGGCCTGGATCGTTGCGATATCGATCTTGCCCATGTTCATCATTGCCTCGAAGGCGCGCTTGGCGGCAGCGGGGTCTGGGTGGGTGATGGCGGCGGTCAGTGCGCGTGGCGTGATCTGCCAGGACAGGCCCCACTTGTCGCGGCACCAGCCGCACACGCTTGCTTCGCCCCCGTTGCTGACGATGGCGTGCCACAGGCGATCGGTTTCAGCCTGGTCGTCGGTGGCCACCTGGAACGAGAAGGCCTCGCTGTGCTGGAAGATCGGGCCGCCGTTGAGGCCCAGGCACGGGATCCCCATGACAGTGAACTCGACAGTGAGTACGTCGCCCTGTTTGCCGGAGGGGTAGTCGGCTGGGGCGGTATGGACAGCGTCGACCGAGCTGTCGGGGAAGGTGTGGGCGTAGAAGGTGGCGGCGTCCAGGGCGGTGCCGTGGTACCAGAGACAAATCGTGTTCTTGCTGATCATCGTGGCTCTCCAGGGAAAGGACACACGTGAGCAGTTTAGTCGCGGTGGTGGGTGGGGGTGCATCAGGTACACAGCGGGTGTCGGTTTTGCTGGTGCTGCTTGCCGGGTCGCAGCAAAGCTGGCGTCTACCGGGCCTGCCGGCCAGAAGCGGGTGTCCACAGGCACAAACCTGATGCGGCAACCGCCTGCTATTGCCCAGGTGTGACATCACCCGGCATGTGCCGCGTGCTTTCCTGCAACTGATGGCGCAATGGTATTGTTGGTCACCCTTACGCCTTCATCAAACGGCCCGGAAGAAGTGCTTCATGATCAGTATTGAACAGATGGCGTTGATTCTTGATGCCTTGCCGGACCCCGCATTTATCCTGTCCCGCAGCGGTAGATACGTTGAGGTATTCGGCGGCCGAGATGCACGCTACTACCACGACGGTTCCGGGCTTGTCGGTCTCTACATTGCAGATTTGATCAAGCCTGAAAAGGCCGACTGGTTTCTTGAACAGATTGCCAGGGCGCTGGAATCCAAAAAACTGCTGGTCCAAGAGTACGAACTCAGCAACAGGGATGTAAAAGGTCTGCCCGATGAAGGTCCCCAGGAACCGATCTGGTTCGAAGGGCGCATCCAGGCCCTGAGCTTTCGGGTGGACGATGAAGAGGTCGTGCTCTGGGTCGCGAGTAATATTTCTGAACGGCACGCTCTGGAAGTCAGGCTGCGGGAGCTAAGCGACACCGATCAGTTGACCGGCCTTTTCAACCGCAGAAAGCTCGAGCATGACCTGACGCTGCACTACGAATCATGGGAACGATACGGCGTGCCAACGTCCATCTTCATGTTTGATCTGGACAATCTCAAGACGATCAATGACACCAGGGGGCACCACGCCGGGGATGAGATCATCCAGGCGGTTGCCGACATTTGTCGTTCAGCGCTGCGCGCCACTGATTTCGCATGCCGCCTGGGCGGCGACGAGTTTGTGGTGGCGTTGCCCAATACCGGGCGTGAACAGGCGATGCAGCTCGCCAAGCGTTTGCATGAGCGCTTCAGGACCGAGCTAAGCCGGTTTTCAGTGGAAGGTAGCGTCGTCACGGCGAGCATTGGGGTTACCGCGATGGTGGCGCAAGACCGCTCATACGAAAACACGCTCCAGCGCGCGGACGGCGCCTGTATGCCGCCAAAAGCCTGGGCAAAGACAGGATTGTTCTGGTGTGAGGCCACGCATTGGGCGGCTGTACCGCCCCCGGCCGTTGCAACGCTAATCACCCTCCCCTGTTGTGCGTCTGCGACCCCGCCAAAACCCGGCCCGGCGCGCTCATCCCACACGCCCCCTTGCTGACTACCATCCACTGGCACTAGGATGCGACAAATTCTCAAATGCACCTGGCTATCAGGCTGAGGCTTTCCGTGTCGTCGCCACCTACTGCTCCCGTCCCCCACGCCGATGTTCGCGCGCTGTACATCAACCATCACGCCTGGTTGCTCGGCTGGTTGCGCCAGCGCCTGCGCCACGGCGACAACGCGGCAGACCTGGCCCACGACATCTTCGTGCATATCCTCGGCAAGCCGGAACAATTGCGAGCACTGCGTCAGCCACGCGCCTGGCTTAGCACGGTGGCCCACGGGCTGCTGGTGGATCGCGTGCGCCGCCAGCGGATCGAGCGGGCGTACCTGCAAGCCATCGCGCACCTGCCCGAAGCCGAGGTGCCGTCGCCAGAGTCGCAATTGATTCTGCTGGAAACCCTGGCCCGGGTAGACGACCTGCTCAGCAGCCTGCCGCCCAAGGTGCGCATGGCCTTTCTGCTGTCGCGCCTGGAGGGCCTGAGCTACAAGGAGATCGCCGCGCGCCTGGCGGTCAGCCTCAGTTCGGTAGAGAAATACATGGCCAGCGCCATTCGCCATTGCTATCTGGCCCAGCGATGAACCCGCCATCATTGCCAGGCCTGCCAGAACTGCCAGACAACCTGCTCGACATCGAGTCCAACGGCGCCAACCCGCAACTGCTGGAGGCCTGCCAACGCTGGCGCGAGGCAGACGCGCTACATGAGCTGGCCTGGCAAGCGCTGCACAAAAGCGACGCCACCTTCCAGGGCCTGGCTGCCCTGCCCGGCAGCGTGGCGCTGGATACGCTGCAAGGCCTGCAAGACGGGCGTCACAGCCGGCGCCATGCGCTCAAGCTGCTGGGGGTGGGGCTGCTCGCCAGTGGCATGGCCGGCTGGTCGCTGCGCGACAGCGCCCTGCTGCCCTGGGGCGCGGACTATGCCACTGCAGTGGGCGAACGCCGCCAGTTCCTGCTGGACGATGGCACCCGCCTGCACCTGAACACCGCCAGTGCGGTAGACGTGCAGTTCACCGCGCAGCGCCGGCTGATCGTGCTGCGCAGCGGCGAAATCTTCATCGATACCGGCAAGGACAGCGCCGCGCCCGGCGGGCGGCGCAGCTTCTGGGTCAGCACCCGGCACGCGCAGTTGCAGGCCATCGGAACGGCCTTTGCGGTGCGTGACGAAGCGCACGGCACGCGCCTGCGAGTCGAGGACGGTGTGGTAGCCATTGAAGGCAAGGGCGAGCCAGTACGGGTCGGCGCCGGGGAGGAGTACCTGATCGATGCCAACGCCAGCCAGCGTGTCGAAGCCAGCCCGCGCAACGCCAGCGCCTGGGCACGCGGGCAGTTGGTGGCCAAGCGCATGCAGCTGCGCGACCTCAGCGCCGAGCTGGCGCGCTATCGCCACGGCTGGCTGCGCTGCGACCCGGCCATCGCGCACCTGGAGGTGTCCGGCGTATTCCAGCTCGATGATATCGACCAGGCCCTGAGCGCCCTGAGCGATTCGCTACCGGTGCGGGTGGAGCGCTTCACGCCGTTGTGGGCACGCATCGTCGCCCGTTGAGGCTGATGAGAAAATATCTCAAAAACTTTTACGGGTTTTTCCGCGCCCTTCGACAGACAGGCAATACCTACCGTCATTCGAAAGGAGCTCGCCGTTCATGCCCTCTGTTTCCCTTCCTTCCCGACCCCTGCCGCACAATGTCCTCGCGCTTGCGCTGCGCAGTGTGTTGCTGGGCGGTGTCACCAGCGTGTCGCTGGCCAGTATCGCGGCGCAGGCAGAGCAAGCCGCCAGCCGTCACTACGCGCTGGCGGCCGGGCCGCTGGAAGACTCGCTCAACAGTTTTGCCCAGGTGGCCGGTATCAGCCTGCCCTTCGACCCGGCGCTGGTGCAGGGCAAGCGCGCCCCGGCACTGCGCGGTGACTATGCGCTGCAGGACGGCCTGGACCGTTTGCTGGCCGGCAGTGGCCTGGCAGTAACCCGCACCGTCAGTGGCAACTACCTGTTGGTCGCCCGAGGCCAAGACACTGGCGCCCTGGAGCTGGGGGCGACCACCATCAGTGGCCAGGGCCTGGGGGCGACCACCGAGCACAGCGGCTCCTACACCACCGGCGCCATGCAGACCGCCACCAAGCTGCCCTTGTCGCTGCGCGAAACGCCGCAGTCGGTGACGGTGATCACCCGCCAGCGCATGGACGACCAGGGCATGCGCAGCCTCGACGATGTGGTACAGGCCACCCCAGGCCTGCGCCTGTCGGCCTCGCGCCCGGCCAACAGCGAGTTCTTCGCGCGTGGCTTCCCGATCACCAACCTGATGTTCGACGGCCTGCCCACCACCTACAACGCCGACTGGGTTGCCAGCGCTGACCTGGCCCCGTACGACCGTGTCGAAGTGGTGCGCGGCGCCACCGGCATGATGCAAGGCGCCGGCAACCCGTCGGCCGCCATCAACATGGTGCGCAAGCGCCCTACGCGCGAGTTTCAGGCCAGCGTTACCGGCAGCGCCGGTAGCTGGGACAACTACCGCAGCGAGCTGGATGTGTCCGGCCCGCTGAACCAGGGCGGCACGGTGCGCGGCCGCATGGTCGGCGCCTACAACGACAGGGACAGCTACCAGGATTACGCCGGGCGCGAGCGTGGCGTGTTCTACGCCATCAGCGAGTTCGACCTCACCGACAGCACGACCCTGAGCGTGGGCGCGTCCAACCAGAACGACAATAACAACATCAACTGGGGCGGCCTGCCGGTCAACCCCGACGGCAGCCACGTGGGTTTCTCGCGTTCCAAAACGTTCGGCTACAGCTGGTCGCATCAGGACGTGGAGAACACGAGCGTGTTCGTCGAACTCGACCAGCACTTGGCCAATGACTGGCGCCTGCACCTGGGGG
>NZ_JAAHBU010000396.1 GCF_010671725.1 Pseudomonas brassicae | reverse complement strand
ATCAGCCACGGCATCAATGCCAACGTCATCCGCAAATGGATGCCGCTCTTTCGAGACCCGCCCGCAGCAGCTTCACTACCGGCATTCGTCCCGCTAAAAGCCGCACCTAAACGGCCAGCCGAAACGTCAGTGATCATCGAGTTGCCCATGGCTGGGCAAGTGATCACGGTGAAATGGCCGACCTCAGATCCCGAGGGCTGCGCGCAATTTATCCGGGCTTTCGCTCAATGATCCGCATTGATGCGATCTGGCTGGCCACCGACCCCATGGACATGCGCGCCGGCACCGAGACGGCATTAGCCCGGGTGATCGCGGTGTTCGGTGCGGCGAAGCCGCACTGCGCTTACTTGTTCGCCAATCGCCGGGCTAACCGAATGAAAGTGTTGGTGCACGACGGCGTGGGCGTCTGGCTTGCCGCGCGACGACTGAATCAAGGCAAGTTCCACTGGCCTGGCATTCGCCATGGCTGCGAGGTCGAACTCGACAGCGAACAACTCCAGGCCTTGGTGCTGGGCCTGCCATGGCAGCGCGTCGGTGCAGGCGGTGTGATCCGCCTGCTGTAAACGCGGCCATTTGGCCGGTCTACTTGTCGTTGCCCCGTGCCTGCTCTGGCACAATCGGCGGCATGACTTCCTCGCCCAACCTCGACCAGATGACCTCGGAACAGCTTCGTGCCTTGGCGGAACAGGCGTTGCAGTTGCAGTCCCAGGTCGAGGCGATGAGCAGAAAGATCCAGAACGATGAAACCATCATCGAACAGCTCTCTTACGAAATCGCTCTTCTCAAACGCCACAAGTTTGCCAAGCGCAGCGAGCAAATCAGCCCGGCACAAGGCAACTTGCTGGATGACCTGCTCGATACAGACTTTGAAGCTATCGAGGCCGAGCTAAAACAGCTCCTCCCAGCAGCGCCACAGGCCGAACTACGGCAGTCACCCAAACGTGCGCCATTACCGCCTCAGTTTCCACGCACGGTGATTCGTCATGAACCAGAAAACACCCAGTGCGCCTGTGGCTGCCAACTTCAACGCGTCGGCGAAGATGTCAGTGAGAAGCTGGATTACACGCCGGGCGTGTTTACCGTCGAGCAACATGTGCGTGGCAAATGGGCCTGCCGTCAGTGCGAAACACTAATCCAGGCGCGGTACCGGCGCAGGTTATAGACAAAGGTATCCCGACCGCAGGCTTGCTGGCTCACGTGATGGTGGCCAAATTTGCCGATCACCTGCCGTTGTATCGGCAGGAGAAAATCTTTGGCCGCGCCGGGCTGGCAATCGCTCGCTCGACCTTGGCCCAGTGGGTCGGGCAAGCCGGCGTGCGACTCCAGCCGCTGGTCGATGCGTTGCGTGAAGCAGTGCTGAGCCAGGGCGTGATCCACGCCGATGAAACACCCGTGCAAATGCTTGCGCCGGGCGAGAAGAAAACCCACCGGGCCTACGTCTGGGCCTACAGCACTACGCCGTTTTCGGCGCTCAAAGCGGTGGTTTACGACTTCAGCCCAAGCCGTGCTGGCGAGCATGCACGCAACTTCCTGGGTGATTGGAAGGGCAAGCTGGTCTGCGACGACTTCGCTGGATACAAGGCCGGTTTTGAGCAAGGCATCACTGAAATCGGCTGTATGGCTCACGCTCGTCGCAAGTTTTTCGATCTGCACGTGGCGAACAAAAGTCAGCTGGCCGAACAAGCGCTGCACTCGATTGGCGGGTTGTACGAGGTCGAACGCCAAGCGCGGGACATGAGTGATGAAGATCGCTGGCGAATACGTCAGGAAATGGCGGTACCGATCATCAAAACACTGCATGGCTGGATGTTGGTCCAGCGCGACTTGGTGCCCAACGGATCAGCCACAGCTAAAGCCCTCGATTACAGCCTGAAACGCTGGGTAGCGCTGACGCGCTACCTGGACGATGGGGCTGTGCCCATCGACAACAACCAAGTCGAGAATCAGATACGACCATGGGCACTTGGTCGCTCGAACTGGTTGTTCGCTGGGTCGCTGCGCAGTGGCAAACGGGCGGCTGCAATCATGAGCCTGATCCAATCGGCACGCATGAATGGGCATGATCCGTATGCCTATCTCAAAGATGTGCTGACGCGGTTGCCGACACAGCGGGCCAGTGAGATCGGGCAATTGCTGCCGCATCAGTGGGTGCCGGCCTGACTTACGCAAGGTGAGTTCGCCGGACGCTTAC
>NZ_JAAHBU010000395.1 GCF_010671725.1 Pseudomonas brassicae | reverse complement strand
CTAAGCTTTCACTCGGGGGATCTACGGAGACCGCCGCCATGAACACTCGCAACCTTACTATCACCAGTATTGATCTGGGTAAAAACTGCTTCCATCTGCACGGGCAGGACGACCGTGGGCAAGAGCTGTTCCACCACAAGCTTTCTCGGGCGAAGGTATTTGCCTTCATCGCTAACCTGCCGCCATGCATCGTCGCCATGGAAGCCTGTGGTGGGGCGCATTTCATGGGCCGGTTCGTCGCCAGTTGCGGACACACGCCCAAGCTCATCGCGGCGCAGCATGTACGCCCTTATGTCAAAAGCAACAAGAACGATTTTGCCGACGCCGAAGCCATCGGCGAAGCCGCCAGTCGCTCTGCCATGCGCTTTGTCGCCCTCAAGACCGAAGCTCAGCAGGCATTGAGCATGCTCAACATGACCCGTGAAGCGTTCATGCACGATCGCACCGCCACGACCAATCGCATCCATGCGTTTCTACTGGAGTGGGGCCTCGCCCTTGCCCCCAGCTTGAAATCGATTCGGACGCTGCCCACTGTTTTGGAGAGCCTACGAGCGCCACTTGCCGTCATTCATCTGCTTGAAGGGCTGCATGCTCATTTCAGCTATCTGGACGAGCGCGTCAAGGCCCTGACCAAGGAGCTTGAAGGCCAGGTCGCTGGAGATGATTTGGCTACACGGTTGATGACCATACCGAGTATTGGTCCAATCACCTCCAGCGCCCTGGCTGCATCGATTGGCGATGGCAAGCAGTTCAAATGCGGTCGTGACTATGCAGCATCGATAGGTCTGGTACCACGCCAGCACAGCACCGGAGGGCGGGCGAAATTGCTGGGTATCAGCAAGCGCGGCGACCGCAATCAACGAAGATTGCTGGTGCAGTGTGGCCACGTATTCATCAATAGCCTGGAGCGCCAGACCGGGAAACTGGCGCAGTGGGTGCGAGGCTTGCTGACTCGTCACCATCCAAACGTCGTGGTCTGTGCACTGGCGAACAAGCTGGCGCGGATTGCCTGGGCTGTGGCGTACAGCCACAAAGAATATGAGGCGGGATCAGACGTCATCAACGCCTGACCCCGCGTTACCGAGCACCACCCACCTGGTTTTGCGATGCTGGATAACAGATGACGTAAACGGCCTACCGGCCTGACGAAGAACCTGGGCTCCCACACGGCCTTCTAGGCCGAACTGAATAATCAGGATCGTCAGGCGCGATTTCCATCGTGGCGCGAAGGCCTACTTTCGACGCCGAATAGATTGCGGCAAGCCAACCACATCATCCAATTACAGTATTGCAGAAACGGGGGTGACCATAGATGTGGGAGCTG
>NZ_JAAHBU010000394.1 GCF_010671725.1 Pseudomonas brassicae | reverse complement strand
GCGGCCAAACCCGCCGGCCCGCGTCGCCCGCCCAAGGCGCCGCCGGCCGAGCCGCGGTTGATCCTGTTCAACAAGCCGTTCGACGTGCTGACCCAGTTCAGCGACGGCGAGGGCCGCGCCACGCTCAAGGACTTTATTGCCATCCCCGGTGTGTACCCGGCCGGGCGTCTGGACCGCGACAGCGAAGGCTTGCTGCTGCTGACCAATGATGGCCAGTTGCAGGCGCGCATTGCCGACCCCCGGCACAAGTTGCCCAAGACCTACTGGGTGCAGGTCGAGGGCGAACCGAGCGAGGAGCAGTTGCAGCGCTTGCGTGAGGGCGTGGCGTTGAACGACGGCATGACCTTGCCGGCCGAGGCACGCCAGCTCGACGAGCCTGACCTGTGGCCACGCAACCCGCCGGTGCGCTTTCGCAAAAGCATCCCGACCACCTGGCTGGAACTGGTGATCCGTGAAGGGCGCAACCGCCAGGTGCGGCGCATGACCGCCGCGGTCGGCTTGCCGACCCTGCGCCTGGTGCGCGTGCGGATCGGCGACTGGAGCCTTGAGGGGCTGGAGCAGGGCCAGTGGCGTGAAGTCCCGGCGCGGCGCTAGACGCCTTCGATGTAGCCGATGACCACGCTTTTGATGACAAAGGCGAGGATGCCCAGGCCCAGCACGAAAAACAGGATGAAGGTGCCGAACTTGCCGGCCTTGGATTTTTTCGCCAGGTCCCAGACGATAAAGCCCATGAAACCAATCAGGAGGGTGACCAGGATGGTCATCATCCATTCTTCGAACAACGCAGGATCCATCGATTTTCTCCGGCAGCTTGAAGCGCGCGAGTATACGCCCGCCCTCCGGTGCTGACTAACGCAGGTGCGTGAGCGGCATCTCGGTGCTGGCCAGCACCTGGTTGAGCACAAAGCTGGAGCGCACGCTGGTGACACCTTCGATACGGGTCAGGTGGCCGAGCAGCAGCTTCTGGTAATGGTCCATGTCGGGCACCACCACCTTGAGCTGGTAGTCGGCATCCATCCCGGTGACCAGGCTGCATTCGAGCACCTGGGGCAGGCCGCGAATCGCCGCCTCGAAGGTTTCAAAGCGCTCGGGGGTGTGGCGGTCCATGCCGATCAGCACATAGGCGGTGAGGCTCAGGCCGAGCTTCTTGCGATCGAGCAGGGCCACCTGGCGCGAGATGTAGCCATCATCCTCGAGCTGTTTGACCCGCCGCGAGCAGGGCGAGGGTGACAGGCCGATACGCTCGGCCAGTTCCTGGTTGGAGATGCGCGCATCGCGCTGCAGTTCGGCAAGAATGCTCAGGTCATAGCGGTCAAGCTTGCTCATGGTTGAAGCCTTTTCTGTTTCAATTGCGGTGGATTATCAATCTTTAGTTAAAAATTGCGCAAGTACTGTTTTGGTGAGCAATTTTAGCAATCCTCTGCCGCTGCGCTTGCTTATGATGGTCAACAGAATCACTGCCCGGACAGATGTCCACGGCGGCGACCCCAATCAGGGGCGCTGCGGCCAGCAACCCAACAGGGTTGTGCTTGGCCCCCGGGCTGCACACTGTCCACAAGACGGCGTGAGGTGAGCCGGCGCCACAAGTGCCGAGCAAGGACGAAATTCTCGAAGGGTGGCCTCAGGGTCGCCCTTTTTTATTGCCTGGTTTTTTCATGCAGCGCATGCGCTCGCGTCGCGGACAGCCTGATAGAGTAGGTCACGAATGCGCGCGGGAGAGAGACAGCATGAAGTCGAGCATCTGGCCGTTGGCTGGTGTGGGTTTGCTTTGTTTGAGCCTGAATGTGCAGGCCCAGGGTGATCGCCATGGGCCGCAGCCGGACCCCAATGGCGGTGATCGTCCACCTGCTGCGTCGCCGCTCAACGCGCGGCCCGACGAAGTGCGCCAGACCCAGCCTGCCCGCCAGGGCTACTACCAGGATGTGCCACGGCGCAATGACGGCAACCCGCATTGGCAGGCTGGCGGGCCGGGGCCGCGACCGGGCGACGGCCACCATGGCAGTGGCTGGGGGCCCGGCCCGCAGTATCGGCCGGGGCATACCATTGATCGCTTTGCTGATCAGTATCGGCGGGTGCCGTACCGTGGCCACGACTATTACTATTCCGGCGGCTACTGGTACCAGCCGCAAGGGCCACGCTATGTGGTGGTAGCGCCGCCGTATGGGGCACGGGTGAACGACCTGCCCGATTATGCGCAGCAGGTGTGGGTGGGCAGTACGTTGTTCTTTCTGGCGGCGGGTACGTATTACCAGTACCAGGACGACCGCCGCGAGTACGTGGTGGTGAACCCACCGGTGCAACAGCGCGGTGGCTATGACGTGATTGCCTACCGGCCTATGGGCAGACCCCGCCACAGGCCGAGCAGGACCGATACCAGTGCCATCGCTGGGCCGTCGAGCAGACTGGTTTCGACCCGGCGGCGGCCAGCTATACGCCGCCCGCGCAAGTGGCGGACAATTACCGCAGGGCACTGGGTGCGTGCTTGAGTGGGCGGGGTTACAGCGTCAACTGAACAGTTTCGCCGGCAAGGTCGGCTGCTGCAGGCAGGAGCCGGCCTTGCCTGTCACCCCACCGGGTCGGCATGCACCAGCACCTCGGCCTTTGGGTACGCGCGGTGAATCGCTGCCGCCGCTGCATCGCACAGCCCGTGTGCCTCGGTCAGCGGCATCGCCCCTGGCAATTCCAGGTGCACCTGCACGAACCAGTGGTTGCCCGACACCCGCGTGCGCAGGTCATGTGCACCCAGCACGCCGGGCACGCTGCAGACCAGGGCCAGCATCTGCTCGCTCACCTCGCCGGGCAACTCCTTGTCCATCAGGGTCGCCGCGCTTTCCCGCGCGATCTGCAGCGCACTCCACAGGATGTACAGCGCGATCCCCAGCCCGAAGAACGCATCCAGCTGCGGCCAGCCAAATCGCGCCAGCACCAGCGCCAGCAGAATGCTGGCGTTGAGCAGCAGGTCGGAGCGGTAGTGCAGCGAGTCCGCACGCACTGCCGTGGAGCCCGTGATGCGTACCACCCGCGCCTGCAACAGCAGCAGTGCCACGGTCAGCGCCAGCGACAACAGCATCACCACGATACCCAGCGTGGCATCGCCCAGCGGCTGCGGGTTGTGCAGGCGCTCCAGCGCCTGCCCCCCCGATCAGCACCGCGCTCACACCGATGAACAGCGCTTGCGCCATGCCCGCCAGTGCCTCGGCCTTGCCGTGGCCATAACGGTGATCGTCGTCTGCCGGGCGCAGTGCATAGCGCACCGCCAGCAGGTTGAGGAACGATGCCACGCCATCGAGCAGCGAGTCGGTCAGCCCTGCCAGCAGGCTCACCGAACCGCTGAACCACCAGGCAATCGCCTTGCTCACGATCAGAATGCCGGCCACCGCCAGCGAGGCGCTGGTGGCCAGGCGCAGCAGGCGGGCGTGTTCGCTGCAGGTGTCCATCAGGCGGCCGGCTTGAGGCCGTACAGCGCCAGTTGTTCGACACTGCCCTTGTGCTGGATCAGGCGCGGGTCGTTGAGCGGCAGGCGCTGGCCCAGCTCGCTGTGCAGGATGGCCTGCAGGCGTGCGTTGTCGACCTTGCCGTCAGCACCGATGGCGTGCTGCAGCCGTTGCGGATCGACCTGGGCAGTGGTGCCGCCGGGCAGGTAGATGGCGCCGGTGGCGAAGTCGATGCCGAACGCGATCAGGCCCGGGATGACATAGAACAGGATGCCGATGGCATCCAGCGCGACGATCACCGGGTCCACCTTGCCTTCGATCTGGCCACGGCGGTCGGGATAGAACAGGGTGCCGCACGCGGTCAGTTGGGTCAGCAGGGTGGCGACCAGGGCGCCGCCGATGACGCGTGAAGGAATACGCATGTGAATCTCCGCAGTAAAGGCCACAACGATACCGGCAAAATGCCGGCCCATGCAGGTAAGACCATGATAAGTCAGGCTGGGTTCGCCGTTATACTCGGCCGATTGTTCGAGGGCTACCATGAATTCATTACCGATCGATGCCGTGTTGCCCGCCTTGCGTGCGGCGTTGCAGCAGCGCCACGAGGCCGTGCTCGAAGCGCCGCCCGGCGCCGGCAAGACCACCCGCGTACCGCTGGCGTTGCTCGACGAG
>NZ_JAAHBU010000393.1 GCF_010671725.1 Pseudomonas brassicae | reverse complement strand
GGGCGGCGCTCGATCTTGAGAGCGCTGGTGAATTCAAGACATGCACCTGCAAGCCCCAGTGCAATTTCAAGGCAGGTGATTCGGGGCTTTCAAAAGGGTTTGACCGGGGATCCTGGTGGAAACCATGTGCCAGCCAACACATCTCCAGCGCCCTCAAGGGCCAGTGGCAGTGAAGCTGTGAAACACCCTATCACCACACCATCACCCCAATCACCCCCAACGCCAACACCACCAGCATCACCCCCGACGCACGCTCCAGCCACGGCAACGCCCGGGCGAAACGCCGACGCACACGCCGATTGCCAATCACCACCGCCACCAGCACATCCCACAGCAACACCACGCTGAACATCCACACGCCATACACCAGCTTCCAACCCACGCTGGCATACGGCCCACTCAACATGGCCGCCAGGCTGGCATAGAACAACGCATTCTTCGGGTTGAGAATGCCCGACACAAAACCCATGCCAAACGCCCGCACCCAGCTGGACGCCGGCGCCGGCGTCGCTGGGTCAAGCTCCAGCGTGCTGCCACCGGCATGCCGGATAAACAGCACACCCAGGTACAGCAGGTAGCCACACCCCGTCAGTTGCAACACCCTGAACAGCCCACTCTCGGGCTGCAGCACCGACACCCCGGCAAACGCCGCGACGATGAACACGCCATTGGCCAACGCAATGCCCAGGCACGCCCCACTGGCCACGCGCCAACTGACCGCCAGCGAGGTGCGCGCCACCAGGAAAAAATCCGGCCCAGGCGAAAGCAATGCCAGAAAATGGGCCGCCGCAATCATCAAGAACTGCTCCATGTAACCTTCACTTCAGTGGATAGAGGTCCGCGAAGTGTGGGGCGGCGATCAGGGCGGTGTATTGAATAAAATTGCGCAGCTCAGGCCGTGTGCTTGCCAAACAGTTTTTCCAACTGCTGCCACAACACCGGGTCGGTGCTGAAGGCCACGTTGAAGCGCATCCAGCCGGTCGCCTGGGAGTCGACCATGAACAACTGCCCCGGGCCCAGCATGATGCCGCGCTCCAGCGCATCGTCCACCAGCGCCGCGCTGTTGGCGATCTGCGGGTGGCGGGCCCACAGGTACATGCCTTCGTCCGACTCGACGAAGATCTCGAAGCCCAACCGGCCAAGCTGCCGGCTGACCTCCTGATGTGCCTCGGCCAGGCGCTGGCGCAGGCGCTTGAGGTGCTTGCGCCAGCGCCCGTCGGTGATCGCGGCGTACACCACGCGCTCCATCACTTGGGATGTGGTCAGGCCCGAACGCATTTTAAGCTGCAGCAGTTGCTGGATCAGTTCGGTGTTGGCCAGCATGTAGCCCACGCGCACGTTGGGCGAGATGCTCTTGGAGTAGCTGCCCACGTACACCACCTGTTGCAGGTGGTCGAGGCTGCTCAGGCACGGCTGCGGCTCGGCCACCATGTCGGCATACAGGTTGTTCTCCACCAGGCGGAAACCATGCTGGGCCGACAGTTGCAGCAGGCGATGCAACTGCGCCAGCGGGGTACGCGAGCACGTCGGGCTGTGCAGGTGCGGCTGGGTGAAGAACACCGTGGGGCGGTGGTGCGCCAACAACTGTTCGAGGTGCTCCAGGTCGTAGCCACTGGGGGTGCGTGGCACGCCGATCAGGGTGGCGCCCTGAAACCGCAGGATGCTCATCAGGTTCGGGTAACCGGGGTCGTCGACCAGCACCACATCGCCCGGCCGCACCAGGGTGCGTACCGCCAGGTCCAGCGCCTGGCTGGCGCCGTGGGTAAGCATCAGTTGGGCGGGGCTGGCGACGATGCGCTGGTCCTGCTCCAGGTTCTGCGCGGTCAGGGTGCGCAATTCAAGCAGGCCCATCGGGTCGCCGTAACCGCTCAGCTCCATCACGCTGCTGGCCACCTGGCGCATGCCGCGACGCAATCCGTCCTCGAACATCCAGTCATTGGGCAGCCAGCCACAACCCGGCTTGAAGGTCAGTTGGCGGCTTTCGAAGATCTGTTGCAGGTACCACTCGGAATTGAACTCTGGCTTGCCCGGCTCGGCCTCGCTGGCCTGGCTTTCGATGCGCTCGCTGACCGCACGGTTGACGAAGAAACCGGCATTGCCCCGGCTCACCAGCAGGCCCTGGGCCACCAGGCGATCGTAGGCTTCCACCACGGTGAAGGTGCTGACCGAATAGGTGGCGGCGAAGGCGCGGATCGAGGGCACCTTGGCGCCGGGTTTGAGGGTCTGGTTCTCGATCAACTCACGCAACCCGTTGATGATCTGGTTGACGAGCGGGGGCGAAGAGTCGGGTCGTAATTCAAGCATGTGTGGCTGTGCCTTCAGGGGTGCGTAACGCCAGGCGCCTGCAGGGGACGGGGTGTACTGCATCGGCGGCCTGTACAGTGCAGTGCATATTTCACGGCGCTGTGCATGGCTCTCTGTGTCGTACATTTTTACATTAGGGGTCTGTTATCGCCAGCTAAAGCATGTTGAGAGGCCAGATCAATCGCGCACAGGGTTAGCCCTTGGCGTGCACAGCACGATTGCCAACCTTCAAGGCCCTTTGCGCCCGCCGGGTTGCGCGATCCATCCCGTACACAATCAGACACTGACGAGCATCGGAGCCCGGCAATTGCCGGTATTGCGTGTTCGCAGGAAAAAGAAAAACAAGGGGTAGACTACTGATGGACGCAACATCCAATACCACAGCCTCCAAGGTGGAGCACGAGAGCAAGCTTAGCGCTTCGCTCAAGTCGCGCCACCTGACCATGATGTCCATCGCCGGGGTGATCGGCGGTGCACTGTTCGTGGGCTCGGGGAGCGTGATCCACAGCGCGGGCCCGGCCGCCATCCTGGCGTACCTGGCCGGTGGCATCCTGGTGGTGCTGATCATGCGTATGCTGGGTGAAATGGCCACCTCGTCGCCCGACACCGGTTCCTTCTCCACCTATGCCGAGCGTGCCATCGGGCGCTGGGCGGGTTTCACCATCGGCTGGCTGTACTGGTGGTTCTGGGTGATCCTGATGGCCTGGGAAGCCTACGTCGCCGGCAAGATCCTGCACGGCTGGTTCCCGTCGGTCAGCGTCAACGTGTTCGTGCTGGCCACCACGCTGGTGCTGATCAGCGTCAACTTCTTCAACGTCAAGCACTACGGGGAGTTCGAATTCTGGTTCGCACTGATAAAGGTGGTGGCGATCATATGCTTCCTTGTGGTGTGCGGCATGGCGGTGGTCAACCTGTGGCCCACCGGTGAGGTGCACGGCCTCAGCAACCTCACCGCCCAGGGCTTCATGCCCAACGGCATGGAGGCCGTGGTGGTGGCCATGCTCGGGGTGATGTTTGCCTTCCTCGGCGCAGAGATCGTGACCATCGCGGCCGCCGAGTCGAAGAACCCGTCCGAGCAGATCGTCAAGGCGACCAACTCGGTGGTGTGGCGCGTGTGCCTGTTCTATGTCGGCTCGATCTTCCTGATCGTCGCGCTGGTGCCGTGGAACGACCCGCTGATGGGCCAGTCGGGCTACGGTTCGTACCGCCGTACCCTGGAGCTGCTGGGTATCCCGGGTGCTGAACTGGTGATGAACTTCGTGGTACTGACCTCGGTGAGCAGCTGCCTGATCTCGGCGCACTACACTGCGTCGCGCATGCTGTTCTCGCTGTCGACCCGTGGCGATGCGCCGTCGTTCTTCAAGATCACCCGTGCCGGTACCGGCGTGCCGGTGTTTGCGATCATCGGTTCGTGCTCGGTGGCCGTGTTCGTGGCGCTGATCAACTTCAGCGACACGCTGCGCCCCAAAGACGTGCTGGACGTGCTGATGAACACCACCGGCATGATCGCCTTGCTGGTGTACCTGGTGATTGCCTTCTCGCAACTGAAGATGCGCCGCAAGCTGGAAGCCGAGGGCAAGCAGATCCGCCTGAAGATGTGGCTGTTCCCGTGGCTGACCTACCTGGTGATCGTGTTCATCATCGGTTGCCTGGTGACCATGGCCTTCGTGCCGGACTACCAGGTGCTGGTGATTTCCACTGGCGCGGCGGCTGCTGTGGTGGCGCTGATGGGTGGCTACATGCACATCCGTGCGGCCAAGCAGCTCAAGAACTGACGGGTAACCCCGCCGACAGAAAAACCAGGGCCTGGGCGGCCCTGGTTTTTTTTTGCTCAGAAATCGACGCTGGCCGACAGTTGCAGCGCGCGCGGGGCGCCCAGCGAGATCGCCCCGTAGGAGGCCACCCCCGACCAGTACTCGCGGTCGAACACGTTCTGCACGGTGGCGCGCAACGTGGTGGGGTGCTGCGCGATGCGGGTGCTGTAGCGCGCGCCCACGTCGAAGCGGGTCCAGGGGTCGAGCTCCTGCGTGTTGGCCTGGTCCACGTACTGGCTGGCGGTATAGATGGCGCCGCTGGTGAGGGTCAGGCCTTGCACCCAGGGGGTGTCCCATTCGGCCCACAGGTTGGCCTGCACCTCGGGTACGCCCACCGGCGTATTGCCACGGTTGGCCGCCGTGGCGCTCTTGGTCAGTTCGGCGTCCAGCAGCGTCACCCCACCCAGCAGGCGCGTGCCCTGGGCCACCTCACCGAACACGTTGAGCTCCACGCCACGGTTGCGCTGCTCGCCCTGTACCGAAAACACACCGTTGCTCAGCTCGCCGCTGGGCTTGCTGATCTGGAACAGGCTCAGGGTCGAGGTGAAGGTGCCGTAGTCGACTTTCAGGCCGACTTCCTGCTGGCGCGAAATGTACGGGGCGAAGACCTCGCCCGAGTTCGCTGCCGTGGCCGGTGCGGTGTCGCCCTTGCTCAGGCCTTCGATGTAGTTGTAGTAGAGCGATACATGTTCCCAGGGCTTGATCACCACGCCGGCCATGGGGGTGGTTTCGCTCTGGTCATAGCGTGTGGTGACGGCGCCGGCGCTGTTGTAGTTGTGCGACTCGATGCGCTGGTTGCGCAGGCCCAGGGTCACCTGCAGGCGATCCTCGAGCACCGACAGGGTGTCGGCCAGGGCCACGCCGGAGAGTTCGGTGGCCGACACCTTGAGCGCATCGGGCGTGGCGATCGACGGCTTGGGACGGTCGCTGGGGTGGTACAGGTTCGAGAGAATCGGCGCGCCGGAAATGATCCCGCGCGACAGCTCGTCGCGGTAGCGAGTGGCCTGCAGGCTGGTGCTGTGGTGCACCGGGCCGGTGTCGAAACGCAGGCGCGCGCCGGCATCGACGGTGTAGCGTTCGACTTCGAACTTGTAATAGCCGGGCACTGACGAGGTGTCGCCGGCGCTGTTGAGCAGGGTGGGCGTCTGGTCCGACATCCGGTCCACGTCCGAACGGCCGCCGCCGGCATGGGCAAACACGCTCAAGGCCTCGTTGACATCGTACTCGGCGCTCAGCAGCGCCGCCTTGTCACGGGTTTCGGACCAGCCCCAGTCCTGGGTCACGTTGCTGCGGCCATTGGCGGCAGAAGGAACCTCGACGCCGCGGGCGACCAGGAACGGCCGCGACGGCGCGTCGAATGCCTCGACCTGGCTGATCAGGTCGAGGCTTGCGCGCAGGCGCTCGCCGCGGTAATCCAGGGCGATGGCGCCGATGTCGACTTCGCGCGACTGCTTGTCGATGGCGGTGTCGCCCTGCTGGGTGCTGCCGTTGATGCGCACGCCGAACTGGCGCTCGTCACCGAAGCGCCGGCTCACATCCACATGCCCGCCCAGGTGCGCGTCGCTGGCGTAGCTGGCGGTGAAGCGGGTCAGGTCGTCGTCCAGGGCGCGCTTGGGCACCAGGTTGATCACGCCACCCACGCCGCTGTTGGGCGACATGCCGTAGAGCAACGCGCCGGGCCCCTTGATCACCTCGATGCGTTCGGCGTAGTCGGTGAACACGCGGTAGTTGGGGGCCACGCCGTATACGCCGTCGAAGGCCAGTTCGCCGAGGTTGCCTTCGCCGATGGGGAAGCCGCGAATGAAGAACGAGTCGACGATGCCGCCGGCCTGGCCGGTGGAGCGCACCGAAGAATCACGCTCCAGCACATCGGCCACGGTCACCGCTTGCTGGTCCTGTATCAGGGTGGCGGTGTAGTTGCTGACGCTGAAGGGCGCGTCCATCACATCGGTGTTGCCCAGCAGGCCCAGGCGCCCGCCACGCGCCACCTGGCCACCGGCGTATTCGACGGGCAGGTCGCTGCCGGGGGGCAGGGGCGGGCGTTGACCGTGGTGGCGTCCAGCGTCAGGCCCGCGTCGCTGGCGTCGGGGCGTGGCACCAGGGTGAGCTGCCAATCGCTGCGGGCCTGCAATTGCAGGCCGCTGCCTTGCAGCAGGCGTGCGATGGCGTCGCTGACCGAATAGGTGCCGACCAGCCCCGGGCTGACCAGACCTTCGGTCAAGGCGGGTTGGAACGACAGCGCGATGCCGGCGTCCACGGCGAAGCGCGACAGGGTGGCGCCCCAGCGGGCCGGGGGCGATCGTGGTAGCTGCGGCTGCTGTGGGTGTCCAGTGGCGAGGGGCTGGCGGCCTGGGTCAGCGGGCTGACGCAGGGCGCTCAGGGCAAGGCTTAGCAGGGCGGACGCGGATGGCCGCAGGCAGGGGGCGGAGCAAC
>NZ_JAAHBU010000392.1 GCF_010671725.1 Pseudomonas brassicae | reverse complement strand
GCTGGCGCAACCGGCCAGGCTCAGGGCCAGCACCAGCAGCGCCACGCCGGTACGCAGGGATTTCATTGGGCCTCCAGGCGCTGCGCGGCCAGGGTGTCGCCTGCGCCCAGAAGGACTTTGGCGAGGATTGTCTCGAGTGTTTTCAGTTCATCCGGTGCCAGCACGCCGACCAGTTCGTTCATCGCCGAGGCACCAATCTGTGGCAGCTTCTCGGCCAGCACATGGCCCTGCGCGGTGAGCCCCAGACGCACCTGACGGCGGTCTTGCGGGCAGCGGCTACGCACGATCAGGCCCTTCTGTTCGAGGCGATCGAGCATGCGCGTCATCGAACCACTGTCCAGGCTGAGGAAGCGGCATACCTCGGCAGGCGTGTCGACCCCGTACTGGGCAACGATGATCAGCACCTTGAACTGCGCGGCGGTGACGCCGAAGTCCTGCAGGTGGCTGTCGAGAATGCGGTCCTTCACCAGTGCGGCACGCCCCAGGAGCATGCCGATGGTGCAGGTCTGGAAGTTTTCCGGGGTGAAGTGCTGCATGAAGGGAGATACCTGCTTAGGCAGTGAGATGCCGCAGATATTACTGCTCAGGCAGCGAATAGCCAAGAACTAATTAGCTTGCTTACTATTTGGTCGACAAAAGGCGGGCTCTGGGCCCGCAATGCCTTCAGGCTGGCACGCCGCTATGAAAGCGGAATTCGACATCCGGCGTGGTGATCAGCTCGGCTTCCACCTCGCGCACCCGCGCCACCGTACGCTCCACATCCGCGGCCTCACCGTACTGGTACGCAAGCTTCAGGTAGCCCTGGTAGTGGCGCGCCTCGCTCTTGAGCAGGCCGTGGTAGAACGTGCCCAGCTCTTCGTCCAGGTGCGGCACCACGGCAGCGAAGCGCTCGCAGCTGCGCGCCTCGATGAATGCCCCCACCACCAGGGTATCCACCAGCTTGACCGGCTCGTGGGAGCGCACCACCTTGCGCAGGCCCGAGGCGTAGCGGCCCGCCGACAACGGCCGCAGCTCGATCTTGCGCCGCTTCATCAGGCGCAGTACCTGCTCGTGGTGCACCAGCTCCTCGCGGGCCAGGCGCGACATCATGTTGATCAGGTCGGCGTGCGTGTTGTACTTGGCAATCAGGCTGAGCGCCGTGCTCGCGGCCTTGAACTCGCAGTTCTTGTGGTCGATCAGCATCGTCTGCTGGTCGGCCAGTGCGGCATCGACCCAGGCATCCGGGGTGCGGCAGGCGAGGAAGGCTTCGATTTCGGGAATAAGGGACATTAGGCTCACAAACGGGCATGGGGTGTCGACAAGACCGGCGATTATACCGGCGGCGGTGCCGATCACCAGTGACTATGCTTGATGCATATCAAGAACTGCCGCACCCGGGGCGCCGACTATAGTCAGGCACCGCTTGCCATTGCCGAAGGAGTTCTCGCTCATGTCCATTGAAGTTCGCAGCATCCTGGTGGTGCTCGACCCCGACCACGCCCACAGTAAAGCCCTGACCCGCGCCAAGCTGATCGCTGGCAGTACCGGGGCTCGCCTGCACCTGCTGATGTGCGACAAGAAGCAGGATCACAGTGCCCTGCTCAGCCTGCTCGCCAGCCAGTTGCATGACGACGGCTTCAACAAAGTCACCCATGAGCAGATCTGGCACGACACCCTGCACGAGTCGATCATCGATGTGCAGCAAGCCGAAGGCTGCGAGCTGGTGATCAAGGAACATCGCCCCGACAATCCGCTGAAAAAGGCCCTGCTGACGCCTTCGGACTGGAAACTGCTGCGCGAATGTCCGTGCGCGGTGCTGATGGTCAAGACCGAACGGCCGTGGACCGGCGGCGTGATCCTGGCGGCGGTGGACGTGGGCAACCACGATGAACAGCACCGCAAGCTGCACACCAGCATCGTCGACCACGGTTACGCCATCGCCAGCCTGGCCAAGGGCGAGTTGCATGTGATCAGTGCACACCCCTCGCCCATGCTCTCGGCCGCCGACCCGGTGTACCAGCTCAAGGACACCATCGAGCGCAAGTACCGCGAGGAATGCGCGGCGTTCCAGGCCGAGTTCGACATCGCCGACGAACGTTTGCATGTGGCCGAAGGGCCGGCGGATGTGCTGATCCCGCATACGGCCAGCAAGTACGATGCGGTGGTCACGGTCATTGGTACGGTGGCGCGCAAGGGGATTGTCGGCGCGCTGATCGGCAATACGGCGGAGGTGGTGCTGGATTCGCTGGAGTGCGACGTGCTGGTGCTCAAGG
>NZ_JAAHBU010000391.1 GCF_010671725.1 Pseudomonas brassicae | reverse complement strand
GGGCTTCTTGGAGCAGCTGGGCCCAGCGCAGCGACAGCTCCATGGAGATGCGCGCGACGTCTTCATCGGCCGGGTACGGTGTGCATTCGTCAAAGATCATCACCACGTCCGAGCCCAGGTCGCGCTGCACCTGCATCGACTCTTCCGGGCCCATGAACACCTTGGAGCCGTCGACCGGCGAGGCGAAGGTCACGCCCTCCTCCTTGATCTTGCGCATGGCGCCCAGGCTGAACACCTGGAAGCCACCGGAGTCGGTGAGGATCGGCCCTTGCCACTTCATGAAATCGTGCAGGTCGCCGTGGGCCTTGATCACCTCGGTACCGGGGCGCAGCCACAGGTGAAAGGTGTTGCCCAGGATCATCTGCGCGCCGATGGCTTCGATGTCGCGCGGCAGCATGCCCTTGACCGTGCCATAGGTGCCCACCGGCATGAAGGCCGGGGTTTCGACCACGCCACGGGGGAAGGTGAGGCGGCCGCGACGGGCTTTGCCGTCGGTGGCCAGCAACTCGAAGGACATACGACAGGTGCGACTCATGCTTGATCCTCGGGCCCGCGTGGCGCCGGATTGCGGGTGATGAACATCGCATCACCGTAACTGAAGAAGCGGTAGCCGTTGTCCACGGCTGCGGCGTAGGCAGCCATGGTTTCGGGGTAACCGGCGAAGGCCGAAACCAGCATCAGCAGCGTGGATTCGGGCAAATGGAAGTTGGTGACCAGCGCGTCGACCACGTGGAACGGGCGGCCCGGGAAGATGAAGATGTCGGTATCGCCGCTGAATGGCTTGAGCGTGCCGTCGCGCGCAGCGCTTTCCAGCGAACGCACGCTGGTGGTACCCACCGCGATCACCCGGCCACCGCGTGCACGGCAGGCGGCGACGGCATCCACCACATCCTGGCCCACTTCGAGCCACTCTTTATGCATGTGGTGGTCTTCGATGCGTTCCACGCGCACCGGCTGGAAGGTGCCGGCGCCCACGTGCAGGGTAACGAAGGCGGTGCTCACGCCTTTTTCGGCGATCTTGCCCATCAGCGCTTCATCGAAGTGCAGGCCGGCGGTTGGCGCGGCGACGGCGCCGGCGCGTTGTGCGTAGACCGTCTGATAGCGCTCGCGGTCGGCGCCTTCGTCGGGGCGGTCTATATAAGGAGGCAACGGCATGTGGCCGACGCGGTCGAGCAGCGGCAGCACCTCCTCGGCGAAGCGCAGTTCGAACAGCGTGTCGTGGCGCGCGACCATCTCGGCTTCGCCGCCGCCGTCGATCAGCAACTGCGTGCCAGGTTTGGGCGACTTGCTGGAGCGTACGTGGGCGAGCACGCGGTGGCTGTCGAGCACGCGTTCGATGAGGATCTCCAGCTTGCCGCCGGAGGCCTTCTGGCCGAACAGGCGGGCTGGGATCACCCGAGTGTTGTTGAACACCATCAGATCGCCCGGGCGCAGATGCTCGAGCAGGTCGATAAACTGGCGGTGCGCCAGCGTGCCGCTGGGCCCGTCTAGGGTCAACAGTCGGCTGCTGCGCCGTTCGGCCAGTGGATGGCGGGCGATCAGGGAATCTGGGAGCTCAAAGGAGAAATCGGCGACGCGCATGATGGTGTTCGGTTTGGCAGGGCCGCAAAGTTTAGCGGAAAGCTGCAAAATTGACCATGAAAGCTGATTGACCAACGGTAGGCGCCTCTCTATACTTCGCCGCCACAAGCCCTGATGGCGGAATTGGTAGACGCGGCGGATTCAAAATCCGTTTTCGAAAGGAGTGGGAGTTCGAGTCTCCTCGGGGCACCATCTGCAGTACATAGACGACTACCAGCGTCTACACAACACCCCTAAAGCCCGCTAACTGCGGGCTTTTTGGTCTCTGGGGTTCCACCCCATCTCTTGCAAGCCAGCCTCTTTTGGGTACATTTTCTGTACAGATTCCAGTTCGAGAACCGGAGGTGTACAGCGATGCCATTGACCGCCTTGCAAATCAAAGCATCCAAGCCTGCCGACAGACCGTTCACGTTGAGTGATAGTTCGGGTCTTGCCCTGCTGGTAAACCCAGTGGCAGCAAGTACTGGCACTTCAAGTACAGGTATCAGGGTCGGGCGGCGCGCATGTCACCGGGCGTGTATCCGCATATCTCCTTGCAGGAAGCTCGTGAACGAGCTGCAGAATGCCGCAACCTACTCAAGCAAGGCACCAACCCCGGCGCCAAACGCCGCGATGACAAGCTGCGACAGCAAGAGGCCGGGCTCAACACCTTCAGGCGAGCCGCGGAGTACTGGTACCAATTCAAAGCAGACTCCGGCCGCAGCAGCGCGACGCTGAAGAAGATCCGCGACTATCTCGATAAGGATCTACTACCCGCTCTCGGCGAGAAGCAACTGGAGCTCATCACGCGAAGCGATTGCGCGCGGCCTGTGCGAACACAATCCAGCCTCCGAGCGCCATGCCATTGCGATAGCTCCACCGCCCACTCAACACTACCCGCATCTGCACGAACACGAACTACCTGAGTTTCTTCGCGCCTTAAGCAAGACCACCAGCCGGCTACCAGCGAGGATTGCATCATGGATGATAATTCTGACGGCCAGCCGCCCCGGCATGGTTCGCTACGCAAAATGGGAAGAGATCGATTTCGAGGAAGGGATATGGACCATCCCGGCCGCCCGCATGAAGATGCGCAGAGACTACGTCAGCCCTCTACCTCATCAATTGATCGCCATGTTTACCAAACTGAGCCAAAGCACTGGCCGCAGTCGGTATCTATTCCCTGGCAATGGTGAAAAGCAGCCAGTCATCAGTGAAAACACGATCAACCTAGTGTTCGCCCAGATAGGCAATAAAGGGCGACTCGTCAGCCATGGTACTCGTACATACCGCAAGCACGCTGCTACGCGAACATGGCTGGTTGAAGGACCATGTCGAAAGCCAATTGGCTCACGTCGAGGACGGCATCTCTGGTGAGGACAATCAAGCCCTATACCTACCACAACGTCGGATCATGATGTAGTGGTCGTCGCGCAAACGCGGAGAGCCGTCGACGTCGCGCCTCTCGCATCTGCAATCCTCACCCCCCACTCCCCCGCAACAATGTATGCGGCGCCACCCCAAACGCCTTCCGAAACGCATGACTGAAATGCGAAAAATCGGAAAAGCCAAACTCCAGCGCCGCCTGTGAAACATTCCTTACCTGTCCACACTCAATCGCCGTACGGCTAGCGTTCAGCCGCTCCTTCCAGATCTCGGCAACCGGTGACTTCTGGTACCGGGCAAACGCCCGTGTCACCGTACGTGTCGACACATGATGCGCCACGGCAATCGACTCAAGCGACAGCTCAGGCTCCGTCAAATGTCGCTGAATGTAGTTCATGACCCGCCCATAAAGATCAAGCTCTTGATGGGTAGTCTTCAGGTCCTGTAGCTCCAGGCTAAGCACCAGCAGCTCAATGATGGTGTTGGAGTAGCGCCGGGAGACCCCTTCGCCCTGCAGCAAAGCGGCAGAAGTGGTCGCCTGGCCAATCATCTGCCGCAGCGGGATCACGCCGGGGCGTGCTTCGTCTAGCACCAGCGCGGTGAAATCGCCAATACGTGGCAGACGCTGGGCGAGTAGCGGTCGGGGGATACGGATCAAGTGGTTCTCGGTACCACCCAGGCTGAAGCGGAACGGTTGGGTTGCGTCGTAAAGAAACAGATTGCCGGCGCTGAGGCTGGCTTTGCGAGTGTGTTGTTCAATTTCGCCGTGGCCGTCGAGGGTGAAACCGAGCCAGATATCTTCGGCGGGGTCGCTGCGCAGGTGCTGCTCAGAGCGCACCCAGTGGTGCAGCGGCGACGACAGGGTGGTGATGTCCAGGGGGCCAATTCCGTTGACCTGCAACGCACCTTCGAAATCGCTCTGCGACGAGGGTTTGCTGTCTGCCGACAGGCAATGGCGGCAGACCACTTCTCGCCAGTAATCAAAGCGGCGAGCGGGTGAAACGGCAAGGGTGGAATACTGGTTGGTCTCAGCCATGATGGCGCTCACGTTGATGCAACAACTTGAGAAAATGGGGCACTGTTACCCTGGGTGGCACACGCAATAAACACGCCATCGGCATGCGCTGACGCGAAGGTATCTACTGCCTGATGGCGCAAGCGTGTGCCTGTTTACAGCATCACCCTCCCTACCCATTTCAGGGCAAAAACCCTGTTTTGCGCGGTGCGCCGCACCATCGCGGTTCGTGCCTAAGCGGGTGCTTTGGCGCTGTCTTTTCCAACCAAGTGGTTGTCCTTGCGAACAAAGCGGGGCTGGTCAGTCCTGCCTAACTTTGACCTTACGGTATCTCAGCAACCTACGCCGATGAGGTGAGCCCATGCAATTCAAACAACAGCAAGTGGCCGACGAGTTCAGGTGGCTGCATATGCGTGACCTGGCGCCCGAAGAGTTTTTGTCGTGGCTGCTCGAGTGGGGGGCGTGCGCAGTGCGGGTTCGGCAGGCGAATGCCGCTCATATTAATGAGCGTGTGCCCGAACCTAAAATAGCAAGGAGCCTGTGATGGAGTCTGCAATCGACAAACACCTCAAGTGTCCGCGGACGTTGTCGCGCCGGGTGCCTGACGATTACCAGCCACCCTTCCCGATGTGGGTCGGCGCGCCGATGAGCAGTTGACTCAAGTGGTGATGGCTTACTTGGGCGTGCAATACAAAGGTGATGGCCAGCGCGAACAGGCCTTGCAGGCGATGCGTGACATGCTCGCCAGCTTCAGCCTGGCCAACGGCCCGCTGACCCACGACCTGACCCACCACACCGACCGCAGTGGCTACGACAACCTGATGATCGTCGGCTACTGGCAGGACGCTGGCGCCTATTGCCGCTGGTTGCGCTCAGCCGAGGTGGATGGCTGGTGGAGTTCGCCGCAGCGCTTGAATGATGGCCTGGGTTATTACCGCGAGATCTCCGCGCCGCGGGCTGAGCAGTTCGAGACGTTGTACGCGTTTCAGAACCAATTGCCCGGGGTCGGGGCGGTCATGGACAACACCAGTGACGAGATCGAGGAGCACGGTTACTGGGGCTCGATGCGCGACCGTTTCCCGGTGTCGCAAACGGACTGGATGAACCCCAACGGTGAGCTACGCGTGGTGTCTGGCGACCCGGCCAAGGGCGGACGGGTGGTGGTGATCGGCCATGACAATATTGCCTTGATTCGCTCGGGCCAGGATTGGGCAGCAGCGGAGGCGGCGGAGCGCTCGTTGTACCTGGATGAGATCTTGCCGACCTTGCAGGACGGTATGGATTTTTTGCGCGACAACGGCCAGCCGTTGGGCTGTTACAGCAATCGCTTCGTGCGCAATATCGATGCGGACGGCAACTTCCTCGACATGAGTTACAACATCGGCCACTGGCGTTCGCTGGAAAAACTCGAACGCTGGGCTGAATCTCACCCGACCCACCTGCGCATCTTCGTCACCTTCTTCCGGGTGGCGGCGGGGCTTGAGAAGTTGCGGCTGTACCACGAGGTGTCGGTGTCGGATGCGAGCAGCCAGGTGTTCGAATACATCAACTGCCACCCGCACACCGGCATGTTGCGCGACGCGCAAGTAAGCGCCCACTAACAGCGAACTCCACGTTTAGCCCTGCACCTGCCGTTATTACGGCAGCGGGGCTCTTTTTGCCCGCTTTTCTTGCCCAAGATGAGGACTTAGTCCATGAAACAGTTCCGTTATCTGATGCTCGCGGCGGCCGTGCCGAGCCTATCTGCGCACGCGGTCGAAGTGGCTCCGGGGGATTATGAAATTCTGCCGGTGGGTGCAACTGTCGGTTTGCTGTACTACCAGCATTCCACCACCGACAGTGCCTACGCCCAGGGCCACAAGGCCAGCTCGGATTTCAACCTAACCTCCAATGTTGGCATCTTGCGGCTGCTGCACGTCTATCAATTGACTGAGCGCCTGACCATCTCGCCACAATTTCTGCTGCCGTTCGGCGGGGTTTCCAGCGGCGGTGACGCTTCAGCCCTGGGCGACACCAGCGGCGTCGGTGACCTCACCGTGACGGCGCCGCTGAAGTATCGCCTGAACGAGGCCAACGACACGGTCGGCGCAACTGTTTACATCACCGCCCCGACGGGCAACTACGACCGCAAGAACGCGCTCAACTTGGGCGAAAACCGCTGGAAGGTCGATCTGCAGAGCGCGTACATCAAGCACTTCGGCGAGAAGTGGGCGGTCGACCTGGTCGGCGATGCGATCTGGTACAGCGACAACGATGACTTCACCACCAATTCGGTGCGCCGCGAGCAGGATGTGTCCTACGCCGCGCAGTTGATGGGGCGCTACATCATCGACCCGGGCACGTCCCTGGCAGTCGGTTTTGGCCACACCTGGGGCGGGGAAACCCAAGTAGCCGGCACCGCCCAGGACGACCGCGGCGAAACCACCAACTTGCGCGTCACCGCCACCAAGTTCTTTACCGCTCAGGACCAACTGCAGATGCAACTGGGGCGTGACCTCGCGGTAGAAAACGGCCCGAAAGAAAACTTCCGCCTGAACCTCAGGTACGCCCGGGTCTTTTAACCGTCTGCACACCCTCAACTGAATGGAGCATTCGCACATGACTGACCAACACCCATCTACTGAACAACAACCTTCGCTGTACACCCGCCTTGGCGGCTACGACGTCATCTACCAGTTTGCCGGCGCGGTATTGCGCAAGACCATGGCCCACCCGGCGATTGGTCATATCTGGGCGCATATGTCCGAGTCGACCTTCCAGAAAGAGCACATCAACTTTGTCGACTTCCTCTCCCAGCACTGGGGGGGGCAGCGCCAAGTACCGGGGCCGCGACATGGTCACCGCACACCGCGGCATGGGCCTGACCGAGGTGCACTGGCAAGCCACGCTGGATTGCCTGGAGGAGTGCTACAACGACTACAACCTGGCGCCGGAGCTGCGCAAGGAGGTCAACGATTTTCTGGTCAAGTTCAAGCCCGCGGTGATCGGCAGCCCGTCCTATCGCGACGTGGTGCTGGCCAACCCTGAGATGGACCCAGCCAAAGGCATGAAGAGCGTTGGCGTGGTCTGGCCGGCACGCGGCGACGCGTCGGCGCAAGCCGCCGTGCCCAAGCTGGAGCCGTAACCCCGCTCGGCCACCCAGATGACGCTCAGCACCTGGCGCAAGGTAGTCCTTCTCAACCAAGCGACTGTCCTTTTCAACCAAGTGCCGCCCGCGCGCTGGCGCTAGCTTAATACCAGGCCCCGCCGCGGCGAGCCTCTCGAACAGCCAATTGCCGGCCCCTGCGGGCTGGCATCGGAACAGGACACACCATGGCCATCACCCGCCCGACGCTCGAACAACTGCAGGCCCTCGCCAGCCGCCTGCACATGCAGTTGACACCCGAGCAAGCCAGCGAATACCTGGCGCTTATGCAACCCAGCCTCGACGCCTATGACCTGGTCGACGATCTGCCAGACTTCACCCCTCAGGTGCGCTACGAGCGCACTGCCGGTTATCGCCCATCCAGCCGCGAGAACCCGCTGAACGCCTGGTACTACCGCACCGAAGTGATGGGCGCCAGCTCGGGCAAGCTGCTCGGTAAAACGCTCGCACTCAAGGACAACATCTCGCTGGCCGGTGTGCCGATGATGAACGGCGCAACGCCTCTGGCCGGTTTTGTGCCGTCGTTCGATGCCACCGTGGTCACCCGTTTGCTCGACGCCGGAGTGACCATTCTCGGTAAGGCCACTTGCGAGCACTACTGCCTGTCCGGCGCCAGCCACACTTCGGACCCAGCGCCAGTGCACAACCCACTGCGCCCTGGCTTCAGTACCGGTGGCTCGTCGTCGGGCAGCGCGGCGCTGGTGGCAGCAGGCGAAGTCGACCTGGCGGTGGGCGGCGACCAGGGCGGTTCGGCGCGTATTCCTGCGGCGTGGTGCGGCATCTACGGCCTGAAGCCGACCTTCGGGCTGGTGCCGTATACCGGGGTGATGGCGGTCGAGGCGACCTTCGACCATGTCGGCCCGATGACCAACAACGTGCGTGACAACGCGCTGATGCTTGAAGTCATGGCCGGCGCTGACGGGCTTGATCCACGCCAGGGCGCGCCCGAAGTCGATGCCTACAGCAGCTACCTTGATCGTGGCGTGCGCGGCCTGCGCATCGGCATCCTCAAGCAAGGCTTCGAGCTGGCCAACCTGGACCCACGGGTTGCCGAATCGGTGCGTAGCGCCATCACCCAGTTCGAAGCGTTGGGCGCAGTGGTCGAGGAAGTCTCAGTGCCTGAGCACACCCTGGCCGGCACGCTGTGGGGCCCGATCGGCTGCGAAGGCCTGACCATGCAGATGATGCACGGCAACGGCGCAGGCTTTAACTGGAAGGGCCTGTACGACGTCGGCTTGCTCGACAAGCAGGTCGGCTGGCGCACCCAGGCCAACGCCCTCTCGCCTTCGCTGAAGCTGTGCATGCTGGTCGGCCAGTTTGGCCTCGACCACTACCACGGTCGTTACTACGCCAAGGCACAGAACATCGCCCGCTTCGCCCGCGCCGGCTACGACAAGGCGCTGGAGCGCTACGACCTGCTGGTGATGCCGACCGTGCCGATCATCGCCCAGCCGCTGCCAGCGGCGGATTGTTCGATCACCGAAAACGTCTCGCGGGCGCTGGAGATGCTCGGCAACACCGCCGCCCAGGACATCACTGGCCACCCGGCCATGTCGATCCCCTGTGGGCTGGTCGACGGTTTGCCCGTTGGGCTGATGCTGGTCGGCAAGCATTACGCCGAGGGCACTATTTATCAGGCGGCGGCGGCATTCGAAGGCGAGGTGGACTGGCGCACGCTGTAGCGCAAGCAACAGGCGCTGCACCCTGCAACACAACAATTAGATCAACAACAACCTTCAACAACCGTGTTGAACGATAGGAGTAATCCCATGATGGCAACTTCAACCCCGGGCGAGCGGGCGCGGGCACTGTATGCAGTGCTCAAGGACAAAGACCTCATCCCCGAAGGCTATATCGAGCAGCTCACCCAACTGATGGAACACGGCTGGAGCCCGGACAACGGCGCGCGCATCGTCGCCAAGGCCTGGGTCGATCCGGCCTTCCGCGCGCTGCTGCTCAAGGACGGCACCGCCGCCTGCGCCCAGTTCGGTTTCACCGGGCCGCAGGGCGAATACATCGTCGCCCTGGAAGACACCCTGCAGCTCAAGAACGTGATTGTCTGCAGCCTGTGTTCCTGCACCAACTGGCCGGTGCTGGGCCTGCCGCCCGAGTGGTACAAGGGCTTCGAGTTCCGGGCGCGGCTGGTCCGGGAGGGGCGCACGGTATTGCGCGAGCTGGGCACCGAGTTGCCTGAAGACGTGGTGATCAAGGTCTGGGACACCAGCGCCGAAAGCCGTTACCTGGTGCTGCCACAGCGGCCCGCGGGCTCCGAGCACATGAGCGAAGAGCAACTACGGCAACTGGTTACCAAAGACGTGCTGATCGGCGTCGCTCTGCCTCGTGTTGGCTGAGTAAATCCGCCCCCCTTCCCTTTTCGGAGTGTTCAATATGGATGGCTTTCACGATCTCGGCGGTTTCCAGGGCTTTGGCAAAGTGCCCCACCGCATCAACAGCCAGAGCTACAAGCAAGTGTTCAAGCAGGATTGGGAACACCTGGCCTACAGCCTGATGTTCATTGGCGCCGACCACATGAACAAGTTCAGCGTCGACGAAATACGCCACGCCGTGGAGCGCATCGATGTGCGCCAGCATGTCGGTACCGAGTACTACGAGCGCTATGTCATCGCGACCGCCACCCTGCTGGTGGAAACCGCGTCATCACCCAGGCCGAACTGGATGAGGCACTCGGCGCGCACTTCAAGCTGGCCAACCCTGCCCATGCCCAAGGCCGCGCGGCGATCACCGGGCGTGCACCGTTTGAAGTCGGCGACCGGGTCATCGTGCGCGATGAATACGTGGCCGGGCATGTGCGCATGCCGGCCTATGTGCGCGGCAAGCAAGGCGTGGTGCTGCACCGCACCACTGCCCAGTGGCCGTTCCCAGATGCGATCGGCCACGGCGACCGCAGCGCTGCGCATCAACCGACCTACCATGTCGAGTTCCGCACGCAGGACCTGTGGGGCGATGCCGCCGACGATGGACTGGTGGTGGTTGACCTGTTCGAAAGCTACCTGGACAAGCTCGACAGCCCGCGAGCGGTGAGCGCATGACTGCCGGCGCCCAGACAGGCCGACTACCGGTTACGGTCCTTTCCGGCTTCCTCGGCGCCGGCAAGACCACCCTGCTCAACCATATCCTGCGCAACCGCCAAGGTTTGAAAGTGGCGGTGATCGTCAACGACATGAGCGAGGTCAACATCGACGCCGCCGAGGTTCAGCGTGATGTAGCGCTGCACCGCGGCCAGGACGAGTTGATCGAGATGAGCAACGGCTGCATCTGCTGCACCCTGCGCGCCGACCTGCTCGAGCAGATCAGCGCGCTGGCGCGCCAGCAGCGGTTCGATTATCTGCTGATCGAGTCCACCGGCATCTCCGAGCCGATGCCGGTCGCCGAGACTTTTGCCTTTCTCGACACCGAGGGCTTCAGCCTCAGCGAACTGGCGCGGCTGGATACCTTGGTCACGGTGGTCGATGCCAGCCAGTTTCAGGCCCTGCTCGACTCACCCGAAACCGTCGAGAGTGCCGACGCCGCTACGGATACGCCGCGGCGCCCGCTGGCCGATCTGCTGATCGAGCAGGTCGAGTACGCCAATGTGATTCTGGTGAACAAACGCGACCTGATCGACGAGGCGCAATACCAGGTGCTGCGGGCGGTGCTCGCCGGGCTCAATCCAGGCGCGCAGATCCTGCCGATGGTCGCCGGTAATGTTGAACTGTCGAGCATCCTCGGCACCCAGCTGTTCGACTTGCCCAGCCTGGCCGCCGCGCCCGGCTGGATGAAGCAGATGGACGCTGACGACACCCCGACTGCCGAGTCGGACACCTACGGCGTGACCTCGTGGGTATACCGCGAGCGCGCGCCGTTTCACCCGCAACGCTTGCTGAAGTTTCTCTCCCGCCCCTGGGGCAATGGCCGCCTGCTGCGCAGCAAAGGTTACTTCTGGCTCGCCAGCCGCCACCGCGAGATCGGCCTGCTGGTGCACAGCGGCAAACAGTTCCAGTGGGACTTCGTTGGCCACTGGTGGAACTTCATCGCCCCATCACAGTGGCCGCAGGACAAGTATCGCTTGCAAGGGATCATGGCCAAGTGGGACAGCATCGTCGGCGATTGCCGCCAGGAGTTGGTGTTCATTGGCCAGGACCTGGACACCCGGGCATTACAACGCGAGCTCGACCACTGCCTGTTGAGCGCAGACGAAATCGCCACCGGCCCGTCGGCCTGGCCAGCGCTGCCATGGGCGAGCGGCTTTGACAGCCTCGCCGTGTCGGCTAGCCAGACGCAGCCATTACCGGCTGCTGCCGTTATCTAGTTGGAGATGTTGCATGTTGTTTTTTAATCGCACCAGCCGCTGGGTACTGGCCCCGCTCGCCGACCGCCTCGACCAGCCCGATCAGCCAAGCGCGCCGTTGTCGTCGCGCAACCCGCTGTTGCGGCGCATCCTCACAGGCGTCGAGCAATTGCTGCAAGAACGGCGCACGCTCAAAGAGCAGGCGCGCGCGCTTGCCTCGCAGGTGAGCCAATTGGAACAGCGCTTGGCTGACCACGATGAACTCGTACGCCAGCTGGAAGCGCGCTGGACGCTGGTCACGCAAGGTGCAGATGAGCTGTTCTGGCAACTGCGTTTGAACGCCACAGGCACACCTGCGCCGGATTGCGCGATGGAGTGGACACCCTCGGCGTCGCTGCAGGCACCGCACCTGCCTCAGCTGGGCCAGTGGAGCGAACAACTGCACCCAACTGATCGCAACACCCATCTGCATGCCCTGGCCCGCCACCTTGCCGACCACAGCGGGCGCACGTCGTTTGCGCTGGACGTGCGCATGAAATTTACAGCTGGCGGCGACTATCGCTGGTGCCGGGTCAGCGGCAGTTCGCTGCGCGACGCAAACGGCGTTGCAATCGCCACGGCAGGCACCCTGCGTGACATCCATGAGCAGCAACTGCGTATCCAGGAGTTGGAGCTGGCTGCCGAGCGTTTCGATATATCCCGCGAGATGCTCCACGACGGCCTGTGGGATATCGAGGTAGTGGCCGGCGACCCGGCAACCCGAGCAACACCATCTGGTGGTCGTCGCAGATGCGCAGGCTGCTCGGTTGCAGCACCGTCGAGGAATTCCCCAACACCCTGGAAAGCTGGACCTCACGTCTGCACCCCGACGACAGCGCCCGCGCCATCGCAGCCTTTGTCGCCCATGTCGACGATCACAGCGGCAACACCCCGTTCGATGTGGAGTATCGGCTTCGGCACCAAAGCGGCGCCTACCGCTGGTTCCGCGGCCGTGGGCAAACCCGCCGTGGCCAGGATGGTGCGCCGTTGCGGGTAGTAGGGGCTATAACTGATATCCATGCCCGCCATGAAGAAAGCACCATCCGCGAGGCACAGGCCCAGCAACACCAGGTGATGCAGGACACCCTAGGCAAACTGACCCACATCGTCGCCACCATCCAGGGCATCGCCAGCCAGACCAACCTACTGGCCTTGAACGCCGCCATCGAAGCGGCACGCGCAGGCGAAGCCGGGCGCGGCTTTGC
>NZ_JAAHBU010000390.1 GCF_010671725.1 Pseudomonas brassicae | reverse complement strand
GGCGATGCCGCGCTTTTGACACTCCAGTGCAACTCGGCAAAAGCCTTGATGATCTCAGTGCCATGTCAATATGAAACTCGATCGCATGTCGCAGCGATGTGAATACGGTATCCGATGGCACCGTTCTAAACCTTCCCTTTGTGCCAAGTTTCGGCGTATACGCGTCAGCCTCAACCAGGCCTGTAATCTTCGGCGCGGGAAGTCCGATCTCGTGCAGGGTTCCAAGGTTGTAAAGGCTTGACCGATAGGCGAAATATGTTTGGTCACGCATCAGGGAGTTGGCGGCGGTATGCGCCGGCACGCCAGGATATTCACGCATGAACATCGAGACGTCGTCGTTGAATCCTAAAATGCCATGAGCAGTCTTAGATTGATTCTTGCCCCATAGGCATTGCGGATAAAGGATCTGAGAAAGCCCGATTGTGTTCGGTTGATAGCCGTAGTCAACCTGAGGGCTTCCGTACATACCATTCATGTACAGGCAGGCACGGATCGGTGGGATCAGATCGAAGGGGATGCCTAGTGCATCTTCGTCTTTCTGTTCATTAGTCAGAATCAGAAGCTGAGGGCGCTCCTTGAGAGTCGCCAGAATCTCGCTTTCGCTCGTCTCTTTCAGAAGGTCGTAGCAGTATTCCCTGAGCTTCGGAGTCCAGTTGTAGACCGACTCGGAGATGGAAGTATCTTTTGACAGGGTATCCAGCAACTCGATTAGGTTGCCACCGGTTAGGCCGGCCAGGCCATATTTGGAAATTTTGTATCTGGCGTCGTTGAGAAGCAAAAAATCAATGATGTGACATGCACGCCAGAACTGCCTTGACTGCTGACCTTTGAGATCATTGGACTCGCCAGAGTCGCTATCGTTGCGAGTACTGGATGTCAGGAAATACTTAAACCCTTCCAGGGTGGCTTGGTTCTTTTTAGCAAGCAGAGAGCTGCCGTCAGACATTGTGACGTTCCAGTCCAGCTCCTTGGGGCTTTTTTTGTACTCAAACGAATACTGCCAGACCGGGCTATCGAAGTCGTTCAATAGCCAGGCTGCTGACTTGTACTCCTCGCGTGGCGATCTGAGGAGCGGCTCCAGGAAGGCGAGTTCAGGCGGCAGTAGCATAAATCAGGTTCTCCATCTGGGCAGAGTCGATTTGGGCGCGTGCAGTCTCCAGGTAGTCCTGAAGGTCAAACTCGTTCCCGTCAGTGATGTCGTTGACCAAGAGGTTGGTCAATTTCGCCCAGTAGAGGGCTTTGGCACTGATCTCGTCGGGGCGCGGGGAGAGTCGAACGGCTTCTTCGATCGAGAGCAGGGTAGTCAGGATGCCGACGTCGAGCGAGATGACGACACGGTCGGCTGCTTCTTTGTCTTCCGGGGATGATCTTGCCGGCTTCGGATTTTTGATCGACTCCGGGTCGCGCATGCTTTGCGGGATATCCTTGAGCGCGTTGTTATCCAAAAAGGTATGCAGCTCATCCATAGTCTGGAAATTCGATACCTTGAGGAGGTACTTGCTGTCTTTCATCGCCATGCAGACGATCCCTCGCTGGAAGGCTCGAATCCACCGTGTCTGGAAAAACGCCAAGATCGGTGGGGGAAGGTACCTACTCAATAAATCCAGTGACACATCGGTATGCCCTAGCGCCTTTGACCGTCTCAGTGATGCTGTTGCTCTGGATGTAAATCAGAACTGCTACGGGTCGCCCCGCAACGAGGTGATCGAGATCCGGCAGATGAATTCCTCCACTTCTTCTTTTTGAAAGATTAAGGAAGGGAGAGAACTCGATCAGCGAGATGACTGATGAGCGTGTCGCAAGCGTGCCAGCACTCCAAGTTCGTGG
>NZ_JAAHBU010000039.1 GCF_010671725.1 Pseudomonas brassicae | reverse complement strand
TCTCTGATTGAGCGGAAACAATGTTGGCAAGGTGCCATCATTTTGTCCGACAATTCAGCTCGGAATCTTGATATGCGTCAAGCTATGTCCGGAAGTAGGAAGAATCGCTGAGCGCACTGCGTGGTATGGGCTGCGCACCTGCCGCGGGCGTCTCCCCCCGGTGCAGCGCCACTTCGCGCAGTACCTCGGGCAGGTAGGCCGGTTCATTGCGGCCGCTTTTCGGTTTGGGCCGCAGGCTGCGCGGCAGCAGGTAGGGGGCATCGCTTTCGAGCATCAGGCGCCCGGCAGGAATGCTGCTCACCAGCGGGTGCAGGTGGGTGCCGCGGCGCTCGTCGCAGATCCAGCCGGTGATGCCGATGTGCAGGTCCAGGTCCAGGTAGCTGAACAGCGCATTGCGCTCGCCGGTAAAGCAATGCACCACGGCGCCCGGCAAGCTGTCGCGGTAATGCCTGAGGATCTGCAGCAGGCGCTCGCTGGCGTCGCGCTCGTGCAGGAACACCGGCATCTGCAGCGCCACGGCCAGTGCCAATTGTTCTTCCAGGGCTTTCTCCTGCTGCGCGCGCGGCGAGAAATCGCGGTTGAAATCCAGCCCGCATTCACCCACCGCACGTACCCGTGGCTGTTCCAGCAGCGCGCGCAGGTCGCGCGCCGACGCGCCGTTCCAACTGCTGGCATCGTGCGGGTGCACGCCCGCAGTGCTGAACAGGTGCCGGGCATCCGGGTCGAGCTGCTCGCACAGCGTCAGGGCCGCTTCGCTGCCGGCCAGGCTGGTGCCGGTGAGCAGCATCTGCTGCACGCCGGCAGCGTGCGCGCGCTCGAGCACGGCCTCGTGCTTGCCGGCAAAACTTGGGTTGGTCAGATTGACGCCGATGTCGATGAGTTGCATGGTGCTACCTCGGAGTGTGCGGCAAGTGCGCTTGGCTGCGCCGAAAAATATCAATAACGCCAAGAACTTCAAGGAGTTGTCGCGGTCTTTTACGGTCAATTGTCACGGACCGACCGCGCATTATGGCGTCAACGACTCAATCGCAGCCGATGGCTGGAGACTGGATGACGCGCACGCTGTCGCTGATCCTGCTGTGTGTCGGGCTGCTTTGCATGGGGCCGGCCAACGCGCGCCTGCCGGGCCCCACGCAAGCAGCCGCGACGGCCACGGTACGCGACCTGGCGCAGATTCGCAGCAGCCGCGAACTGCGCGTGCTGGTCAACCAGAGCCGCAACAGCTCCGGTGAGGTCAAGGGGCAGCCGGTGGGGGCCGAGTACCATCGCCTGATCGCCTTCGAGCACTACCTCAATGCCCGGGCGCGTGATGGCCAGGGCATTCGCCTGAAGATCATCCCCAAGGCCAAGGAACAGCTGATTGGTGCGCTGCAGCGCGGCGAGGGCGATGTGGTTGCGCCGGGCGAGTTGATCGACCTGTCGTCGACCCGTGGCGTCAGCGCCAGTGATCCGGTGCAGGCCAATGTGCCGCTGGTACTGGTAGGGCGCAAGGGTGAGCGCGTCTATCAGCGGGTCGAACAGCTTGCCGGACGTACCCTGGCCCTGACCAGTGCGAGTGCCGCCGGGGATACCCTGCACGAGATCAACCAGAAGCTGGCGTTGCGCAAGTTGGCGCCGATCAGGGTGGAGTGGGTCGACCCCAGCCTGGCGGTGGAGGACGTGCTGGAGATGGTGCAGGCCGGGATCTATCACTTGACCGTGGTCGAGCAACCGATTGCGTTGCGCTGGGCCAAGGTGATGCCCAAGTTGCAGGTACAGCGCAAGGTGCAGCTCACGTCGCCAGCGTCCATGCATTGGTACGTGCGCCGTGACGCGGCCATGCTGCACGCGAGCATCGATCGCTTCCTGCAGGGCTATCACGCGCCTGCCGACCAGGATGCCGCCTTCGAGCGCATCTACCGGCGCCTTTACAAAGTGCATTACCCGCTGGCGCGGGCCAATCGCCAGCGCCTGGAAAAACTGCGCCCTGTGCTGCAGCGCCATGCCCAGGCGCAGAACCTGGACTGGTTGAGCCTGGCGGCATTGGCGTTCAAGGAGTCGACCCTCGACCCGGCGGCAAGGGGCATGGGCGGCGCACGTGGCCTGATGCAGATTACCCCCGGCGCCGCACGGCGGGTGGGGATCAACGACATCGCCACGGTGGATGGCAATGTCCAGGCCAGTGCACGTTACCTGGCGCTGATACGGCGCAAGTTCTTCGCCAGTACCCAGCTCAACGAACGCGAGCGCATGGCCTTCGTGCTGGCCGGCTACAACCTGGGCCCCGAGCGGGTTCAGGCGATGCGCGCCGAAGCGCGCCGGCGTGGCCTTAATCCCAACCAATGGTTCTTCCAGGTCGAGCGCATTGCCATGGAGCAGGTGGGAATGGGGCCGGTCAGCTATGTTAATAGCGTCAACAAGTACTTTCTGGCCTTCGACCGCGAGCGCGAGTCGCTGGAACCCCAGGGGCGCAAGGTGGCGGCACGCAAGTAATCTATTTTTTAGATTTTTATGTGCGGATTTTTGCGATTTTAACATTTGAAAATATGATTATTATGACGGCCAACACAGACACCTTTACCGATTAAGGAAGACCGCATGAACGCCATCAATTCCGTATTGTTCACCCGTGCCGGCTGGGGCATCACCGTCCTGCGCATTGTCGTCGGCATCATCTTCATGGCCCATGGGTCGCAGAAGCTCTTCGGCCTGTTTGGCGGAGGTGGCCTGGCAGGGACGGCGCAGTACATGGAAAGCCTGGGGCTGACCCCTCCGACGTTGATGGCCGCGCTGTCTGGCGGTGCCGAGTTCTTTGGTGGGCTGGCGCTGGTGATAGGCCTGCTGGTGCGTCCTGCGGCGTTGGCGCTGGTGGGCTTGTTGCTGGTGGCGATCTTCTCGGTGCACATCGGCAACGGCCTGTTCATGGCCAACAACGGCTACGAGTTCGCCCTGGCGCTGCTGGGCGGTGCGGTGGCGGTGCTGGTGGAAGGCGCGGGGAGGGCGTCGCTGGATCGCATGATTGCCAAGTGACGGGCAGGGCGCCACCGCGATCTGCGGTGCGCCTGCCGATGCAGGTCTCGCAGACCCGCCCCTGGTTTTTCGGTAGCCCCACTCGTTACCTAACACGTTGGCATTGTTGACAGTCGGGTCGCAGCTTCTCTAGGATGCTGACTTGCGCCGATTTAAACAGCTACTTGCGGGGCGCAGGAAGACCCCGATGGGGTCTCCGAATACCGCTAAAGCGCTGGTTCGGTGACGCCTCCCACCGCAGCCCAGCGGGATCTGCGAGGCGGAGAAAACTACTCCATGAGTTGCCCACGTACCAGTGTTTGCCTGACCCCCCTTCCTGCCAGCCAGGTGGCGCGCACACCGCGCATTCTGCTGGGCGGCCAGCATCAGCCCACCCTTTTGCGTTACCTCGATGGCTGGCCTCGGCGCAAGGGGCGCGCCACCGCTTTCCTGATCCAGTTTGCCGACACCTGCGAGTCGCTCAGCCGTTTCGCCAACGACCGTTTCGACCTGGCCGTGGTGCAGGCACCCTCGCAGCAACACGCCGCCGAAGTGATTGGGCACCTGACCCGCGTGGCACGCCAGGGCCTGATAACCCGAGCCTGACCCCTCAGGGGTAGGCGATCTCCACCACATACAGCGTTTGTTCGCCGGTCGGCGTGTGTACCCGTACTTCAGCATCCAGCGCCTTGCCGATCAGGGCGCGCGCAAGGGGCGAGTCGATGCTGATCAGGCCCTGCTTGAGGTCCAGTTCGTCGGGGCCGACGATCCGATAGCGTGATTGCTCGCCGTGCTCGTTTTCGACCGTCACCCAGGCGCCAAAGTACACCTTGTTCGGGTCGCTGGGACGCTCGCTCACCACCTTGAGGTTTTCCAGGCGTTTGGTCAGGAAGCGCACCCGGCTGTCGATTTCGCGCAGCATCTTCTTGCCGTAGGTGTACTCGGCATTCTCCGAACGGTCACCCTGCGCCGCCGCCTCGCTTACCGACTGGGTCACCTGCGGCCGGCGTACATGCCACAGCTCGTGCAGCTCGGCGCGCATGCGCGCCTCGCCTTCGGGGGTGATCAGTGCAGTGCCGGCGGTGCGCGGCGGACGGTATCGACTCATGGGCTTGCAGGCTCGGGCAGGTAGCCGCCGAGTCTATCAGCCCTCACGCAGCACTGTCAGCGGGCTGGCATTGAGCGCCCGGCGCGTACCGTACACGCCGGCGCCGCCTACCAGCAGCGCGCCGATTACCGGCAGCAGCAGCAGCCAAGGGTGCGGGCTCCACTGCAGGTCGAACGCATAGCGGTACAGCAGCAGGCTGATCAGCTCGGTGCCCAACGCCGCGAGCAGGCCGCTGGCCGCACCCAGCAGGCCGAACTCGATCCGCCGCGCCTTGACCAACAGGCTGCGCCCGGCCCCCAGCGCGCGTAGCAACGCGCCTTGGCGAATGCGCTCGTCCAGGGTCGCCTGCAAGCCGGCGAACAGCACCGCCAGCCCCGCGGCCAGCACGAACAGCAGCACGTACTGCACGGCCAGCGTGACCTGGGCGAGGATGCTGCGCAGCTGTTCGAGCAGTGCGTCGACCTGCAGGATGGTCGCCGCCGGGAACGCGCGCGACAGCGCCACCACCTGCTGGTCGTGGCCGGGGGCGAGGTAGAAGCTGGTCAGGTAGGTGGTTGGCAGGTCCTGCAGGGTGCCGGGCTGGAAGATCATGTAGAAGTTGGGCTGGAAGCTGTCCCAGTTGACCGTGCGCAGGCTGCTGACCCGGGCCTTGCGTTCCAGGCCGCCGATGCTGAAGGTCAGGGTGTCGCCAAGCTTGAGCTTGAGGCTTTCGGCCAGTTGCGCCTCGACCGACACGCCCGGTACAGCATCTGGCGCAGGCTGTGCCTGCCACCACTGGCCGGCGCTCAGGGCATTGCCCTGGGGCAGCTCGGCGGCCCAGGTCAGGCTCAGGTCGCGCTGGATCGCGCGGTCACCGGTGGACTCCTTGCTGACCGTTTCGCGCACCGGCTCGTCATTGATGTGCGTGAGGCGCCCGGGGATCACCGGGAACAGCGGCGCAGCATGCACCGAAAACTCGCTCAGGCGCTGGCTGAAGGTGTCCTTGTCATCAGGCAGGATATTGAGCACGAAGTAGTTGGGGGCATCCTTGGGCAACTGGTTCTGCCAGGTGTCGAGCAGTTCGGTACGCAACAGGGCGATCAGTGCCATGGCCAGCAGAATCAGGCCGAAGGCCAGCGACTGCCCGGCTGCCGCCAGCGGGTGCTTGAGCAGTTGCCCCAGGCCCAGCCGCCAGGCCAGCGGGGCGCCGGCCAGCAGGCGCCGCAGGCTGCGCAAGCCCAGCAGCAACACGCCACCGAGCAGCAGTGCAGCCAGCAGGCCGCCACCGAGCAGGGCGAACGTCAGCAACAGGTCCAGGCTCAGGCGCACATGATC
>NZ_JAAHBU010000389.1 GCF_010671725.1 Pseudomonas brassicae | reverse complement strand
CCGTCGCTCCATCGGCGCCGGCACCGGGCCCAGCAGCTCGATGCCCTGCAGGCCATGCTCGGCCAGCAACTGTTCGGCCGCGCTGCAGGCTTCATCGAGGAACCCTTCGGCCTGCCCCGGCTTGTGCGCCTCGGCGCGCAGCAGCGCCAGGTGCGCGAACGGCGGCAGCCCGGCGGCGCGGCGCTCGCTCAAGGCCTGCTCGGCGAACGCGAAATAGCCCTGCTCGGTCAGTTGCACCAATAAAGGATGGTCGGCCAGGTGGGTCTGGATGATCACCTTGCCCGGCTCTTCGGCACGCCCGGCACGCCCGGCCACCTGCACGATCAACTGGGCCATGCGCTCGCTGGCGCGAAAGTCACCGGAGAACAGCCCGCCATCGGCATCCAGGATCGACACCAAGGTCACCCGTGGGAAGTGGTGCCCCTTGGCCAGCATCTGGGTGCCGACCAGGATGCACGGCTCGCCGCGCTGGATGGTGGCGAACAGCTGGTTCATGGCGTCCTTGCGCGAGGTGCTGTCACGGTCGACGCGCAGCACCGGCACATCCGGGAACAGAATGCTCAGGCGCTCCTCGGCGCGTTCGGTGCCCGCGCCCACCGGGCGCAGGTCGACGTGGTTGCACTGCGGGCACTGGCGCGGCACGCGTTCGTCATAGCCGCAATGGTGGCAACGCAGTTCGCCCGAGCGCTGGTGCACGGTCATGCGTGCGTCGCAGCGCGGGCATTCCGACAGCCAGCCGCAATCGTGGCACAGCAGCGTCGGGGCAAAGCCGCGGCGGTTGAGGAACACCAGCACCTGCTGGCCGGCGGCCAGGGTCTGGCCGATGGCCTGCTGCATCGGCCCGCTGATGCCGCTGTCCAGTGGTCGGCTCTTCACGTCCAGGCGCAGGAACCGCGGCGGCTTGGCGCCACCGGCGCGGTGGGTCAGGCGTAGCAGGCCGTAGCGCCCGGAATAGGCGTTGTGCAGGCTTTCCAGAGAGGGCGTGGCCGAGCCCAGCAAGATCGGGATGTTTTCCTGGCGCGCACGCACCAGTGCCAGGTCGCGGGCGTGGTAGCGCAAGCCTTCCTGCTGCTTGTAGGAGCCATCGTGCTCCTCGTCGATGATGATCAGCCCCGGGTGTTTCATCGGGGTGAACAGCGCCGAGCGCGTGCCGATAATAATGTCGGCCTCACCATCGCGGGCGGCCAGCCAGGCTTCCAGGCGCTCGCGGTCGTTGACGGCCGAATGCAGCAGGGCAATGCGCGCATTGAAACGCTGCTCGAAGCGCGCCAGGGTCTGCGGGCCCAGGTTGATTTCGGGGATCAGGATCAGCGCCTGCTTGCCGGCCTCCAGGGTTTCGCGGATCAGTTGCAGGTAGACCTCGGTCTTGCCGCTGCCGGTGACACCGGCCAGCAGGAACGCGTGGAAACTGTCGAAGCCGGCGCGCACCGCGTGGAAGGCCGCCTTCTGTTCGTCGTTGAGTGGTAGTTCGGGCTGCGCCAGCCAGTGCTCATGGCGCGCCTGCGGGGCATGCCGGCGCACCTCTACCTGCACCAGTTCCTTGGCCAGCAGCAGGTCGAGGCTGTCCTTGCTTAGCATCAGTTTGCTCAGCAGGCCGTGGGCCACCCCATGCGGGTGCTGCGCCAGGGTGGCCAGGGCTTCGCGCTGACGCGGTGCACGGGCGATGCGTGGATCGTCCAGGCGCGCGCCGGGGGCCATCTGCCAGAAGCGCTCCTGGCGCGCCTCGGCCGGCTCGCCCTGGCGCAGCAGCACCGGCAGCGCCCAGCTCAGGTGTCGCCCAGGCTGTGCTGGTAGTACTGGGCGGTCCACAGGCACAGCTTGAACAGCGCCGGTGGCACCGGCGACACGGGTCAAGCAGG
>NZ_JAAHBU010000388.1 GCF_010671725.1 Pseudomonas brassicae | reverse complement strand
AGCCTTTCGCTGGCAAGCCACTCACCGGATGGTTGAACACTGCCTGACCTGTGGGAGCTGGCTTGCCAGCGAAGGGGCCGTCACAGCCACCAGTTCAGCAAGGTCTCATCATCGTTGTCGAGCAGGTTCTTGTAGATATTGGCGTAATACCACTGCACGCCGGTCTGCTCACGAAACGCGTCGAACACCTTGGCAATGGCCTCGAAACCATTGCTGGCCGGCACTGCCAGCGTCAGGTTGCCCTTGTAGCGACCGTCCAGCGTGCCGCCCAACTGCGTCTGCACGGCTTCTTCCAGGGCGTCCACGGCATCCTGCGGCAGCTCATTGGCATAGATGTGAATGCAGAAGTTGCCGCCACGCTTTACCACCTCGACATGCTGGTCGGGGATGGCGGTACAGATGATGTCACCGCGTGCCATGTTCAGCGCCAGCCCCGGCGAGGACAGCAACTCATAGGTATGCTCGCCCACCTCGTGCACCGGCACGGTTTCGTGCACGGGCTCGCCGCGTTTGTTTCGGTCGACGAATACGCGAATGTGGAGCGAATGTTGGCAATCCATCGGTCTGTCCCTAGCCTGTTCAGAGAGGCCTCATGCTAAACCATTACAGCCTCTTCGCCACAGAGACCTGGAGCCAGTCGACGCCACCTTGCAATCCGCACTCATCACCTCCAGATAGCCGACATCAACCGCCTGCACCGGACCGCCGCCATGACCGACCCACTGCACATCCCCTGCCCGCACTGCAACGGCCTCAATCGCATCCCCGCCGCACGCCTGGGCGATGCGCCCAAGTGCGGGCGCTGCAAAGCGCCAGTGCTGCTGAACGCACCGTTCGAACTGCAACAGGGCGACTACGCCAGCCAGATCAAGGGCGACCTGCCGCTGCTGATCGATGTGTGGGCCGAGTGGTGCGGGCCGTGCAAGTCGTTCGCGCCCATCTTCGAACAGGCCGCCCGCCAGCTCAGTGGCCGCTGCCGCCTGGCCAAGCTCGACAGCGAAACCAATCAGCAACTCGCCGGGCAACTGGGGATTCGCTCGATCCCCAGCCTGATCCTGTTCAGGAATGGCCGCGAAGTGGCACGCCAGAGCGGCGCACTGCCGCTCCCGCAACTGCTCGAATGGCTACGCAGCCAGGGCGTCTAGGCACCCTCTTCAAGCAATGCATGCAGTTCGACGAACTGCTGGGTCAGTTTGTGCCGCGGCTCCAGGTGGATCAGCGGCAGGTTGGCCTGGTGCGACTCGCGCATCTTCACCGAACTGTTGAGGTACACCGGCAACACCGGTAAGCCCTCGGCAATCAGCTCGTCGAGCATCTGCTGCGGCAGGCTGGCACGCGCCTGGAACTGGTTGACCACAATGCCCTCCACTTGCAGGTCTTCGTTGTGGTCGTCCTTGAGTTCTTCGATCTCGGCCAGCAGGCCGTACAGCGCCTGGCGCGAAAAACTGTCGCAGTCGAAGGGGATCAGCACGCGATCAGCGGCGATCAATGCCGAAACCGCATAAAAGTTGAGCGCCGGCGGGGTATCGAGGTAGATCCGATCGTAATCCTCGTCCAGCTCTTCGAGCAGCTTTCGCAGCTTGTTGATCTTGTGCTTGGCCTCCAGCTTGGGTTGCAGGTCGGCCAGCTCCGCCGTGGCGGTCACCACGTGCAGGTTATCGAATGGGGTCTGGTAGATGTCGACCTTGTTCCTCTTGGCGAACGGCCCCGACGAAAGGGTCTGCTTGAAGAAGTCGGCAATGCCCATGGGAATGTCCTCGCCGGTCAGGCCGGTGAGGTACTGGGTCGAGTTGGCCTGGGCGTCCAGGTCGATCAACAGGGTTCGATAGCCCTCATTGGCACTCACCGCCGCCAGATTGCAGGCAATGCTCGATTTGCCTACGCCACCTTTCTGATTGAACACCACGCGCCGCATGTACAAACCTCCATGTGTCAGGAAGCACCGAGTATGTGGGCGGTGCGCCGGTTTAGCCAGCACCACCCAGCCGCAACACCGCAGATCTCCTACACGTCAAGTAACAGATAGACGGTATTAAACCGAAGCAAAATCTGCTTGTCCTACCCCCACCAGCATTGCTACACGCTGGCGTCACCGGGATAATGCGCGCCACTCGGCGATTGCGCCACAGCCTCAGAGGTCGTGTTCCGAGTCATCCCCACGGCAAGGAAGTCCTCTCAGGGCGGGAAGTACACCATCTTGATCACGTTCAACATCAGTCAGTGGCGCGCTTGGGCGCCGGGCCTCGAGTCGGCTGCCGATTGGCAGGCCTGGAGTGCTGCACCGTGCGTGCCCGAAGCGGGCGAGCACGCCCCTGATGTAGCGTTCCTGCCCGCCCTGCAGCGCCGCCGCCTGAGCCGCCTGGCCCGCATGGCGTTCAGCGTCGGCTGGCCGCTGGCCGAGGGCCACGAGGCACTGCCGCTGGTGTTCGTGTCGCGCCATGGGGAAACCCCGCGCACCTTCGACATGCTCAGCGACCTGGCCGCCGAACAGCCGCTGTCGCCCACCCAGTTCAGCCTGTCGGTGCACAATGCGGTGATCGGCCTGTGGTCGATCCTGCGCAACGAAACCAGCGAGATGACCGCCCTGGCCGCGCCGGCGACGGCTTCGAGCAGGGCCTGGTCGAGGCCGCCACACTGCTGCATGAAGGGGCGCCGGCCGTGCTGCTGATCATCACCGAAGAACAACCACCACCGGCCTACCGCCAGTGGATCGACGACGTACCCTTTGCCTATGCCCTGGCGCTGCTGCTGACCCCGGGCAAGCAATGGACACTGCGCCTGGGCGACACCGCCGAAGCGCCGGCACCCGCGCCGTGGCCGCACGCCCTGAACTGGCTGCGCGGCTCGCTGAGCGGCGCCACCACCTGCACCCACACCTGGAACCGTCGCACATGGAACTGGCAACGCACGCCCTGAGCAAGCCGCGCGACGCCTATTACTGGCGTCTGCTGGCCACCGCTGCAAGCTTCTGCCTGTTCGGCATCGGCGGGCTGTGCCTGCGCGTGCTGGTGTTCCCGCTGCTGGCCTGCCTGCCGGGGGATGCGCTGGCGCACCGACGTCGTGCGCGGGCAGTGGTGAGCCGGCTGTTCTGGCTGTTCATCCGCTTCATGTACCGCAGCGGTGTGCTCACCTACAGCGTGAGCGGGGCCGAGCGGCTCGGCCGGCCTGGGCAGATGATCATCGCCAACCACCCGTCGCTGATCGACGTGGTGTTTCTCATCGGCCTGGTGCGCGATGCCAACTGCGTGGTCAAGCAGAGCCTCTGGCAGAACCCCTTCACCCGCGGCCCGGTGCGTTCCACCGGCTACATCAGCAACGACGGCAGCATGGACATGCTCGACACCGCCGTCGCCGCGCTGCAAGGCGGGCAAACCCTGATCATCTTTCCCGAAGGCACGCGCACCCAGCCCGGCCACGCCCCGGCCTTTCATCGCGGCGCCGCCGCAATTGCCCTGCGCGGTGCGAAGATCATCACCCCGGTCACCATCACGGTCAGCCCCACCACCCTGACCAAGGCCGAACCCTGGTACCGCATCCCCACGCGCCGCGTGCACTTCAGTTTGCGCGTGGTGCCGATATAGAGCCACACACCTTTGCCGCCGCTGGCCCTGCACCGCAGGCCTCGCGGCGCCTGAACGACCATCTGCATCAGCATTTCATCAAGGAGCTCGCCATAGATGAGCCAGCAAGACCTTAACCATGACATCAAGCTGTTGATCATCGAGGCCCTGGGCCTGGAAGACATCGGTGCCGACGATATCGACAACCACCAGCCCCTGTTCGGCGAAGGCCTGGGCCTGGATTCGGTGGACGCCCTGGAACTCGGCCTGGCCATCCAGAAGCGCTACGGCATCAAGATCGACGCCGATGCCAAGGACACCCGCAATCATTTCACCAGCGTGGCCAGCCTTGCGGCTTTCGTCACCGCCAAACAGGCAGCCTGAGACCGCATCATGCAAAACCGCGACGAAATCTTCACGACCCTGCGCGACGCGCTGGTCGAACTGTTCGAACTGGACCCGGCGCGCATCAGCCTGGACTCCAACCTGTACCAGGACCTGGAAATCGACAGCATCGATGCCGTCGACCTGATCGACCACATCAAGCGTCAGACCGGCAAGAAGATCGCCGCCGACGACTTCAAGGCCGTGCGCACCGTCAACGACGTGGTCGAGGCCGTGTACCGCCTGGTCAACCCGGCGGCATGAACCGCCTGATCGGCCTCGGGCTGCTGCTGGCCGGTCTGCTGTACCCCTTTGCGGTGTATTTCGGCATGGCCCACGTGGCCCCCTGGCAGTTCGGGCTGTTGCTCGGCGGCCTGTGGCTGGCCCGTGCCCTGACCCACCGCCAGCAGGCCGGCGGGCGCTGGATGGCGGCGGCCGCGATCACCTTCTGCGTGCTGCTGGCGGTGTTCGACAGCCCGCAATTGCTGCGCTGGTACCCGGTGCTGATCAGCGCCTTCCTGCTGGTAGTGTTCGCTACCAGCCTGAAGGTCGGCCCGCCGATCGCCGAGCGCCTGGCGCGCCTGAGCGAGC
>NZ_JAAHBU010000387.1 GCF_010671725.1 Pseudomonas brassicae | reverse complement strand
TTTGCTGGTACCACCGCGCATGTAGGTGGCGGCGATCTTGATCTGGGGTACGTGAGCCATGGGAATCTTGTCCTGTCGTCATTCGCAATCTGCAGGCTGCCCACACCCCTCTGTGGGAGCTGGCTTGCCAGCGAAGGGCTGCACAGCAGCCCAATCTCAGGGCTTGGCGTTGATCTGCTGCTGCAGGTTCTGCACCTGGCTCTGCAAGGTACTGATGTTGCGCGTCACCTGGCCACGAAACGCATCGAACTCCGCCGTCGACGCCCCACCCGCTGCAGCCGGTGCCGCTACCGGGCGATTCTCCTGCTCGCTCTTGAGCACGATCAGGTCCTGCTCCAGGCGCTGGATCGCGGCGCCAGGATCACCCTGCTTCTTCAAGGCGGCGATCTCACTCGACAACCCCTTGAGCTGCGCCTCCACCTTGCCGCTGTCTGCCTGCGCCGCCTTTACCGCCGCCAGCTCGGTAGCAACGGCCTTGAGCTGCGCCTGCAACTGCGCATTGGTGGCCTGCTGCTCGCTCACCTGTGCCAGCGCCTGCTCCAGGCGCTTGCCCAGGTCTCCCTGCTGCCCGGCCACGCCTTGCTGCTGCTTGCCCTGCTCGGCCAGGCTGGCCTGCAACTGCTTGATCTGCAGCTTCAACGCCTCACTGCCGGTGCTGACGCTCGACTCGCTGGCTGCGACCTTGCCGCTGATGTCCTGCAAGCGGCCCGCTGCGTCCTCGCTGATGCGCGCGAAGCTCTCCTGGGTAGCCACCAGTTGCTGCTCCATCAGCGAAATCTGCTGAAAACTCCACCAGCCAAGCCCCGCCAGGGCGATGAACGATGCCCCTACCAACGCCCACAACGGCCCGGTGGCCGCCGGTTTGCGCGCACCACCGCGCGCGGCAGGCGCACGCGTGCGGGTGGCCGGCACGAAATCATCGTCACCGCGACCACCGGCCTTGAGGCTGGGTACATCATCGAAATCGTCGTGAGCATCGTTGCGCATGGATCAACCGTCATGAGTGCAAATGAACGCCAGTATAAGTCAGTGGCCGTCGTGCTGGGCCTTCCACCAACTGCAGAATTCATCCAGTGCAGCCCACACACTGGTCTGTGGCCGATAGTCCAGGTACTGGCGGGCGCGGCTGATGTCCAGGGTAAAGTCCTTGTTCATCTGCTGTACCGCCAGGCGCGACAGGCTCGGTTGCGGACGCCCTGGCCACACCCGGCAAGCGCCCTCGTTCAGCGCCCCCAGACAGTAGGCCAGGGCGTAGCTGCGGTAGCGCTCAACCTGTGGCTGGCCCATGCCCCGCATCACGTAATTGATCACGTCCCACAACGGCTGTGGCTGGCCGTTGCTGATGTTGTAGGCCTGGCCCAGTGCCTCGGTGCCGGCCATGAGCGCAGCCAGCAGCGCCTGGTTGAGGTTTTGCACACTGGTAAAGTCGACCTTGTTCAACCCGTTGCCGACAATCGCCAGGCGCCGCTTGCGCTGCAGCTGCAACAGCCGCGGGAAGATGTTCACGTCACCGGCGCCAGTGACCAGACGCGGGCGCAGGGCCAATACCTCGAGGCCGAACTCCTGGGCGCCGAAGACTTTCTGCTCGGCCAGGTACTTGGTGGTCGCGTAGGCGTCCTGCAGACGGCGCGGTACCTGCTCTTCGCGCAGGCCCAGGCGTGAGCGCCCATTGAAGCAGATCGACGCCGACGACAGGTGCACCAGCCGGCGCACGTGCTCCTTCAGGCACGCCTCGACCACATTCTCGGTGACCACCACATTACCTTGGTGAAAATCCTGGTAACGCCCCCAATGCCCGACGGCACCGGCGCAGTGCACCACCGTGTCCACGCCCTGACACACACGCCGGGCCAGCTCGGGGTCACCCAGGTCGCCCGGGATGAACTGTGCCCCGCGCCGCACCAGGTGCTCGACGCCTTCGGCGCGCCGGCCATTGACCCGCACCTCCAGGCCCTGCTCCAGGGCAAAGCGCGCAAAGCGCCCGCCAATGAAGCCGCTCGCGCCGGTGACCAGAATTCGCATGAAGCACTCCGCCTACTCATTGTTTCCAGATTTTGCAGACGCCGGCAAACCGGACCACGGCACCAACCAGCTGCTGGCACTGCGCCGCAGGTGATCGGTAAGTTGCCCAAGCAATTGCCCGCCATTGCGCCAATGATGCCAGTACAGCGGCACATCGATGGGCTTATCCGCCAGAATTTCTACCAGTCGTCCGCTGGCCAACTGTTCGCGCACCTGCAATTCAGGCACCAGGCCCCAGCCCAGGCCCGCCTCGGTCAAGCGCAGGAAACCTTCGGAGGACGGGCACAGGTGATGCAGGAAGCCGCCATCCACGCCCAGCGAGGCCAGGTAGCGATGCTGCAGAAAATCATCCGGGCCGAACACCAGCGCCGGCGTGCGCGCCAGGCGCGCCACCTCGACGCCATTGGGGAAATTGCGCGCCATGAACGCCGGGCTCGCCAGCGCACGATAGCGCATGGCGCCCAGCAGCTCGCTGCGCGCCCCCGCCACCGGGCGCTCGCTGGCGCACAGGCAGGCAGCCACTTCGCCGGCACGCATGCGTTTGAGGCCGACTTCCTGGTCTTCCACCACCAGGTCCAGCAATACCTGTTCGCGGGCGCAGAACTCGCCCACCGCCTCGGCCCACCAGGTAGCCAGGCTGTCGGCATTGAGCGCCACGCGCAGGCGCTCGGGCAGGCCCTCTTCATCCAGCGCGGGCACCTGGCGCTGCAGGTCGCGTTCAAGCAGACGTACCTGCTGCACATGGTTGAGCAGGCGCCGACCGATCTCGGTAGGCGTGGGCGGGTTGGCGCGCACCAGCACCGGCTGGCCGACGCGCGCTTCGAGCAACTTGATGCGTTGCGAGATCGCCGACTGCGACAGCCCCAGCAACTGCGCACCGCGTTCGAACCCGGCCTGCTCGATCACCGCCGCAAGCGCCGAGAGCAACTTGTAATCGAACATCAGTTCTCCTAATGCCAGATGATTTCTATTGGTTTTTCTTATACAGCGTGTGCTCGCACAATAGCCAGCATCCTCACCTTCTTTTGCGCCAGCCCGCGTGGCTGTCTTGCGGAGCGTCTTCAATGTGGCAAAGCTATCTCAACGGCCTGCTGGTCGCTTTCGGGTTGATCATGGCGATCGGTACCCAGAATGCCTTCGTGCTGGCGCAAAGCCTGCGTCGTGAACACCACCTGCCGGTGGCGGCGCTGTGCGTGTTCTGTGACGCGGTGCTGGTCGCGCTGGGTGTGTTCGGGCTGGCGACCGTGTTGGCGCAGAACCCTACCTTGCTGGCGGTTGCGCGCTGGGGTGGCGTGGTGTTTCTGCTGTGGTACGGGAGCAAGGCATTGCGCCGTGCGTGCTCGCAGCAAAGCCTGCAGCAGGATCAAGGCCAGGGCCAGCGTTCACGCCGTGCGGTGTTGCTCAGCGCCCTGGCGGTGACGTTGCTCAACCCGCATGTGTACCTCGACACCGTATTGCTGATCGGCTCGCTGGGGGCCCAGCAAAGCGTGCCGGGGGCTTATGTGGCCGGGGCGGCCAGTGCGTCGCTGTTGTGGTTCTTCACCCTGGCGCTGGGTGCGGCGTGGCTGGCACCGTGGCTGGCACGGCCGAGCACCTGGCGCCTGCTGGACCTGATGGTGGCGGTGATGATGTTTGCGGTAGCGGCGCAACTGGCCTTCGGCTGATCCGTTCGTCTGCGCTGCGCAACGGCTCTGGAACCTCTATTCCATACACTTGTTGCGTGGTTTAGGCGGGGGCCCGGTGCTATGATCCCGAACCTGCGTCGCAAAGAGTAAAAACTCGCCGATGCATTCCGGCCGCCCGTGATCGGCCTTGCGCTCACCGCAACAGACCTGATTAGGAGAATCACCATGGCTTTTGAATTGCCGCCGCTGCCTTACGCCCACGATGCTTTGCAGCCGCACATTTCCAAGGAAACCCTGGAATACCACCACGACAAGCACCACAACACCTACGTCGTGAACCTGAACAACCTGGTGCCAGGCACCGAGTTCGAAGGCAAGACCCTGGAAGAGATCGTCAAGACCTCCTCGGGCGGTATCTTCAACAACGCCGCTCAGGTCTGGAACCACACTTTCTACTGGAACTGCCTGGCGCCAAACGCTGGCGGCCAGCCTACCGGTGCGCTGGCTGAAGCCATCAATGCTGCGTTCGGTTCGTTCGACACGTTCAAGGAAGAGTTCACCAAGACGTCGGTTGGCACCTTTGGTTCCGGCTGGGGCTGGCTGGTGAAAAAGGCTGACGGTTCGCTGGCACTGGCCAGCACCATCGGTGCCGGCAACCCGCTGACCAGCGGTGACACTCCGCTGCTGACCTGCGACGTGTGGGAACACGCTTACTACATTGACTACCGTAACGTGCGTCCGAAGTATGTCGAGGCGTTCTGGAACCTGGTCAACTGGAAGTTCGTGGCAGAGCAGTTCGAAGGCAAGGCTTTCACTGCGTAAGCATCGGCTTCTGAAAAACCCGGCCCAGGCCGGGTTTTTTTATGCATGAATGAACGCAGGCTGTTGATCTTGCCTTGCTGTTGCTGTTGCTGTTGATCTTGATCTTGAT
>NZ_JAAHBU010000386.1 GCF_010671725.1 Pseudomonas brassicae | reverse complement strand
GAATGCCGAGGGGCGCCTGCCGCCGCACGTCTGGGACGGCCAGGCCGACCCCGAGCTGCCGGCGCTGAACCTGATCGACGGCCAGGCACGCCTGCCCGCCACGCGGCCGCGCCAGCTGATGAGCAACTCGTTCGCCTTCGGCGGCAACAATGTGAGCCTGATTCTCGGAGACACCCCATGATCACCTGGCCCCTGGCCGAGCTGCTGCCGCACGCCGGCGATATGATCCTGATCGATCAGGTCGAGTCGTTCGACGAGGAGCAGATCCGTACCCGCCTGACCGTACGCCGCGGCGGCCTGTTCAACCGCGAGGACGGCAGCCTGCCGGCCTGGGTCGGTATCGAGCTGATGGCGCAGAGCGTCGCCGCCTATGCCGGCTGCCGTGCGCGCCAGCAAGGCAAACCGGTGGAGCTGGGCTTTCTGCTCGGCACCCGCAAGTTCGAATGCAATGTCGAGCACTTCCCGCTCGGCACCGAGCTGCACGTGCATGCGCTGCGCTCGCTGGAAGACGAGAACGGCATGGGCGTGTTCGAATGTCACCTGAACGGCCCGGGCATTCATGCCCTGGCCCGCTTGAACGTTTTTCGCCCGCCACACGCTGCGAGCTACCTCGCAGAAGCGGGCCCAGAGGATTCGCCCCATGACTGACACCATCCTGGTCACTGGCTCCAGCCGTGGCATCGGCCGCGCCATCGCATTGCGCCTGGCACGTGCCGGCTACGACCTGGTGCTGCATTGCCGCAGCGGCCGCACTGAAGTCGAGGCGGTGGCCGACGCCGTGCGTGCCCTGGGCCAGCAGGCGCGCATCCTGCAATTCGATGTGTCCGACCGCGCCGCCTGCGCCACCCTGCTCGGCGCCGACGTCGAGGCCCACGGCGCCTATTACGGCGTGGTGTGCAACGCCGGCCTGACCCGCGACGGTGCCTTCCCGGCCCTGAGCGAAGACGACTGGGATCAGGTGCTACGCACCAACCTAGACGGTTTCTACAACGTGCTGCACCCGCTGAGCATGCCGATGATCCGGCGCCGCAAGCCGGGGCGCATCGTGTGCATCACCTCGGTCTCGGGGCTGATCGGCAACCGCGGCCAGGTCAACTACAGCGCCTCCAAGGCCGGCGTGATCGGCGCCGCCAAGGCCCTCGCGATCGAGCTGGGCAAGCGCCAGATCACGGTCAACTGTGTGGCCCCGGGGCTGATCGACACGGCCATGCTTGACGAGCATGTGCCGGTCGAGGAGCTGCTGAAAATGATCCCCGCCCAGCGCATGGGCACCCCCGAAGAAGTCGCTGGCGCGGTGAATTTCCTGATGTCGGCCGAGGCCGCGTACATCACCCGCCAGGTGCTGTCGGTCAATGGAGGGCTGTGCTGATGAAGCGCGTCGTGGTCACCGGCATGGCCGGCATCACCTCCCTGGGCAGCGACTGGGACAGCATTGCGGCGAACTTCGCCGCCAACCGCAGCGGTATCCGCCGCATGCACGAATGGGACCGCTTCGAGGAGCTGAACACCCGCCTGGCCGGGCCCATCGATGACTTCAAGGTGCCCGCCGCCTGGACCCGCAAGCAGCTGCGCAGCATGGGCCGGGTGTCGCGCCTGGCAGTGGCGGCGGCCGAGAACGCGCTGCGCGACGCCGGCCTGCTGGGTGACCCGATGATCCGTGACGGGCGCATGGGCGTGGCCTGCGGCTCGTCCACCGGTAGCACCGACGAGATCAAGGCGTTCGGCAACATGCTGCTCAACTCGGTGGCCGACGGCCTCAACGCCAACTCCTACGTACGCATGATGCCGCACACCACGGCCGCCAACATCAGCATCTTCTTCGGCCTGACCGGGCGCCTGATCCCCACCTCCAGCGCCTGCACCAGTGGCAGCCAGGGCATCGGCTACGCCTACGAGGCGATCAAGTTCGGGCGCCTGCCGCTGATGCTCGCCGGCGGTGCCGAGGAGCTGTGCCCGACCGAGGCCATGGTGTTCGATGCGCTGTACGCCACCAGCCTGAAGAACGACACCCCGCAACGCAGCCCGCGCCCCTACGACAGCGGCCGCGACGGCCTGGTGATCGGTGAAGGTGCCGGCATGCTGGTGCTGGAAGAGCTGGAGCACGCGCTGGCCCGCGGGGCGCACATCCATGCCGAGATCGTCGGTTTCGGCAGCAACGCCGACGGCCAGCACACCACTCGCCCCGAGCAGGCCACCATGCGCCGCGCGATGGAGCTGGCGCTGGAAGATGCACAGCTGACGCCCGAGGCCATCGGCTACGTCAACGGCCATGGCACGGCCACCGAGCAGGGCGATATTGCCGAGACACAGGCCACCAGCAGCCTGTTCGGTGCGCGCATGCCGATCAGTTCGCAGAAGAGTTTCTTCGGCCATACGCTGGGCGCCTGCGGTGCGCTGGAGTCGTGGTTCAGCATCGAGATGATGAACCGCGACCAGTACGTGCACACCTTCAACCTGGACCACGTCGACCCGCTGTGCGGCGAGCTCGACTACCTGCGCGGCGAGTTCCGCCACCTGCGCAACGACTATGTGATGAACAACAATTTCGCCTTTGGCGGGGTCAACACGTCGTTGATCTTCCGTCGCTGGCACTGACCACCCACACCCTGCTGGAGAGAAAGGAATGTCTTCATTGATTCGCACCACACTGCTCGGCCTGCTGCTGGCCGGCGTGGTCGGCTGTACCACCAAGCCGCTGCTCACGCCCCAGGAACAACTGAGCCTGACCCGGCCGGTCAGCCACGAGCAGGTCAAGCAGGCCATCGTGCAGACCGTGACCAAGCGCGGCTGGAGCGTGCGCCGCGTCACCCCCGAGCAGATTCAGGCCGACATCCTGGTGCGCAACACCTTCTTCGCTGCCGTCAACATCGACTACAGCGCCACCGGCTACCGCATCAACTACCGTGACAGCCGCGAGCTGGACTACAAGGACGGCAAGATTCACCGCAACTACAACCGCTGGGTCAAGGCGCTGGACAACAACATCCTGCGCGAGCTGAAGAACCAGCAGGCCCTGCAAGAGGTCCAGCGCGCACTGGACCAGCAACACAGCACCCTCAACTGAAACCTCAAGGAAAGACCCCATGCGTTTGAAGACCTGGACCGCAACCACCGCCCTGCTGTTGTGCGCCCTGCCTGGCCTGAGCCAGGCGCGTGACACCACGCACTACCTGCCCTTCGAGAAAGTGGTCGCGCAAATGACCGCCGAGAACAAGCTCGACGGCTCGGTGAAGTTCTACCTGGCCGGCGTGCAGCCACGCGGCAAGGTCACCGTGGTCAGCCCGGCGGCGGTCACCAACAAGAAGACCAACGCTTTCAACAAGACCGACGAAGCGGCCTGCGAATGGGCCCTGCAATCGGCGCTGCTGACCATGCAGGACGCTGCACGCAAGGTCGGCGCGAATGCCGTGGTGAACATCGCCAGCTACTACAAGCGCAACGAGCGCAAGGACGCCACCACCTACGAATGCCACGCCGGTGCGGTGATGGCCGGTGTCGCGATCAAGGGTGACCTGGCCAAGGTGCAGTAAGCCTTCAGCCGTGGGCCAGGGCCTGCCGGGTCAACAACTCGGTAAACGCCCTGGCCATCGCCGACACGTCCTCGCGCCGTTGCGCCAGCCACACCGCCGTCACCGCGTCGCGGTCGAGCAAGGTGCGGTACACCACCCCGTCGATACGCATGCGCTGGAACGACGCCGGCAGCACCGACACCCCCAACCCCGCCGACACCAGCCCGATGATCGTCATCGCCTCGCCCGCCTCCTGGGCAAAGTGCGGGCTGAACCCGGCTGCGCGTGCCAGGCTCAGCAACTGCGCATGCAGGCCACTGCCGTAGCTGCGCGGGAAGAACACGAACGGCTCCGGCGCCAGCGCCGCCAGTGCCAGGCCCTGCTCGCTGCCCTGGGCCAGCGGGTGTGCAGCGTTGATCACCGCCACCAGCGGTTCGCGAAACAGTTCGGTGATGACCAGGCTGTCGGGCACGCTCATCGGGCGCATCAGGCCGACCTCGATCGACTCGTCGAGCAAGGCGTCGACCACGTCGCGGCTGCTCATCTCCTTGAGGTTCAGGTGCACCGCCGGGAAGCGCTGGCGGAAGGCGTAGATGGCCTTGGGGATGCTGGAGTTGAACGGCGCCGACGAGGTGAAGCCGATCTTCATCTCGCCCAGCTCGCCCAGTTGCGCACGCCGTGCGACGTCGGCGGCCTTGTCGACCTGGGCCAGCACCTGGCGCGCCTCGTCGAGAAACAGTCGCCCGGCCTCGCTGAGCGCCACCCGTCGGTTGGTGCGCTCGAACAGGCGTGCACCCAGCTCCTGCTCCAGGGCCTGGATCTGCTGGCTCAAGGGCGGCTGGGAGATCCCCAACTGCTGGGCGGCGCGGCCGAAATGCAGCTCTTCGGCCACCGCGATGAAGTAGCGCAGGTGGCGCAGTTCCATGGCAACTCCATTAGGTCGTGAAACCTCTTAAACAGGTCGAACAATATATTGGAAATGATCATTAGCCAGCTATATGCTTTTTTCACTGCCCGCCAGGGCTGTAGCCCTTCCGAGGTCCCCGTGAAAACTGCTGTTGCCCATGATCTGCCACCTGTGTCCCCACCCCCTGCCACGCCCCTGAACGAACTGTGGATCGAAAAAGGCACCCCGGCGTTCATGCGCACGGTGCTGGCGCTGTTCTGTGGTGGGTTCGCCACCTTCGCCCTGCTGTACTGCGTGCAGCCGATGATGCCGCTGCTGTCCCACGAATTTTCCATCAATGCGGCGCAGAGCAGCCTGGTGCTGTCGGTGTCGACCGGCCTGCTGGCCGTCGGGTTGTTGATCACCGGGCCGATCTCGGACCGTATCGGGCGCAAGCCGGTGATGGTGTTCGCGCTGTTCTGTGCGGCGCTGTGCACCCTCGCCAGCGCGATGATGCCCAGCTGGCATGGGGTGCTGGCGATGCGTGCGCTGGTGGGGTTGTCGCTGAGCGGGCTGGCGGCGGTGGCCATGACCTACCTGAGCGAAGAGATCCACCCGCAGCACATCGGGTTGGCCATGGGGCTGTACATTGGCGGCAATGCGATTGGCGGCATGAGCGGGCGCTTGATCACCGGGGTGCTGATCGACTTTGTCAGCTGGCACACGGCGATGCTGGTGATTGGTGCACTGGCGCTGGTGGCGGCGGCGGTGTTCTGGAGGATCCTGCCCGAGTCGCGCAATTTCAGGCCGCGCGCGATGAACCCGCGCAGCCTGCTGGGCGGGTTCACCCAGCACTTTCGCGATGCCGGGTTGCCGTGGCTGTTCCTTGAAGCATTTTTGCTGATGGGCGCGTTCGTCACCCTGTTCAACTACATCGGCTACCGCCTGCTGGCCGAGCCGTACCACATGAGCCAGGCGCTGGTGGGGCTGTTGTCGGTGGTGTACCTGGCGGGTATCTACAGTTCGGCGCAGATTGGCGCGCTGTCGGACCGGCTGGGGCGGCGCAAGGTGTTCTGGATGAGCATCCTGCTGATGTTCGGCGGGCTGTTGCTGACCCTGTGCTCGCCACTGGCGCTGGTGATCGTGGGGATGCTGGTGTTCACCTTCGGCTTCTTTGGCGCGCACTCGGTGGCCAGCAGCTGGATCGGTCGGCGCGCGCTGACGGCCAAGGGGCAGGCGTCGTCGCTGTACCTGTTCAGTTACTACGCCGGGTCGAGCGTGGCGGGGACGGCGGGCGGGGTGTTCTGGCATTACGCGGGGTGGAACGGCATCGGCCTGTTCATCGGCAGTTTGCTGGTGGTGGCGCTGCTGGTGGCGTTGCACCTGAGCAGGCTGCCGGCGTTGCCGGGGAATGTGAAACCCTGAACAGCGGGGCCGCGTTGCGGCCCATTCGCTGGCAAGCCAGCTCCCACAGGTCGGGTGAGCGCCACAGAACCCTGTGGGAGCTGGCTTGCCAGCGAAGCTTTTTCAAATGATCAGTTGATGATTTCGACCAGGTCGACATCGATCTCGCGCTTCATCAGGCTCTTCTCGACTTCACCGGTCAGCTTGACCTTGGTCTTGTCGTTGAAGGCCACCGCCGGCAGGTCTTCATGTCGATCTCGACGGTGATGGTGCCGCTGGCATCCTTGAATTCGTACTTGTCGTCGTTGTTGAGTTTCTTCACCACGAACCCCTGCAGCACTACCGGGGTGTCGTCGGCGGCTTCATTGGCGGCCGCCACCGTGGTGATCGGCTGGGCGCCAGGGCCGGTGTAGCCGGCAGCCATCGCGCCAGTGGCAAACAGGGGAGCAAGCAGCAGAGCAAGGTAACGGGTTTTCATGGCAGTGGTTCCAAGGTCGGTTTCGATGGAGCCAGACTAACCAACCACCCTGAACTGAACCTTAAATGCACAACGCCCGGCACAAGGCCGGCGTTTTGCGTACAGCAGCGCTTACGGGTGGTATTGCGCCGACAGCTCGTGCACGGCGTTGATGAATACACCGGCGTGCGCCGGATCGACTTCCGGGGTGATGCCATGGCCCAGGTTGAACACGTGGCCGGTGCCCTTGCCGTAGCTGGCCAGGATGCGTCCGACTTCGGCACGGATGGCTTCGGGTTTTGCGTACAGCACGGTCGGGTCCATGTTGCCTTGCAAGGCGACCTGGTTGCCCACGCGCTGACGCGCCTCACCGATGTCGCAGGTCCAGTCCAGGCCCAGTGCGTCAGCGCCCGCCTCGGCAATGCTTTCCAGCCACAGGCCGCCGTTCTTGGTGAACAGGATCACCGGCACCTTGCGCCCTTCGTGCTCGCGGATCAGGCCGCTGACGATCTTGCGCATGTAGGCCAGGGAGAACTCCTGGTACGCCGCGGCCGACAGGTTGCCGCCCCAGGTGTCGAAGATCTGCACCGCTTGCGCACCGCCAGGATCTGGCCGTTGAGGTAGCTGGTGACCGACTGCGCGAGCTTGTCGAGCAGCAGGTGCATGGCCTGCGGGTTGTCGTAGAGCATGGCCTTGGTCTTGCGGAAGTCTTTCGACGAGCCGCCTTCGACCATGTAGGTGGCCAGGGTCCACGGGCTGCCGGAAAAGCCGATCAGCGGCACGCGGCCGTTGAGTTCGCGGCGGATGGTGCTGACCGCGTCCATCACGTAGCCGAGGTCTTTTTGCGGATCCGGGATCGGCAGGGCCTCGATGTCGGCCAGGGTGCTGACGACTTTCTTGAAACGCGGGCCTTCACCGGTCTCGAAATACAGGCCCTGGCCCATGGCGTCGGGGATGGTGAGGATGTCCGAGAACAGGATCGCGGCGTCGAGCGGGTAGCGCTCCAGTGGCTGCATCGTGACCTCGCAGGCGAACTGCGGGTTCATGCACAGGCTCATGAAGTCGCCGGCCTTGGCACGGCTGGCGCGGTACTCCGGCAGGTAGCGACCGGCCTGGCGCATCATCCACACCGGGGTGACATCTACGGGTTGCTTGAGCAGGGCGCGCAAAAAACGATCGTTCTTCAAGGCAGTCATGTCGGCATCCGGAAAAAAAGTGGGGGCATTTTCTCAGACACCAACGTAAAAGGCACGGTATGAACCGTGCCTTTTGTCTATCGACCTGTGGCAGGTCAATAGATTTAGTTAAAAGCTTCGCTGGCAAGCCAGCTCCCACAGGGATAGCGGTGAACCTTGTGGGAGCTGGCTTGCCAGCGAAGAGGCCCGATCAGACCCCCAGATAGTCCAGAATCCCCTCGGCGGCATTGCGCCCTTCGAAGATCGCCGTCACCACCAGGTCCGAACCGCGCACCATGTCGCCACCCGCAAAGATCTTCGGGTTGCTGGTCTGGTGCTTGAACTGGCTCTGCTCGGGCGCCACCACACGGCCCTGGCTGTCGGTCTGGATGCTGAACTGCTCGAACCACGGCGCCGGGCTTGGGCGGAAACCGAACGCGATGACCACGGCATCCGCCGGGATGATCTCTTCGGAACCCGGGATCGGCTCGGGGCTGCGACGGCCGCGTGCATCCGGTGCGCCCAGACGGGTCTCGACCACCTTCACGCCCTCGACCTTGTCTTCACCGACGATCGCGATCGGCTGGCGGTTGTAGAGGAACTTCACGCCCTCTTCCTTGGCGTTCTTCACCTCTTTGCGCGAACCGGGCATGTTCGCCTCGTCACGCCGGTAGGCACAGGTCACGGCCTTGGCACCCTGGCGGATGGAGGTGCGGTTGCAGTCCATCGCGGTGTCGCCACCGCCCAGCACCACGACCTTCTTGCCCTTCATGTCGACGAAATCTTCCGGCGACTTTTCAAAGCCCAGGTTGCGGTTGACGTTGGCGATCAAAAAATCCAGCGCGTCGTGCACACCCGGCAGGTCTTCACCCGGGAAGCCACCCTTCATGTAGGTGTAGGTGCCCATGCCCATGAACACCGCATCGAACTCTTCGAGCAGCTGTTGCATGCTGATGTCCTTGCCCACCTCGGTGTTCAGGCGGAACTCGATGCCCATGCCGCTGAACACCTCGCGACGGTTGCTGAGCACCGTCTTCTCCAGCTTGAACTCGGGGATGCCGAAGGTCAGCAGGCCACCGATTTCCGGGTTCTTGTCGAACACCACCGGGGTCACCCCGCCGCGCACCAGCACGTCGGCACAGCCCAGGCCCGCGGGGCCTGCACCGATCACCGCAACGCGCTTGCCGGTGGGCACCACCTTGGACATGTCCGGGCGCCAGCCCATGGCGAAGGCGGTGTCGGTGATGTACTTCTCCACCGAACCGATGGTCACCGCGCCAAAGCCGTCGTTGAGGGTGCACGCACCCTCGCACAGGCGGTCCTGCGGGCACACCCGGCCGCACACTTCGGGCAGGGTGTTGGTCTGGTGCGACAGCTCGGCGGCAGCCAGGATGTTGCCCTCCGACACCAGTTTCAGCCAGTTGGGAATGAAGTTGTGCACCGGGCACTTCCATTCGCAATACGGGTTGCCACAGCCCAGGCAGCGGTGAGCCTGCTCGACCGACTGCTGGGGTTTGAAGGGCTCGTAGATCTCCACGAACTCTTTCTTGCGTTGACGCAACAGTTTCTTCTTCGGATCTTTGCGCCCGACCTCGATGAACTGGAAGTCATTACTCAGACGTTCAGCCATGTTCAAAACCTCATCAAACTCTTCAGGCGCATATCACTGCGGGTTGGCACGGGTGCTGGACAGCAGGTTCTTCAGGTTGGCCGCCTTGGGCTTGACCAGCCAGAAGCGACGCACGTAGTCATCCAGGTTTTCCCAGAGCTCACGACCCCATTCGCTGTTGGTTTCTTCGACGTATTCGCCCAGCACGCGCTGCAGGTGGCTGCGATAAGCCTCCATCGCCTCGCCGCTGATGCGCTGGATCTCCACCAGTTCGTGGTTGACCTTGTCAACGAAGCTGTTGTCCTGGTCGAGCACGTAGGCAAAGCCACCGGTCATCCCGGAACCGAAGTTGTAACCGGTCTTGCCCAGTACGCAGACAAAACCCCCGGTCATGTATTCACAGCAGTGATCGCCGGTGCCTTCGACGATGGCGTGGGCACCGGAGTTGCGCACAGCGAAGCGTTCGCCCGCGGTGCCGGCGGCGAACAGCTTGCCGCCCGTGGCGCCGTACAGGCAGGTGTTGCCGACGATGGCGCTGTGCTGGGTGGCGAACGGGCTGCCCACAGGCGGTACGATCACCAGCTTGCCACCGGTCATGCCCTTGCCGACATAGTCGTTGGCATCCCCTTCGAGGTACAGGTTCAAGCCACCGGCGTTCCACACCCCGAAGCTCTGCCCGGCAGTGCCGTTGAAGCGGAAGGTGATCGGCGCCTTGGCCATGCCCTGGTTACCGTGCAGGCGGGCGATTTCGCCGGAGATGCGTGCGCCGATGGAACGGTCGCAGTTGCAGATATCCAGGGCGAACTCGCCACCGCTCAGGTCGCGAATGGCCGGCAGGGCCATTTGCACCATTTTCTCGGCCAGCACACCCTTGTCGAACGGCGGGTTGCGGTCGACTTCGCAGAACTGCGGCTTGTCGGCCGGCACGTGCGGGCTGCCCAGCAACGGGCTGAGGTCCAGGTGCTGCTGCTTCTCGGTTTCACCCGGGAGCATTTCCATCAGGTCGGTACGCCCGATCAGCTCGCCCAGGCTGCGCACGCCCAGCTTGGCCAGCCACTCGCGGGTCTCTTCGGCGATGTAGGTGAAGAAGTTCACCACCATGTCGACGGTACCGATGTAGTGGTCCTTGCGCAGCTTGTCGTTCTGCGTCGCCACACCGGTGGCGCAGTTGTTCAGGTGGCAGATACGCAGGTACTTGCAGCCCAGCGCGATCATCGGCGCGGTGCCGAAGCCGAAGCTCTCGGCGCCGAGGATCGCCGCCTTGATCACGTCGAGGCCGGTTTTCAGGCCGCCGTCGGTCTGTACCCGCACCTTGCCGCGCAGGTCGTTGCCGCGCAGGGTCTGGTGGGTTTCGGCCAGGCCCAGCTCCCACGGCGCACCGGCGTACTTGATCGAGGTCAGCGGCGAAGCGCCGGTACCGCCGTCGTAGCCGGAGATGGTGATCAGGTCGGCGTAGGCCTTGGCCACGCCGGCGGCAATGGTACCCACGCCCGCTTCTGCCACCAGCTTGACCGAGACCAGCGCCTGCGGGTTGACCTGCTTGAGGTCGAAGATCAGTTGCGAGAGGTCTTCGATCGAGTAGATGTCATGGTGCGGCGGTGGCGAGATCAGGGTCACGCCCGGTACCGCGTAGCGCAGCTTGGCGATCAGGCCGTTGACCTTGCCGCCGGGCAGCTGGCCGCCCTCGCCCGGCTTGGCGCCCTGGGCCACCTTGATCTGCAGCACTTCGGCGTTGACCAGGTACTCGGGGGTGACCCCGAAACGACCGGTGGCCACCTGCTTGATCTTGGAGCTTTTGATGGTGCCATAGCGGGCCGGGTCTTCACCGCCCTCACCGGAGTTGGAGCGCGCACCCAGGCGGTTCATGGCCTCGGCCAGGGCTTCGTGGGCTTCCGGCGACAGTGCACCCAGCGAGATGCCGGCCGAGTCGAAGCGCTTGAGGATCGCTTCCAGCGGCTCGATTTCGCTCAGGTCCAGCGGCTGGTCGAGGGTTTTCACCGCAAGCAGGTCGCGGATCATCGACACCGGACGCTTGTCGACCAGTGCGGTGTATTCCTTGAACTTGGCGTAGTCGCCCTGCTGCACGGCGGCCTGCAGGGTGTTGACCACATCCGGGTTGTAGGCGTGGTACTCGCCACCGTGCACGAACTTGAGCAGGCCGCCCTGCTGGATCGGCTTGCGCGGGCTCCAGGCTTCGGCGGCGAGCAGCTTCTGCTCGTTCTCGATGTCGACGAAGCGCGCGCCCTTGAGGCGGCTGGCCACACCACGGAAGCTCAGGTTGACCACTTCCTCGGACAGCCCGACGGCTTCGAACAGCTGCGCGCCCCGGTAGGAACCGATGGTCGAGATGCCCATTTTCGAGAGGATCTTGAGCAGGCCCTTGGAGATGCCCTTGCGGTAGTACTTGAACACTTCGTCCAGGTCACCGAGCACTTCACCGGTACGGATCAGGTCAGCCAGTACTTCATAGGCCAGGTACGGATAGACCGCCGAGGCACCGAAGCCGATCAGCACCGCATAGTGGTGCGGATCGCGGGCAGTGGCCGTCTCGACCAGGATGTTGCTGTCGCAACGCAAGCCCAGTTCGGTCAGGCGGTGGTGCACGGCACCCACGGCCAGCGACGCATGCACCGGCAGTTTGCCCGGTGCGATGTGACGGTCGCTCAGGACCAGTTGGGTCTTGCCGCTGCGCACCGCCTCTTCGGCCTGCTCGGTGATGTTGCGCACGGCCGCTTCAAGGCCGACGCCTTGCTCGTAGTTGAGGTCGATCACCTGGCGTTCGAAGCCCGGGCGGTCGAGGTTCATCAGCGAGCGCCACTTGGCCGGCGAGATCACCGGCGAGCTGAGGATCACCCGCGAGGCGTGCTCGGGGGATTCCTGGAAGATGTTGCGCTCGGCCCCCAGGCAGATCTCCAGCGACATCACGATGGCTTCGCGCAGCGGGTCGATCGGCGGGTTGGTGACCTGCGCGAACTGCTGGCGGAAGTAGTCGTAGGTGGAGCGCACGCGCTGCGACAGGATCGCCATCGGCGTGTCGTCACCCATCGAGCCCACGGCTTCCTGGCCCTGCTCACCGAGCGGGCGCAGCACCTGGTCACGCTCTTCGAAGGTGACCTGGAACATCTTCATGTACTGCTTGAGCTGGTCGCTGTCGTAGCTCGCCACGCCCTGGTCGTCGCTCAGGTCGGCCTGGATACGCAGGGCGTTCTGGCGCAACCAGCGCTTGTACGGGTGGCGCGACTTGAGGCGGTTGTCGATCGCATCGGTGTCGAGGATCTGGCCGGTCTCGGTGTCGACCGCGAAGATCTGCCCAGGGCCGACACGGCCTTTGGCGATGACGTCTTCGGGCTTGTAGTCCCACACGCCGATTTCCGACGCCAGGGTGATGTAGCCGTTCTTGGTGGTGACCCAGCGCGCCGGGCGCAGGCCGTTGCGGTCGAGCAGGCACACGGCATGGCGACCTTCGGTGAGCACGATGCCCGCCGGGCCGTCCCACGCTTCCATGTGCATGGAGTTGTACTCATAGAACGCACGCAGGTCGGGGTCCATGGTCTCGACGTTCTGCCAGGCCGGCGGTACCAGCATGCGTACGCCACGGAACAGGTCGATGCCACCGGTGACCATCAGCTCGAGCATGTTGTCCATCGACGAGGAGTCGGAACCCACGCGGTTGACCAGCGGGCCGAGTTCTTCAAGGTCCGGGATCAGGTCGTTGGCAAACTTGGCGCGACGGGCCTGGGCCCAGTTGCGGTTGCCGGTAATGGTGTTGATCTCGCCGTTGTGCGCGAGGAAGCGGAACGGCTGGGCCAGCGGCCATTTGGGCAGGGTGTTGGTGGAGAAGCGCTGGTGGAACACGCAGATCGCGGTTTGCAGGCGCTCGTCACCCAGGTCCGGATAGAAGGCGGTGAGGTCCGCCGGCATCATCAGGCCTTTATAAATGATGGTCTTGTGCGACAGGCTGCAGATGTAGTGGTCGCTGTCGTGGGCGTTGGCCACGGACGAGCGGCGACGGGCACTGAACAGCTTGATCGCAAAATCCTGGTCGCTCAGACCTTCACCGCCGATGAACACCTGCTCGATCTGCGGCAGGCGCTCCAGGGCCAGGCGGCCCAGTACGCTGGTGTCGATCGGGACCTTGCGCCAGCGACCAGGGTCAGGCCGGCCGCGAGGATCTCGCGGTTCATGTTGTCGCGCGCGGCCTGGGCTTTGACCGGGTCCTGGTTGAAGAACACCATGCCACGGCATATTGCTTCGCCAACTCGGCACCGAACGCTTCGCGGGCCACGGCACGCAGGAACTGGTCGGGCTTCTGCATGAGCAGACCACAGCCGTCGCCGGTCTTGCCGTCGGCGTTGATCCCACCACGGTGGGTCATGCAGGTCAGGGCCTGGACGGCCGTTTGCAAAAGGTGGTGGCTGGGTTCGCCCGTCATATGGGCGATCAGGCCGAAACCACAGTTATCCTTGAATTCTTCGGGATGGTACAGACCTGTTTTCATAGACACTTTCTCACCAGGTTCGCCTCTCACCAAGGCAAATCTCTTTTTAATACAACCACTTACCATCCACGCCGAACGAACGTCAGCTTTGCGGGGGCAATACGGATGCCATTGTTGCACAGCGACAGTGACGCCCACAAATTTACTGACGAATCAGTGAAAATCCATGTCGCATTTTTGAATGTTTTTGAACAAGCATCCGTGGTAGCGGAATCGTTCGAGTCTGAAGCGTTTCAGCCTGGACTGCAACTAGGGCTTGTGGCCGGCAGTCTGGGACAGAAAAGCCTGCCGCGTGTTACGCAGCAGGCTTTGCCGAAGTTCAGGAGTCGCTCAGCAGGTGGCGGGGGTAGTGCCACCAGGCTAGGTCAGCGGGTCGCAGCCAGGTCTTGTTGAACGCTGGCGACGGTACGTGGCCAAGGTTTACCAGCCTGGACCTTGGCTGGCAAGGCTTTGATTGCAGCAAGGGCTGCATCACGGCTGGAGAAGCTGCCATAGGTGATCACGAACAGCGGCTTGCCCTGCAGGTTTTTCTTGAAGTAGCGATAGTCGCCACCCTGCGCCTTGACGTAGGCCTGGGCCGACGCTTCGGAACTGGTGCCCAGGATCTGCACCACATAGTTGCCCGGTGCCTGGGCGCTGTACCAGCTACCGCCGGCAGCCGGCTTGGCAGCAGCTTTCTCTGCAGGTTTCTCTGCCGGCTTCACAGCTGGCTTGGCCGTGGCCACCTGCACCGGGGCAGGCCTGGCAGCAGGTGCAACCGGCTTGGTGGCGACCGCTGCAGCAGGTTGCGGCGCAGGTGCAACCGGTTGTGCCGGCGTGGGCGGCTGGGCCTGCGGTGACACCCGGTGGCGGCGCGATGGTGGTGACGGTCGGCGGCTGCAGTGCCGTTTCACCGGCCGGGCCGGACTCTTCACCCTCACCCATGCCCGCCGCTTCGGCCAGCGGACCGCGCATCACCGGCTGGGACTGCCCGACCAGAGGCAGCGGCATCGGCTGCGAGGAGCCGGCGAACTCGATGGCCGGGCCTCCGTTGTTCGACTGT
>NZ_JAAHBU010000385.1 GCF_010671725.1 Pseudomonas brassicae | reverse complement strand
CGCTGGCAAACGTCGACTCGTTGCGCGCCTGGCCCAACGCCGACATCGGCCCGGCCAGCGGCGACAGCACCAGCGCCTGCGGGATCGGCATCATCGCCACCTGCTGCGCAGTGTTGGAGCCCACACGCTCGTCACGCGGCGGAATCCCGAAGTACTCGCGGTAGCACTTGGAGAAGTGCGGCGTGGACACGAACCCGCACACCGACGCCACCTCGATGATCGACATCGGCGTCTGCTTGAGCAACTGCCGTGCACGGATCAGGCGCAGCTTGAGGTAGTAGCGCGATGGCGAACAATGCAGGTACTTCTGGAACAATCGCTCCAGCTGGCGCCGTGACACCGCCACATACACCGCCAGCTCGTCGAGGTCGATCGGCTCTTCGAGGTTGGCCTCCATCAGCGCGACGATCTCCTGCAACTTCGGCTGGTTGGTGCCCAGCATGTGCTTGAGCGGCACGCGCTGGTGGTCCTGTTCGTTACGGATACGCTCATACACGAACATCTCCGAAATCGCCGCCGACAACTCGCGCCCATGATCACGGCTGATCAGGTGCAGCATCATGTCCAGCGGCGCCGTGCCCCCCGAGCTGGTAAAACGGTTGCGGTCCAGGGTAAACAGCCGCGTGCTCATGCTCACCCGCGGGAACGCCTCCTGCATCGAGGCCAGGCACTCCCAGTGCACGCTGCAATCGAAGCCGTCGAGCAAACCGGCACAGGCCAGCGCCCAACTGCCCGTGCATACCGCCCCCAGGCGCGCGACTGGCGCGCTGGCTCTGCAGCCAGGTCACATGCTCGCGGGTGACCGTGCGCTGGATACCGATGCCGCCACACACGATCACGGTGTCCATCGCCGGTGCCTTGTGCATCGCCGCATCGGGGGTGATCTGCAGGCCGTCGCTGGCCCAGACCTGGCCGCCATCCACACTCAAGGTGCTCCAGCGATACAGCTCGCGGCCCGACAGCTGGTTGGCCATGCGCAGTGGCTCGACCGCAGAGGCCAGGGAAATCAGCGTGAAGTTGTCCAGCAGCAGGAAACCGATGGATTGGGGTGTGCGGTTTTGGGTTGGGGTCCCGGAGTTGTACGACGTCATCGCGATCTCTCCTCACACAATGCAGGTTGCGCCTCAGGCACGGGCTTTTGTTGTCATGGCCCCGATTCGAGTGCAGGGGCTTTGCCAATCACAACGCAAATGCCATGCCCAAACTTGAATGGCCATCCAACAACTCCTGAAAACGACATCGCGAAGCGTCTATATAGCCGCCGCCGAAAGCCCTGGTTATAAACGCAAAAGCCCGGCCCAAAGCGTGTCCGTAGGACCGATCAGACGGGGTGAGAAGTCTGGTATCACTTGTGGGAAGGATGTCCAGAAACGACAACGCGCGGTGTCACCGCGCGCGAAACAAAGCCTGTTCTCAACAAGCTGTTCCCAGCCTTGAACGCTTGCGCCAAAAGGCGGCGCGCCGGTCACGGGCGTGGGCGAAAACGGCGCAGGCCGCTCAGCATTCGATGGCGCTCACCGCCAGGCCGCCACGCGAGGTTTCCTTGTACTTGTCATGCATGTCGGCGCCGGTATCACGCATGGTGCGGATCACCCGGTCGAGGGAAATGAAATGCTCGCCGTCACCACGCAGGGCCATCTGCGCGGCATTGATCGCCTTCACCGCAGCGATCGCGTTGCGCTCGATGCAGGGCACCTGCACCAGCCCGCCAACCGGGTCGCAGGTCAGCCCGAGGTTGTGTTCCAGGCCGATTTCGGCCGCATTCTCCAGCTGTGCCGGGCTGGCCCCGAGCACTTCGGCCAGGCCCGCGGCCGCCATCGCGCAGGCCGAACCGACCTCGCCCTGGCAGCCGACCTCGGCCCCGGAGATCGAGGCGTTCTTCTTGCACAGGATGCCCACCGCCGCCGCGCCGAGGAAGAAGTCCACCACGTTGGCTTCGCTCACCTCGTCGCTGAAGCGCATGTAGTAGTGCAGCACTGCCGGGATGATCCCCGCGGCGCCGTTGGTGGGTGCGGTGACCATGCGCCCGCCCGCGGCATTCTCTTCGTTGACGGCCAGCGCATACAGGTTGACCCACTCCATGGCACTCAGGGTCGAGCCGATCACATTGGGTTTGCCCAGCTCTTGCAGGCTGCGGTGCAGGCGCGCTGCACGGCGCCGCACATTGAGCCCGCCGGGCAGGATGCCTTCGTGCTTGAGGCCGCTTTCGACGCACGCCTGCATGGCCCGCCACAGGGTCAGGAGGCCGGCGCGAATCTCGGCTTCGCTGCGCCAGACCTTTTCGTTTTCCAGCATCAATTGCGACACGCGCAGGTCGTTTTGCTCGCACAGCGCCAGCAGCTCGGCGGCGCTGTTGAAATCGTAGGGCAGCACGCTGGTGTCGGCGTCCAGCACACCGCTGGCGGCCTGCTCGGCGTCCACCACAAAGCCGCCGCCCACCGAGTAATAGGTGTCGCGGTGCAGCTCGCCGTGGGCGTCTTCGGCGATCAGGGTCATGGCGTTGGGGTGGTACGGCAGGTTCTCTTCAAGCAGGCGCATGTCGCGGGCCCACACGAACCCGACCGGCAGGCGCCCGTCCAACAGCAGGCTGTCGGTCTCACGCAGCGCGGCAATCCGCGGGCCGATCTGGGTGGGGTCGATGGCGTCCGGCCATTCGCCCATCAGGCCCATGATCACGGCGTTGTCGCTGCCGTGGCCGATGCCGGTGGCCGACAGCGAGCCGTACAGGCGCACTTCGATACGCTGCACCCGCGCCAGCTCGCCACGCTCGCGCAGCCCCTGCACGAACAGGGCGGCGGCGCGCATCGGGCCGACCGTGTGGGAGCTGGAAGGGCCGACACCGATCTTGAACAGGTCGAACACGCTGATGGCCATGCCATGCACCTCTGACTGCTACGCTGAAAAGGCGGCAATCCGCCGGTTTCGCGCATCATCAGGCTTTTGTCCGCGGCCCCGGCGTCTACAACCGACGCGCTCTTGTCCAGCAACGCCGCCCGTTGCCGATGCGCTTTTTGCGCCGTTTTTTTGCGGTGCAGAGGCGCCACAACAGCGTTTATCCAGGCCGACAACTCTGTAAGCGACCTCACCGGCACTGGATACGACCCTGCCTGTACTGGATACGACGCACCCTGTAGGCGTTTGATTTTGGCTGTTAGATGATCGGTATCGACTCGATTGCACGGCACCTGTCCCGTGGGACATCCGAAAAAAAACCCAGGAGTCCATCCATGAAAGGTTCCCCCCCGCTGTTGCTCGCCGCGCTGCTGAGCCTGCCGGTGCTGGCCCAGGCCGTCGAGCCCGAGCAGTGTCACACCGTCAACTTCTCCGACGTCGGCTGGACCGACATCACCGTGACCACCGCTGTCACCAGCGCGGTGCTCGAAGCACTGGGCTACAAGACGCGCACCACCATGATCTCGGTGCCGGTGACCTACAAGTCGCTGGCCGACGGCAAGAACATGGATGTATTCCTCGGCAACTGGATGCCGACCATGGAAAACGACATCAAGCAGTACCGCGACGCGGGTACGGTAGAGACCGTGCGCGCCAACCTGGAGAACGCCAAGTACACCCTGGCCGTGCCCCAGGCGCTGTACGACAAGGGCCTGAAGAATTTTGCCGACATCGCCAAATTCAAGAAGGAGCTGGGCGGCAAGATCTACGGCATCGAGCCGGGCAACGATGGCAACCGCACCATCCAGAGCATGATCGACAAGAACGCCTTCGGCCTGAAGGACGCCGGCTTCAAGGTGGTGGAGTCGAGCGAGGCCGGCATGTTGTCGCAGGTTGACCGCGCACAGCGGCGCGGCACCGACGTGGTGTTCCTGGGCTGGGAACCGCACCCGATGAACACCCGCTTCAAGATGAAATACCTCGATGGCGGCGATGACTTCTTCGGCCCCGAATTCGGCAAGGCCACCGTGCTCACCAACACGCGCAAGGGCTACAGCCAGGAATGCAGCAACGTCGGCCAGTTGCTGAAAAACCTCTCCTTCACCCTGAACATGGAAAGCACCCTGATGGGCAAGGTGCTCGATGACAAGGTCAAGCCCGACGCGGCGGCCAAGGCCTGGCTCAAGCAGAACCCGCAGGTGCTCGACACCTGGCTGGCCGGCGTGACCACCGTGGACGGCAAGCCGGGCCTGGAGGCGGCCAAGGCCAAGCTCACACAGTAAGCACGCCCTGCGCCGGGTCGCGACGGCCCGGCGCAGGTTGTTTCCAATCCTTTGCAGGTGGACGCTCGCTATCATGCTGATCGATCAAAAAATACCCTTGGGCCAGCACATCGCGGCCTTCGTCGAATGGTTGACGCAACACGGCGCCAACTACTTCGACGCCTTTGCCGAAGCGCTGGAATTCATGATTCATGGTGTGACCGGGGCGCTGACCTGGTTCAACCCCTTCGTGCTGATCGGCCTGGTTGCCCTGATCGCTCACCTGATCCAGCGCAAGTGGGCACTGACGGTGTTCTGTGCCCTGTCGTTCCTGCTGATCCTCAACCTGGGTTACTGGCAGGAGACCATGGAAACCCTGGCCCAGGTGCTGTTCGCAACCTTCGTGTGCGTAGCGATCGGCGTGCCGCTGGGGATCCTGGCCGCGCACAAGCCGATGTTCTATACCGCCATGCGCCCGGTGCTCGACCTGATGCAGACCGTGCCCACCTTCGTCTACCTGATCCCGACCCTGACCCTGTTCGGCCTGGGCGTGGTGCCGGGGCTGATCTCGACGGTGGTATTCGCCATCGCCGCGCCCATCCGCCTCACGTACCTGGGCATCCGCGACGTGCCGCAGGAACTGCTGGACGCCGGCAAGGCGTTCGGCTGCTCGCGGCGCCAGCTGCTCTCGCGCATCGAACTGCCGCACGCCATGCCCAGCATCGCGGCAGGCGTCACCCAGTGCATCATGCTGTCGCTGTCGATGGTGGTGATTGCCGCACTGGTGGGCGCCGACGGGCTGGGCAAACCTGTGGTCAATGCACTCAACACTGCCGATATCGCGCTGGGCTTCGAGGCCGGGCTGGCGATCGTGCTGCTGGCGATCATGCTCGACCGTATCTGCAAACAACCCGACGCACCGGCAAGGAGTGAAGCATGAGCATTATTCGCTTCGAAGAGGTAGACGTAATCTTCTCCAGGCACCCGCGTGAGGCCCTGAGCCTGCTCGACCAGGGCCTCACGCGTGAACAGATCCTGAAGAAGACCGGCCTGGTGGTCGGCGTCGAGAAGGCCAGCCTGGACATCAACAAGGGCGAGATCTGCGTGCTGATGGGCCTGTCGGGCTCGGGCAAGTCGAGCCTGCTGCGCTGTATCAACGGCTTGAACACGGTCAGCCGCGGCAAGCTGTTCGTCGAGCATGAAGGCTCGCAGATCGACATCGCCCACTGCACCCCGGCGGAACTCAAGATGATGCGCACCCAGCGCATCGCCATGGTGTTCCAGAAGTTCGCCCTGATGCCCTGGCTGACAGTGCGCGAGAACATCAGCTTTGGCCTGGAGATGCAGGGCCGGCCGGAGAAGGAACGGCGCAAGCTGGTGGACGAGAAGCTGGAGCTGGTGGGCCTGACCCAGTGGCGCAACAAGAAGCCCGACGAGCTGTCCGGTGGCATGCAGCAGCGCGTGGGCCTGGCCCGGGCGCTGGCGATGGATGCCGACATCCTGCTGATGGACGAGCCGTTCTCGGCGCTCGACCCCTTGATCCGCCAGGGCCTGCAGGACGAGTTGCTGGAACTGCAGCGCAAGCTGGCCAAGACCATCGTGTTCGTCAGCCATGACCTGGACGAGGCGCTCAAACTCGGTAGCCGCATCGCGATCATGAAAGACGGGCGCATCATCCAGTACAGCAAGCCGGAAGAGATCGTGCTGAACCCGGCGGACGAGTATGTGCGCACCTTCGTCGCCCACACCAACCCGCTCAATGTGCTGTGCGGGCGCAGCCTGATGCGCACGCTGGACAAGTGCAAGCGCATCAATGGCTCGGTGTGCCTGGACCCGAGCGGTGATTCCTGGCTGGACCTGGCCGAGGGCAACACCATCAAGGGCGCACGCCAGGGCGCCAACGGCATGGCCTTGCAGAACTGGGCGCCGGGCGAGGCGGTCGAGGGGCTGGAGCGCAAGCCGACCCTGGTGAACGCGAGCATCGGCATGCGCGAAGCGTTGCAGATTCGCTATCAGACGGGGAACAAGCTGGTGCTGCAGGACGGCAACCAGGTGGTCGGGATACTGGGCGACAGCGAGCTGTATCACGCGTTGCTGGGCAAGAATCTGGGGTGATTTCACCGGCGCCTTCGTCGGCAAGGCCGGCTCCTCAGGAGCGGGCCTTGTGCAGGTCGCAGGGAACACCGGGGCGCTCCAGCGCAATCTGAATCCAAGCCAAAATGCCGATATCGCCACTCAGACAGGCCATGGCGTAGTCGGACTGCCTGGAATTTCCAAGTGAAACGACGCGGCGTGGATTGCCATGGTCATCCAACCAGGTCCTGGCTGAACATTAATCAATCCTTCAAGAAAATACGCCGTAGCAGTCCCATCGAGAATATCCGGCGCCCCTGAAGTGGCTCAACTCAATAGTTCTAAGCTAACATCACCCATCAGGAAAAACTCCTCAAACGCCTTCCGCCGCGGCTGCAATATCCCCTCGACAATAACCGCAAACAGCCTGCCCCTCAACTTTGAGAGTCATAGCCGCCCCTTGGGTTTTCCCAGCATTATAAGCTTGCTGTATAACTCCAATTTCAGCATGTGCAGTGGCCATATTTGCATTTGGCAACGGTTTACCAGATGACTCTATTTTTGTATTTACACGATCAGCTATGAGTGTCGGCTGGTCAGCTTTTGCTTGAGCGCCGGGCCTCGCCGTCTGGTTAACATCAGTGAACGCCTGACCACCAATCTTACCTTCCGCCGTTACTTTCGGAGCAGTAGCTTTTGCACCATCAACTCACAGAGGTAAGGCTCACGCCCTCGCTGATCACTATTTCCTCTGGGATCTCATCATAGACAAAAAAACTCATCACCCAAGTTTAAAATAGATAAGCAACAACCGTTATCAAACGAGAGTGCAACGCCTATCACTACGTCTTCTGCTAAGGAGTGCACAAGCGATGCTGACACTAACGTCCTTCCTACAACATCGGAGAAATAAAGCTCACCAGAGATACAAAAAATATCTTGCCTACCGTACTCACCTAGATCGCAGCTTAAAATCGGACTCAAAGAAAAACAGATAGACGCACCATCAGCTCCGCCATAGAGTTTCCCAATTCCAGAACTTTCAAACAGAAGGCCAACCTCTTGAGGGGCGCCGTCCCTCTCGGAAGAGAAAACATGGAATAGAGCATTTACTGACAGTAGTTTCTTCCCGAGCACTGTTAACAGCCAGGCAGTCATAAGTCGATGAGAATTCATTACCTGACGCCTCCCTTCAATGCACTCTGTACAGATGGATTCTGAGTTACCCCATCCTTCAAGATAGTAACGAACGTTCCATCAGGCTTGGTAACAACCACATCATTACCCTTAACTCTGAAAAACACATCACCCCGTGCGCCATTTGCTCCTTGCCCAGCAAAAGTCCCAGGGATTACTTTTTCAGGTTGCTGCCAACGTCATGAATTTTATCGAGTACCATTTTACGATCTGCTGGGCTAGCCGCATTGCCGCCGAAATCTTCAACGTGCTTACCGAGTTTTTTACCTATCTGCTTCGAATCTACCTTAAATGCTGCACCAGCACCTACACCACTTGCAGGAATAGATGTGGCACCAGGTTTTGGAAGAAGACCGGACACTTCCCCTTTTGCACCAACCAACCCATTACTGAAATCCCCAACCTTGTCCACGGCCTTCCCATTGGCCGTGACCGTCCCGGAATACTCCCCCCATACGCCCCATCAACGCTTTCCCACGCCGGGATTTTCGCCGCTACATCATCCGCCAGGCCCGCACCCGCAGCCGCCGCGCGCTTGGCCAGCAAGGCCCGCAGTACCGCCGGCGCGCCGGTGACCGCGAAGATTGCGTCCACATCCCAGGTCACGTCGTTGATACCGCGCCGTGCCACCACCGACACCCGCTCCACCAGCTCGTTGAACTGTGCCGGGCTGGTCGAGACCTCAGCCAGTTCACGCAGGTAGATCGCCGCCGTCTTCTCGCCGAACGGGTCCTTCCATGCCTGCGGCACCACTTCGGCCTCCGCAGCCCAGTGGCTGCAACTGCTGCAACTCCTGCAGGCGCTTTTGCTGGTCTTGCAGCAGGCGCTCCTGGCGTTCGCGAATAAGGTCGCGGTCACCTGGGCTTGGGGCCGACGCGGCAGCGGCGCACACGGGGAGCAGGCCCAGGCCGATGGCCAGCGCGCGAAAAAGAGTCACCCTCCTTGGGGGTCCATCACGTTGAAACAGGCGCGCCCGACGCCAGTGCTGGGCTGGGCTGGGCTGG
>NZ_JAAHBU010000384.1 GCF_010671725.1 Pseudomonas brassicae | reverse complement strand
CCGGCCAGGGTCTCGGCCTGCTCCTGGGCCAGCCGTGCAGCGGGGGCCGCCGTCTGCTGCCACAACGCCTGCGCCTCGCGGTACGCCTGGGCGTGCGCCGGGTCGGCGAGCAACCAGCGCTTGAAATCTGCCCGTTCGGCACGTGCCGGCTGCTGGTTGATCTGGTTCAACCAGGCCAGTGCGGCGTGCTGCTGTTCGGCGGTCGGCTGGGCTGAAGCGTTCATCGCGGGGCATTCCCTGGCGTGCGGGGCACGGCCGGCGCAGCGTCGATACTCGCTTTGCAGGCCTCAAGGGCACGCATCATATGTTTTTCCACGGCGCTTTGGGACACACCCATGGCCTTGGCGATGTCGGCATAGGTGCGCCCGTGGATGCGGTTGAGCAAAAAAATCTGCTGGGTGCGCTCGGGCAGTGCACGCACGCGCCTCGATGCGGCGCAGGTCGCTGTCGACCTCCAGCGCGGCCTGCGGTTCGCTGGCATAGCTATCGTGCTGCGGCACGGCCAGGCCATCGTTGGCACGACCGCGCGCGCCCTCGCTACGCAGGTGATCGATGGCGATATTGCCGGCGCAGCGCAGCAGGTAGGTGTCCAGCGCCTCGACCTGCACCTGCGGGCGCCGCCAGAAGCGCAAAAACAGCTCCTGCACCAGGTCGGCGGCCGTGGCGCGGCAGCCCACGCGGCGGCTGACCAGGCTTTCCATGCGCGCACGCTGGGCCACGAACACCTGGACGAAACGGGCGCGCCCCGGCGCGTCGTCGGCATCCTGCGCGGGCAACTCGGGCGGGCTGCTCACCGTGTCAGACCAGCGCCGCCACAGGCGCCAGGACCAGGCTGGCAAGTGCCAGGCGCAGCAGCAGGCGCGGCTGATACGGCAACGCAAACACCCACACGCACAAGGCCGCCATCACTACGCCGCACAGCTCCACCAGGCCCATGGCCCAGCCGCTGTGGTGCATCGCCAGCGCCAACGCCACCGCAATCAGCGCCCAGCCGCCGATACGCAGGCCGCGCAGGCGCCGGGGGCTGGGCTTGTGCCCGAGCAGGTCGTGGTAATGACGCTCCATGGCCAGGCACAGGGCCGCCACGCCAGCAAAACTCAACAGCGCGATTGCCAGCAGCATCAGTGCACCTCGCTTTCGACAAGTGTCGCCGGCTTTGGCGCACGTGCGCCACGTTTGGGCGCAGCGACCGGGGCGCGCAACATTTTGTTGGCCGCCCAGGCAAAGAACACGCCGCAGCCCAGCGCCGTGAGGTCGAAACCGGCAATGATCCAGTCACCCTGCGCGATCGAGTGCACCAGACCAGTGCTGGTGGTGAGACCGTTGAGCAGCGGCAGGCCGGCATACAAGAGCGCAGCCAGCAGCAGTTGCTCGCCCCAGGCGCGTCGGCCGGGGCGCAGCATGGCATGCAGCAACGACAGCGCCCAGACCGCGAAGAAGCTGTTCACCTCCCAGTCGGCGCGCCCTTCAAGGCCGGCCGGCAGCAGGCGGTTGGCCCAGAAGAATGCCGCCACGGCCAGGATCAGGCCACTCATGCTGGCAATGTTGAGCACTTCGACCAGGCGCAGCTCGAACGGCTGCACGCCGCTCTTGGCATGTTTGAGCTGGCGCTTGCCCAGCCACATCACCAGGCCGGTGCCGATCACCGCCGTGCCGGCCAGGCCGAACACGAAGTACAGCCAGCGAAGCATGGGGCCGGCAAAATGCCCCATGTGCAGGCCGTACATGCCGGCGGCGATCACCACGGGCGTGCTCTGCGCGTTGGCGCTGTGCTGCGGCGTGCCTTGCACGCCATCGAACACCCAACCGGCGCCGCGGTTCTGCGCCACGCCCTCGCCGCGCGCGCACGAAGCGCACCCGTGCGTTGAGGTCACCGGGGTTCTGCACTTCGACCCAACTGATCTGGCTGCCGGGCGCCTGCGCGCGCACCTGTGCATACAGCCCTGCCAGCGAAGCCAAGGGGGCCGGCGTAGCGGCTGCGGCAACCGGTTCGGTCCGCGAGAACATGTCGTTGTAGTAGGCCTGGATGTCATCACCGTAGAGCGTGGTGATGCTCGCCGGCATCACCATCGCCATGAAGATCACCAGGCTGCTGTAGCTGATCATCAGGTGGAACGGCAGCACCAGCACGCCGATCGCGTTGTGGCCGTCGAGCCAGGAGCGCTGGCCCTTGCCGGGGCGGAAGGTGAAGAACTCCTTGAAGATCTTCTTGTGGGTAATGATGCCGGTCACCAGCCCCACCAGCATCATCAGCGCACAGAAGGTCGAGAGCCAGCGGCCCCATGGGTAGGGCATTTCGAGCTGGAAGTGAAAGCGGTAGAAGAAGTCGCCGCCGCGGCTGTCGCGCGCGTGCAGTTCGCGGCCGCTGGCCGGGTCCAGGACCTTCTCGGTGAAATCGCGACGGCCTGCGCCAGGCGCGCGCCAGCCCACCAGCAAGGTCGGGTCGCGGGCTTCGGGCAACTGGATGAACCAGCTCGCCGCCCCACCGGCATGCTGTTGCAGGTAGCCTTGGGCAAGGTTCAGGCTGGCACTGGTGTCGAGCGTGCGGTGGGGAATCTCCGGCTGGGCCCAGTGGCTGATTTCGCTTTTGAAATACGACAGCGTGCCGGTCAGGAAGATCGCGAACAGCAGCCAGCCGAAGATCAGCCCGGCCCAGGTGTGCAGCCAGGCCATGGCCTGACGGAATCCTTCTTTCATGGGGTTTGCATCCAGTAGGCCAGGCCGTTGATCAGGGCCAGCACGGCACTTGGCAGCAGCACGCCGAGCCAGGCTTGCCACGCACTGCGACAAGCGAAGCACCAGAGGATCGCCACCAGGTAGAACAGGAACGACAACATCATGCCGGTGACCACCGCATCGGCCTTGGGCATGGGCAGCAGCAGGGTGATGCACACGCTGCCCATGCTTGCCAGCAGGTACCCGCCGAGCAGTGCCGCGAGGCTACGCGAGGTCACGGCCAGGCGATAACTGAGGGGCAGCCCTGCGGCTTTGCTTTTCATGACAGCGGTCCAGTGCGAAGAGGGGCGTAATATTAATGATTAATATTCTCATAAGCAAAGTTTCTGCGGGTTGCCCGACGGCCCCACCGACAAAGTTCCCACACACCGCCAGTCACCCACCAATTGCCGAACCCACCGCAACGCCACTACAATGCGAACAATTCTTATTCTTTAGCGCACCCCTGGCGCCGGAGTAGTCACGGTGCCCAGCGCCCAGCCCGCCCCCACTTCGCTCGAAGGCCTCTACAGCGCCCACCACAACTGGCTGACCGGCTGGCTGCGACAGCGCCTGGGCTGCCCGCACAGCGCCGCCGACCTGGCCCAGGACACCTTCATGCGCCTGCTGCAGGCGCGCGAAACCCCAGCGCTCAACGAGCCCCGCGCCTTTCTCACCACCGTGGCCAAGCGCGTGCTGTTCAACCACTACCGCCGCCAGGACCTGGAGCGCGCCTATTACCAGGCCCTGGCACAACTGCCCGAAGCGCTCGCCCCCTCGGAAGAACACCGCGCGATCATCCTCGAAACACTGGTGGAGCTCGACCGCCTGCTCGATGGCCTGCCCGTCGCGGTCAAGCGCGCGTTCCTGCTGGCCCAGGTCGACGGCCTTGGCTACAGCGAAATCGCCCTCCAGTTGGGGATCTCCGTGGCCACGGTCAAGCGCCACCTGAACAAAGCAGCCCTGCGCTGCTATTTCGCCCTGTGAACACCCAGGCGTTCTCGCCCAAGGTCGCCGAACAGG
>NZ_JAAHBU010000383.1 GCF_010671725.1 Pseudomonas brassicae | reverse complement strand
CAAGTTATGAGACACGACTGACGTTAAGACTCATCATAAATAGCCGTGTATTCAGTACCCTTCGGCTTATCCACAACTTGTTATTTGTCCGCCCCCGGTTCAACCGTCCAAAAACCAAGAAATGCATGCCCTCAAGCTCCGTCCACTTGGCACGGTGATAGTCTAGAAAAGCCTTGCAGACCTCCTTGCCGACGATCACGCTGACGTTTTCTTTATCTCCGGTATTGATCCATCGAGATCCGTCCTTGGACTCGCGGGTATCCTGAATATCACCCCAAAAACCTCTGAGCTGACCCACGTGCTCTTCCGTGATGTCAGAAAAATTCACGAACAAATCACGCACTCGAAACTCACCTACTTCGGGCAACTCAATGGTTTGATCTGAATGTCTGAACGCTTCGGAATATATTAAATTCTTCAAAATTGGTCGGAGTCGGCGCTTAGATATTGCTCGCTTGCTCCCCCCAAAGCCAACGTACCTGCCACCAGAGGCACCGCCTGTCCCACCCAACAATGGGTCACCGTTCACGTTCTCCGCCGCACCGTAACGGAGGTCTAGAACGATGCGATCACCAGGGTTACGTAACATGTCCTGATCATCGCCGCCGCCCTCACCGCGTTCAGACTCAGGTGCAGCGAATGTGCAATTCAGATGAGGACGAGCCCGGAAATGCGGTCCTTGTCCGCTTCGCGCCTCTTTGACAAAAATTGCTCGGGTACCACACTTGATACAAACGAGGTGTCGCCGTTTATTCGCTAGTTCAGAAGGGGGAAGTTTGGCGAACTTTACTGCGGGATATTCAGCGCCGTCCACGGTACATCTTGCTATGTCCATAACAATGCCTTCAGCTAGAGCCCTATATGCAGACGCATCAGGACAATAATGTGTCCTCAGATTTGCTCGTCTGAATCAGCCACACTAAAAAAGCCCCTAAATACAGGGGCCCTAATGAGAACCCAGCTGGTTCAGGTCAAATCCACTACCGGTGCCGTTGGCGCATATGCCTTCACCGCAGCAATGCCGCCGTCACGCGATTGGGTTGTGGTGTAGGTTTCACTCGTTCCAATCACCTGGGCATTGCTCGCATTCAAGGTGAAGTAGTACTGGTGTTGGTGGATGTCAGCTTTTTATAGTTACTGTCATAAGGTGAGTGCGTTTTTACCGACTGAATGCCGTTCTGGCAATTGGCCTTAGTTGTGTATCCCTCACTGGCGAGAATTTTTTCGCCATTAGATGCCTTGAGGCGGAAGTAATACTGCCGATTGGTGCCTAAGAAAATCTCAAATTTTGCGCTCATTTTCGTACTCCTTATTTCTCTTTGCGGACGCCCTTGAACGGCGTTTTATCCGAGGTTTTTACGTCCATAAACTGGCCGGTTTCCGAATCTCGTTTCACCCAATGCCCTGAAGGCGTCTGAGTTTGAGAGCGATCCCGGACAGCGCCTTTACGGTGCCCATCACCTGCTGGAGGGTTTGTAGCCATGCCGATCACCATTCTGATTAATTGATCCAGTTTAACCAGGTATTAAACGAACAACCCCCTGGCTTATGGGAAAGACTACTCGCTGATTCTGATTATGTAAAGCTGTTTAAGCAGATTCGCCTATCGCGTGGTACGCGTACTCGATACCGCCTGACTCAGCGGTTTTCTTCTGCTCTGAGAATGTAGCCCTGATCCAGCAATCATTTTTAACTTGGTACTGGCGTTAAGGCACTGAAATTTCGAGGGTTTCAGCCAACCTTAGCCGCAGTGACGGAGCGTTTGGAAAGCACGTAATGTAAAAGCTCTTTCGCGGAGGAA
>NZ_JAAHBU010000382.1 GCF_010671725.1 Pseudomonas brassicae | reverse complement strand
ACGCCCGATGCCTTGCATCGGCGTTTTGCGTCATGAGGGGCAGTTCCCCGATCAGCTCTCATACTCGCCGCTGTCCCAGGGGGCAAAAAACGCCATGTAATGCCCTGGCACCACGTCCACGAACCCATTCGTCATCTGCTGTTTCAGGTTCGCGCAGCTCAAAGCCGAACACCGTGCCGTCCTGTTCTACTCGCGCTCGTCGTGGTCCAGTGCGATCAGCTGCGGGGCAGTTGTCATGCGTGCATGCCTCCCGGCGCCAGCGCGGCCAGTGCTCTGAGCATGGGCGCACGATACGCCGTGTCCTTCTCGTTCCAGTAGACGAACCCGGCGCGCAGGTCGACGTTGAAAAAGCTCTCGTAGTACCGTTCGGCGTCCGCTGCGTGCTCGTCCTGGCCGAACAGCTTCAGGCGTATCGGCCCATCGGCCAGCCCGACCGCCTCCTGCTGCAGTGCCACCACGCTGAGTGCCTCGCAGGCGGTGGGTGCCAGCGCCGCGTTCAGCGGCATTTCATACAGGCTGGCCAGGGCGCGGGTGAAACCTTCGGTTTGTGCGCCCAGCGACGACAGCACAACCCCTGCGCGGTACACGTGCGCGTGGATCAGTTGCATGTCGGCATCGAAACCCGGCCCCACCTCGCTGATGAGCCTGACCTTGAGACCCACCGGCTGCCCGGCGAATGAGCCGCGCAGGTCGAAGTGATAATGCCCGCCGTGGTGTTCCAGGTTCTGCACCTTGAACACGCAATCGACAAAACCCTCTTCACAAAACTGCCCCAGGCAGGGGAGTCCATTTCCATCCAGTTCCATCAGATGCTCCGCTACGTCCAACAATGTACGCTCAGTAAAACAGACGCGGCTCGGGCGCGGCCAGCAGGCTCGCCAACTTGGTCAGGGCAAAGCGCAGCTCGGTGCGGCTGGGCGTCATCAGGGCGATACGCACGCCACAGGTGCTGCTGCTGCGCTGGGCCAGGAACTGGCTGCCACTGACCACGGCCACGCCATTGGCGCGCGCCAGGTTGGCGAACTCGTCGCTGGTCCAGGGCTCGGGCAGCTCCAGCCACAGGTGGAAACTGTTGGGCTGTGTGCGAATACGGTAGCCGCCGAGGATCTTGCTGGCCATGTGCTGGCGCGCTGCCGCTTCCTGTTGCTGCACCTTGACCAACTGGCCGCCGAGGTCGCTGTTGATCACATTGCTGGCCAACTGTGCCATCAGCGGGGAGGGCATCCACACGCTGCTGCGCACCATCGACGACAGGCGCGACAGGGTGTCTGGTGGCGCATGCAGATAGCCGATACGCAGTGCCGGCAGGATGCTTTTCGACAGGCTGGTCAGGTAGATCGAGCGTTCCGGGGCATAGGCCGAAATCGGCTTGTGCTGCGGGCTGGGCTGCAGGAAACCATAGATGTCATCGTCCACGATGAACACGTCGAACTCACGAGCGATCTGCGCGATCGCCTCGCGGCGTTCGGCCGGCATGATCGAGTTGGTCGGGTTCTGGTAGGTGGTCACGCATACCAGCAGGGCAGGGCGATGCTCGATGCAGGCGGCGCGAAATGCCTCCGGCACCAGGCCATGCTCATCGATGCGTACCCCGTGCAGGCGTCGCCCCAGGCCGTGGGCCAGGGAAATGATGCCGGGATAGCAGTATTCCTCGCACAGGATCACATCATCGGGCTTGGACAAGCTGCTCAGGGTCACCAGCAAGCCGTGCTGGGCGCCTGAGGTCAGCACGATCTGCTGCCAGTTGGCCTGCGGCAGGCTGCGCTGCACCCAGCGTGCACCGGCCTGCTTGTGCAGGGCATGACCCCCGTCGGTGGTGTAGTCGAGCACCTGGCTGAGGTCCGGGGCATGGGCCAGGTCAGTGATCGACTGGCGCAACCAGTCGGTGGTGTTGGCATCGTTGGGCTTGATGATCGACAGGTCGATCGGCCCGTTCTCGGCCTTGTCGCCAGCCGCCTTGGCGCCGACCGACAGCGGGCTGCTGCCTTTCTGTTGCAGCACGAACGTGCCGCGCCCGACTTCGCCTACCACCAGCGCGCGCTTGGCGGCTTCGTCGTAGGCGCGCCCGATCGTACCGGGCGTGACTTTCAGCGCCTCCGCCAGATCCTTGAGGGTGGGCAGGCGCTCGCCGGCCGCCAGGCGCCCGGCAGCGATGTCGTGCTCCAGGGCGTCGGCGATCATCAGATAGACCGGCTGCCCGTGGCCGCTGTATTGAGGAACCCACATAGGTAACACACCAGAATTTACTTAAGCGCGAGAGCGTAGCATGAAAGCTAATGTCAGCGTAATTGAGCTAATTGCCTATGTATTGAGTCGATTTTGATTGATGCAATGTGCGTGCTCGCTGGGTGTGTTGATGCAGCGGTGCTTTGGTTGAGCTGCCTGCGCCCCAGGTTTTACTGTGCTTGATGCCGTTTGTCAGTCAAGAGTCAGAAATAAATTGAATCGAATTTGTGTTCAAGATTACAATTATTGCGTCGATTCAATTCATAGATTGAGCCGACGTACTGCTCTGCCCGGTACCCCGCGTGGCGTTGCCAGCGTGTGATTGGGCTCACAGAAAACAGTCGGGCCGGCACGCCTGGCCTTGAACTCTCCGAATGGCATCGCGCCTGGCAACATGGAAGTTTTGTCGAAATGGAAAGCGCACACCTCAAGCCCGCAGTCGCGGCGGCCAGCACCCTCGAAATACGACTGCCCTGGGTTGTTTGCAGTGCCTGGCAGGCGGTACTGAAGCAGACCCCCCTGGACTTCGAAGCCAACAAGGACATTTACTTCCAGCTCAAAGAGCAAGCGCAGGATGTGTTGGGTAGCGCACTGACCCAGCAGGTTCGCGACTTTGTGCTGGACCCGCACCTGACCTCGATGGTCATCCGCAACTGCCCGCGCGACTCCGATACCCCACCCACGCCGTACTCCGGCGTGCTCAGCCCACAGAGCACGCCGATAGCGTGCCTGGTGAGCCTGTCGCTGCAGAGCCTGCTGGGTATCCACCCGGTGGTGTACGAAGGCGAGAACGGCGGCCGGCTGTTCCGTCATGTCATACCGGCCCGTACGTCCTCCAGCCAGAAAAGCTCGCATGGCTCGCGCCTGCGCTTTTCCTACCATGTGGACAACCCCGACCTGCCGCTGTCTTCCGAGCGCGTCGACAACCTGTCGTGCTGCCCGGAGTACCTGTCGTTCGTGGGCATGCGCTGCGACCCGCGCATCAATACCACCCTGGTCAACCTGGACGCCGTGGTCGAGGCCTTGCCGGCCGCCACCGTACGCGAACTGAGCCTGCCCCAGTTCGAGGTGCGCCGCCCCGACTCGTTCGCCAGCAACCGGCGCAGCACCCCCGGCTTGCCGGTACTGGTGCGTGGCCTGGCGAATGAGTGGCTGTGCCGTTTCGACAGTGAGAACACGCACGGCATGAACGCCGGCGCCGAATGTGCGTTGAACACCCTGCGAGCGCTGCTGGAGTCGCGCCGTTTCGACGAGCCGCACCTGTTGCTGCCGGGCGACTTCATGATCTTCAAGAACCAGCGCGTGCTGCATGCCCGCGACGGTTTCGAGCCGCACAACGATGGCGCCGATCGCTGGCTGATTCGCCTGTTTGCGGTCAATGACCTGAACCGCGTGCACTACGCACGTGCCGACCATCTGTACGAAGTTCGTTCGTAACGATTTCTCTGATTCAACCTCGGGTAACACTATGGAACTGCTGGGCGCGTATTGGGCTGAACATTGGGTATTCGCGATCCTGCTGCTGGGGGCGATTGCCTTTATTGCGGGCTTCGTCGACAGCATCGCCGGCGGCGGTGGCCTGTTTCTGGTGCCGGGCTTCCTGCTGGTGGGGCTACCGCCGCAGGTTGCCCTGGGCCAGGAAAAACTGGTCAGCACCCTGGGCACGCTGGCCGCCATCCGCAATTTCCTGGCCAACAGCAAGATGGTCTGGAAGGTCGCACTGGTCGGCGTACCGTTCTCGCTGATTGGCGCCTACCTTGGGGCGCACCTGATCGTTTCGATCTCGCAGGAGACGGTTGGCAAGATCATCCTGGCGCTGATACCGGTGGGCATCCTGATTTTCCTCACGCCCAAGGACCGTCCGGTGCAAGAGCACGAACTGTCCAGCCGCATGCTGTTCACCGTGGTGCCGCTGACCTGCCTGGTCATCGGTTTCTACGACGGGTTCTTTGGCCCGGGTACCGGCAGCATGTTCATCATTGCCTTTCACTACCTGCTGAAGATGGACCTGGTCTCCAGTTCGGCCAATTCCAAGACCTTCAATTTCGCCTCCAACATCGGTGCGCTGGTGGCCTTTGTCATCGCCGGCAAGGTGGCCTACCTGCTGGCGCTGCCGCTGGTGGCCTGCAACATCCTGGGTAACCACATGGGCAGTGCGCTGGCCATTCGCAAGGGTAGCGAAGTGGTGCGCAAGGTGCTGGTGCTGTCGATGCTGTGCCTGTTCGCCAGCCTTGGCGTGAAATACCTGGCTTGATCCTAATGAGTGGAGAATCTATGAAAACCGCATTTGTGACCGGCGCTTCGGCAGGCTTTGGTCGTGCCATCTGCCGCAGCCTGATCGGCGCAGGCTATCGCGTGATCGGTGGCGCCGGCGTCTGGACAAACTGGTCGAGCTTGAGCGCGAACTGGGCCCTGACTTCATCCCGTTGGCGTTGGATGTCACCGACATGGCCTCGCTCGACGCGGCAGTGGGGCAGATTCGCGAGGCGTCGCTGGAGATCGATGTGCTGGTCAACAACGCCGGGCTGGCGCTGGGTATCGATCGGGCACCGGCCTGCAGCGCGCAGAACTGGCAGCGCATGATCGATACCAACATCACCGGGCTGGCCATGGTGACCCACCGTATCCTGCCGGGCATGGTGGCGGCCAACAGTGGCCTGATCATCAATATCGGCTCGATCGCCGGCACCTACCCTTATCCGGGCGGCAACGTGTATGGCGCAAGCAAGGCGTTCGTCAGGCAGTTCAGCCTGAACCTGCGGGCGGACCTTGCCGGCACCCGCGTACGCGTCAGCAACATCGAGCCGGGCCTGTGTTCCGGTACCGAGTTCTCGCTGGTGCGCCTGGACGGTGATGCACAGGCGGTGGCGTCACTGTACCAGGACGTCGACGCCATCCTGCCCGAGGACGTGGCCAACACGGTGGCCTGGATCGCGCAATTGCCCGAGCATGTGAACATCAACTCGATCGAGATCATGCCGGTTGCGCAGAGCAGTGCCGGCCTGAGTATTGCGCGCAATCTGTGAATGGCCTGGCGGCCAGCCGGCTTACTGCGCCGCTTCGCCGCACAGGTCCAGCACGAACCAGTGTTCGGCAGTGGCAACGTCGAGGCCGGCGCCGAGCAGCGCGAACAGCTTGCCCAGTGCCGCCTCGCGGGTCATGCCGCCGGCACTGACCAGCCCGGCATCACGCAAGCGACTGCCGGCGGCGTAGGTGTCGAACACCACGCTGCCCTGCGCGCACTGGCTGATGGCCACGAGCATCACGCCCCGCTGACGGGCGTGCTGCAGCACCTGCAGCAGGGCCTCGTCGTCGGAGGGGCCGGTGCCGCTGCGTAGCATTCCAGCACCAAACCCTGCACGCCACTGTCGAGCAAGCCACGCAGGTGGGCGGCCTGCAAGCCGGGGAACACCGGTACCACGGCCAGGTTCACTGGCTGGCGGGGTTGGCAGTAACTGAGTGCCGCAGGCAACGTATCGGCGTGGGCGGCGCTACGCTGGCGCGGCTGCACGGCAAATGCGTCAAAGGCTTCACTGCGCAGCTTGCTGGTGCGTGCGCCATGCAGCAGCTTGCCGTTGAAGTACACCTGCACCCCGGCGCCAAGGCCGTCATCGAATGCGCGCAAGGCCCCGTCCAGGTTGGCCCAGGCATCGCTGCCCGGCAGTCCGGCCGGCAACATCGAGCCTGTCAGCAGCACCGGCACGTCCAACCCCAGCAGCAGGAATGACAGGGCCGCAGCACTGTAGGCCAGCGTATCGGTACCGTGCAGCAGCAGGACCGCGTCATGCCCGTCGCGTTCTACCGCCTCGACAATGGCATCACGCATGGCCAGCCAGTTGGCCTGCTGCATGTTGGCGCTGTCCAGCAGGGGCGAGAGTTCGCGCAGCTGCCACTGCACCTTGGGTGCATCGGCCTGTTGTGCCTGCCAGTCGCGCATGCGTGCTTCGAAGCCGCCGGCCGGCGCCAGGCCTTGAGGGGTTTGCAGCATGCCGATGGTGCCGCCGGTGTAGAGCACGAGGAGGTTGTTGACTGCGCGCATGATGAGCATTCCGGGCAGGTGAAAAGAAAAGGGCGACTGCAAATGAAAAAGCCGCCCCTGCAAGGGGCGGCTTTACGTTGGCGACTCAGCGTTGCGCTTGAGCTTGGCCGACCACCACGGTGCTGGCGTTGTCGGCTTTGTTGCCGGCAGGCCAGGCGTTGGTGTCCAGGTCCAGGTCGGCGAACTTGGCCGAATCGAACACCGGTTGCTGGATACCGGCCTTGCGCTGTTCGTCGTAGTCACGCATGACCCGCAGGCCGATCTTGAACAGCATGGCCAGGGCGATCAGGTTGACGAAGGCCAGGCAGGTCATGGTGATGTCGGCGAAAGCGAACACGGTCGACAGGTTCTGCACCGAGCCCCACACGATCAGTGCCAGCACCAGGGCGCGGTAGCCCATCAGCACGGCGCGGTTGCGGGTGAGGAACTGCAGGCTGGTCTCGCCCAGGTAGTAGTTGTAGAGAATGCAGGTGAACACGAACAGCGACAGTGCAACGCTGACGAACAGGCGGCCCCAGTCACCGACAACGGCGGCGAGGGAGTTCTGCGTCAGGACAATGCCGTCACCTTCGAAACCTGGGGTATAGAAGCCCGACAGCAGGATCAGCAGCGCGGTGCAGGTGCAGATCACAAAGGTGTCGAGGAACACGCTGAACGCCTGCACCACGCCCTGTGCACCAGGGTGTTTCACGGCGGCCACGGCGGCCACGTTCGGCGCACTGCCCAGGCCTGCTTCGTTGGCGAACACGCCGCGCTTCACGCCCATGACGATGGCGCTGCCGAGCAGGCCGCCAAAGGCCGGGTCGAGGCCGAAGGCGCTCTTGAAGATGGTTTCCAGCATGGCCGGCACGTGGTCGATCTGGCTGCCGATCACGTACAGGGTCACGCCGATGTAGGCCAGGGTCTTGACCGGTACCAGCAGGTCGGAGACCGACGCGATACGCTTGATGCCGCCCAGGAACACGATGGCCAGCAGCACCGCCAGGGCAACACCGGTATGCTCCGGCGCGAAGCCGAAGGCGTTCTGCAGCGAGTGGGTCACGGTGTACGACTGCAGGCCGTTGAAGGCAAAGCCGTAGGTCACCAGCAGCAGCACCGAGAACACCACGGCCATCTTGCGCAGCTTCAGGCCATGCAGGATGTAGTAGGCAGGGCCGCCACGGTACAGGCCGTCACCGTCGGCGCGCTTGTACACCTGGGCCAGGGTACATTCGAAGAAGCTGCTGGACATGCCGACCAGCGCGGTCACCCACATCCAGAACACTGCGCCCGGGCCACCCAGGGTCACGGCGATGCCCACGCCTGCGATGTTGCCGGCGCCCACGCGCCCAGCCAGGCTGAGCATCAGCGCCTGGAACGAACTCAGTTGGCCGGCCTGGCCGCGCAACGATTCCTTGAATACACCGAACATGTGGCCGAAATGGCGGAACTGGACAAAGCGGGAGCGGATGGTGAAATAGCTACCCAGTCCGACGATAAGCACGATAAGGAGTTTCCCCGAGAGGAAATCGTTGAGCACTTCGAGCATGGCGTGACCTCGATTCTTGTTCTTGGTTTGAAAGACGTGTGGCCGGCGTCGACGCGCCGTGTCCATGGAGCGCATGGTTGGCCATGACAAACAACGTTACAATTTCGCGGGTTGCTCTCAGTTGATGCGAGTTGATGCTAAACTGGCGCCTGTCGCATCAATTGGTAATTGGCCATGAGTGAACACCTGGGCAGCAATCTCAAGCTGGCATGCAGCCATTACCGCTCTATTTCGGAGGTTTGCCGGCAGCTGTCGATCAACCGCGCGCAGTTCAACAAGTACCTGAGCGGGCAGAGTCAGCCGACGGCCTACAACCTCAAGCGCATCGGTGATTTTTTCGGCGTGGAGGACTACGAGCTGGGCTTGCCGCCCGAGCAGTTCGCGCGGCTGATCGGTGCGCGCAGTTCGGCGCTGTCCAGCCCGGTGCAGAGCGACCCGTTGCTGGAGTTGCTGCGCCCGTTGCGCGAGCATGCCGGCAACCTGTCGCGCTATTGCGGTTACTACTTCGAGTATTCCAACTGCATGTCGGTACCTGGGGCGATCCTGCTGTCGCTGGTGCACCTGCGCGAGGAGCGCGGCAGTTTCCTGTTCGAGCGCCAGGAGCGCCAGGAGCGTTCCAGCAGCACCGACGTGCAGGCCGAAGACTGGGTGCGCTGCCGTTACCTGGGGGCGGCGTTCCAGTTGCAGGATCGGCTGTTCCTGATGGACTACGAGTCGCTGACCGTCAACGAAATGAGCCAGACCATCCTGATCCCCAGCTTCAAAAGCCGAATCACCCGGCTCAACGGGCTCAAGACCGGTGTGTCCAGCGGCGATCGGCGCACGCCGGCCTGCACCCGTGTGGTGTGGGAATACCTGGGCACGCAAATCAACCGCATCAATGCGTTCCGACAGGTCAAGCTCTACCGTCCGGACGATCCGCGCATCGACGATGATGTGCGCGAGCGGCTCAATGTGGGGCCGATCCGCAACGGTCTGTTCGAGATCGAGTGAGCCCCGGCCTCGCTACCCCCGGATGAACGCCGCCACCTGCTGTGCAATTGCATCCGCCAGCGCGGGTTCGGCGCGCAGGTGTGCCGCAATGCCATGGTCGCAGCCGTCCAGGTACACCCGCTCCAGCTGTGAGGGGCGCAGCGCCGCGCGCAGGCCTTCGACAACTTCTTCGGGGATCGGGCTGTAGCGCGGCACGCCAGCGATCTCCACATAGCCCGCCGAGGTGCCGGGTGGGCGCCCGAAGTCGGCGGCCTTGAGGCCGTCGTATTGCCCCATCAGCAACAGCACCCGCCCTTGAAAGCGGCGCAGGAAGGCAAAGCTGTCACTCTCCATAAAGCCGTTCGGCACGCTGATCGCGCGGGTGAAGTCGGGCCCGAAGGGCGCGTGGTAGGCGCTGTCGGCATACACCGCGGGGCAGATCAGGATCAGCCGCTGTACCTGGCGGGCGTGGTGTGCGGCGACCTTGAGCGCCAGTGCGCCCCCCAGGCTGTGGCCGATCACCGTGGTGCAGCGGTGCTCCACATGCCGGTAAAAACGCAGCGCCTCGCCCAGATTGGTGTGCAGGGACGGTGCCGATGCGCCCGGCAGGCTGGCGCGACTGTGCCCCGACAGGTTGCCGGTCAGCGAACCCACCCCCAGTGCCTGCAGGCGGTACAGCAACGGGTTGAAGTGGGTAAAGTCGCTGCGTGCGCCGCTGAGCATGAACGCCGGCGGGGCGTGTTCGATGTCGGGGATCAGCAGGCGAGCCTCCTGCTGGTAACCGTCGAATGCCTCCACCACCAGGCATTCACGGCCGGGGCTGGGTTCGTCGAATTGCCAACGCTCGCGTCCTTGTGCAGCCGTTCTGATCGGCATGAAAAGCGTCCTCTTGCCTGCGGGTTAAGGTCGACAAGTCGAGAAAGAACCTATGAGGCTGAATTTTTACAGTAGATGCAGTCAGGCATTTCTGGTTGGCGGATTGGCTATTTCTTGAACTACGTTCAATCGGGCCCATTGAATCCACCGGCGCGTTAGACTGTGGCGCCTGGTGGCCGCGGGTTGGACTTCCCCTGCCGGAAGCCGCAAAATATCGGCCTCTCTCACTTATCTGACCGGACCTGCTGACTCTATGCGAATGCGCCTGATGCTGTTGGGTGGTGGAAATGCCCTTGGGCAAGCGCTGATTCGCCTGGGGGCCGAGGAAGATATCGGCTTTCTGGCACCGCGCCCACCGGACCAGGGTTGGGATGCGGCGAGCCTGACCCAACTGCTCGACGATACCCGCCCCGACGCCCTGGTCAACCTGGCCTACTACTTCGACTGGTTCCAGGCCGAATCGGTCAGCGAGCAGCGCCTGGCGGCGCAAGAGCACGCGGTCGAGCGTCTGGCCGAGCTGTGCCAGCACCACAATATCGTGCTGCTGCAGCCGTCCAGCTATCGGGTGTTCGACGGGTCGCGGGCCACGGCCTACAGCGAAAAAGACGAGCCGGTGCCCCTCGGGCTGCGTGGGCAGGCGTTGTGGCGCATCGAGCAGAGCGTGCGCGCCACCTGTCCGCAGCATGTGCTGCTGCGCTTTGGCTGGGTGCTGGATGACAGTGTCGATGGCGTGCTGGGGCGTTTCCTGACGCGTGCCGAGCAGCCGCAGGAACTGCTGCTGGCCGACGACCGGCGTGGCAACCCCACCCCGGCCGATGACGCTGCGCGGGTCATTCTGGCGGTGCTCAAGCAACTCGATTGTGGCGCGCCGCTGTGGGGCACCTATCATTACGCGGGTAACGAGGCCACCACGCCGCTGGCGCTGGGGCAGGCGATCCTGGGCGAGGCGGGGCAACTGCATGCACTGGCGGTGCAGGCGCCCACCGCACAGGCCCACGCCGCGCGCGCGGACGCTGGCGAAGAGCCGCAGCATGCGGTGCTGGCGTGCAAGAAAATTCTCCACACCTTCGGCATCAAGCCACGCGCCTGGCGCGCCGGCCTGCCGACCTTACTGGACCGATTCTATCGTCATGGCTGATGCTCCTGTCCTGATTACCGGTGGTGCCGGCTTCATCGGTTCCCACCTGAGCGATGCACTGCTGGCCAAGGGTTACGCGGTGCGGGTGCTCGACGACCTGTCCACCGGCAAGCGCAGCAACCTGCCGCTGGGCAATCCGCGCCTGCAGCTGATCCAGGGTGATGTGGCCGATGCGGCGCTGGTCGCCAAGGTGGCCGAGGGCTGCCAGGCAGTGGTGCATCTGGCGGCGGTGGCCTCGGTGCAGGCGTCGGTCGATGACCCGGTGAAGACCCATCAGAGCAATTTCATCGGCACCCTGAATGTCTGCGAAGCGATGCGCCTGGCGGGTATCAAGCGGGTATTGTTCGCCTCCAGTGCAGCGGTGTACGGCAACAATGGCGAAGGCCAGGCGATCGACGAAGAGACCCCCAAGGCGCCGCTCACGCCGTATGCCGTGGACAAGCTGGCCAGCGAGCAGTACCTGGACTTCTATCGTCGCCAGCATGGGCTGGAGCCGGTGGTGTTTCGCTTCTTCAACATCTTCGGGCCACGCCAGGACCCGTCGTCGCCCTATTCGGGGGTGATCAGCATTTTCAGCGAGCGCGCCGTCAACGGCCTGCCGATCTGCCTGTTTGGCGATGGCGAGCAGACCCGTGACTTCCTCTACGTCGGCGATCTGGTGACGGTGATGGTGCAGGCGCTGGAGCTGGCGCAGGTGCAGGAGGGCGCGGTGAATGTCGGCCTGAACCAGGCCACCTCGCTGAACCAGTTGCTCGAAGCGCTGCGGGCGGTGGTGGGGCACTTGCCCGAGATCAGCTATGGGCCGGCGCGTTCGGGTGACATTCGTCATTCGCGGGCGAACAATCGGCGCTTGCTGGAGCGTTTCGATTTCCCCGAGCCGACGCCGCTGGCCGAAGGGCTGGCGCGCTTGCTGGGGCGCTGAGGCACCTGGCGGACAAAAAAAAGCCCCGACTGATCGGGGCTTGCTGATTTTAGAACTTGTAGCCGATCCCCACCATGTACACCCATGGGTCCACTTCCACATCCACCTTGGTCTTGCGCACGCCCAGTGCGCTCGGGCCGTCGATGGTGGCCTCGGTGTTGATGTCCACGTACCACACGGCGGCGTTGACCAGCAGGTTGTCGGTCAGCATGTAGTCCATGCCCAGTTGCCCGGCCAGGCCCACCGAGTCCTTCAGCTTGATGTTGCTGAAGCCTTGCGCCTTGCGGTTGCTGCTCAGGTCTTCATCGAAGAACAGGGTGTAGTTCAGACCGATACCGGCATACGGCTGGAACTTGGAGGTCGGCTCCATCGGGTAGTACTGCAGCGACAGGGTCGGCGGCAGTTGCTTGATGTCGGCCAGCTTGCCGTCCAGGCCGGCGCCCAGGCCCTTGACCCCGACTTCATGCTGGAAGGGCGTGGCTGCCAGCAGTTCCAGGCCGACGTGGTCGGTGATCATGTAGGCAAAGGCCAGGCCCAGCTGGGTATCGCTGGTCAGCGTCGCTTTGGTGCCGCTTTGCTTGGCGCCGTCGAGCTTGATTTCGCCGCTGTCTTCGTTCGGCGCGGTGGTGATGGAGCCGGCACGCAGAATGAAATCGCCAGCCTGGTGGGCGTTGGCAACAGGGGCTGCAAGCGCCAGGGCAATGAGCGAGGCGCTGAGCAAGGACTTGTTCATGGAAGCTCCCAAAGGACGTTTAGAATTTAATGAGTCCAATGGTAAGGAGCTGACAGACGGCAACTGTTGACGCAGCTCAATGAAACGGCAAACGCCTCAGCGCGGCCATCTACTGTAGTTCATAGGCATAGATCTTCTCGGCTTCCAGCTGGTAGCCGGCTTCGGCCAGCTCGCTGCTGGAGGCCTTCACCTGCATCGGCCCTTCGACCCAGTAGGGCTGATACAGCTCCTCGACCTTGATGCCGATTTCACTGAATACATGCACGATCTGGTTCGAGGGCGGCGGTGGCACATGGATACATGCGCCGTAGTAGGGCACCAGCAGAAACTCGGTGGTACGGCCTTCTTCGCTGACTTCCAGCGGCACGATGTAACCGGGCAGTTTCACCTGCTGGCCATCGAGCGCCTTGACCACGGGTGCATCCGATGCCTGCTGCTGCGCGGCCGGGCCGCTTTCGCCGGCCAGCGCGCTGCTCAGTTGCGAGAGGTCGTGCAGCGGGGTCATCTGCGGCACGATCACCGGCGCGCCCTCGGGGATCAGTTGCGGCCACTCCAGGGTGCGCGGCTCCCCCGCCCACACAGGCGCAGCGATCAACAGCAACAGCAGCAGGGCACGACGAATCAAGGGCGTTCTCACAGGTGGATGGACAAACCGTCGGCCAGCGATTGGCGATACGCACGCCAGGCCGGGATGCTGCCCATCAGCACGGCGGCGCCCAGAATGATCCCGAGCAACGACCACTCGTGGCCGCTGGGCAATGCCAGCGGCAAGTACAGGCCGTAGTTGGCCTGCACATAGCCCTGGGCCAGCGCGATGCCAAGGTAAAGCAGGCCCAGGCCGCTCGCAATACCCGCCAGTGCCAGGGCGAAGGCTTCCAGCACCAGCAGGCCGGCGATATGCCAGGGCCGTGCACCCACCGAACGCAGGATCGCCATCTCGCGTCGGCGCTCGTTCAGGCTGGTGAGAATCGCCGTGAGCATGCCGATCAGGCCGGTCAGCACCACGAACAGCGACACCACGAACAGTGCCTGTTCGGCGGTGCCCATCAGGCTCCACAGCTCTTGCAGGGCTACGCCGGGCAGGATCGCCAGCAAAGGCTCGGCGCGAAACTCGTTGATGTCGCGTTGCAGGGCAAAGGTGCTGACCTTGTTGTTCAGGCCCAACATGAACGCGGTGATCGCCTTGGGCGTAAGGTCCATGTTGCGTGCCTGATCGGCACTCACCCGGCCTGCACCACGGGCCGGCATGCCGTTCTGCCAGTCGACGTGGATTGCCTCCATGCCGCCCAGGCTGATGTGCAGCGTGCGGTCCACCGGGGTGCCGGTGCGTTGCAGCACGCCCACCACGGTGAAGGGCTTGTCGTCGTGCTTGACCAGGCTGATGGCGGCCACCCCGTGTGCCAGCACCAGCTTGTCGCCCAGCGTATAGTGCAGCGCCTCGGCCACCTCGGCGCCCAGCACCACTTCGAACGGGTCGCTGGCGAACGCACGGCCGCTGGCCAGTTGCAGGTGTTGCTTGCGCCCGTACTGATAGTGTTCGAAATACGCTTCGGTGGTGCCCATTACCCGGTAGCCGCGGTGCGAATCACCCAGCGACATCGGAATGGCCCATTTCACCCGCGGGTTGCTGGCGTAGTGCTCGAAGCTGTCCCAGCGGATGTTGTTGGTGGCATTGCCGATACGAAACACCGAATACAGCAGCAGGTTGACCGAGCCCGAGCGCGCACCGACGATCAGGTCGGTGCCGCTGATGGTGCTGGCAAAGCTGGCACGGGCTTCGGTGCGCACGCGTTCCACGGCCAGCAGCAGGCATACCGACAGGGCAATCGCGAAGGCCGTGAGCACGGCGGTAAAGCGGCGGTTGGCGAGGCTCGCCAGGGCAAGGCGCAGCAGGTACATCAGACCTCCAGGTCGCTGGCAGAGCGCGTCGCGCGGTTGAGTTGGGCAAGCGACAGCTGGCGGTCGAACAGCGGCGCCAGGCTCTGGTCATGGCTGACGAACAGCAGGCTCGAGCCCGCCGCGCGGCATTCGGCGAACAGCAACTGGATGAAGGCTTCGCGGGTATCGGCGTCGAGTGCCGAGGTAGGCTCGTCGGCGATCACCAGCTCCGGTTGGCCGATCAACGCTCGCGCGGCAGCGACCCGTTGCTGCTGGCCGATCGACAGGCTGTCGGCGCGCCGTGCAAGCAGGGCCGGGTCGTGCAGGCCCAGGTGGGCGAGCAGGCTGGCGGCGGCCTGGTCGACACTGCCATGACGTTCGCTGGCACGCTGGGCACGGCTGCGCGAGAAACGGCAGGGCAGCTCGACGTTCTCGCGTACCGAGAGAAAGGGCAGCAGGTTGAACTGCTGGAAGATGTAACCGGTGTGGTCGACACGAAAGCGGTCGCGGGCGCCCTGGTTGAGTTCGCCCAGTTCCTGGCCAAGCAGGCGGATGCTGCCGCGCCCGGCCTTTTGCACGCCGCCGAGCAGGCCGAGCAGGGTGGTCTTGCCGCTGCCGCTGGGGCCTTTGAGAAACAGTGATTCGCCGGCCTCCAGGCGCAGCGACGGGATGTCCAGCAACGCAGGCTGGCCGGGCCAGGCAAAGCCCAGCTCGGTCAGTTCGATCAATGCCTGGCGCATGTCAGAAGGCGATCGTGGCGTTGGCGGGAGTCACGTCCAGGCCTTTCTGGCCATTGGGCCCGATCAGTTGCAGCTGGATTTTCTGGGTGGCGGGGAAGGCTTTGAACAACGGTGTCAGGTCCAGGCGGGTGAGCTTGGCCGGGGTGGCGCAGTCGAGCTTGTAGTGGGCGTGGATATCGCTGTGGTCATGGTCATGGTCATGTTCATCGCCATCGTCATCGTGGACGGGCTTGTCGCCGAACAGGGGGCTTTGCAGTTCCTGGTCGGTTTCGCTGCAGCCTGCAGCCTTGGCCAGGCCGAACAGGGCCAGAGGCTTTTCCAACTGCGCACGTACCGCGGCTACCTTGGCCTTGTCGGCGGCGGAGGTGGCTGCGTGCTCGAAGCCCACCAGGTTCATCGCCGGGCTGTCAAGTTCCAGCTCCAGTGCGCTGCCGTCGAGCGCCACGTTGAGGTGGGCCACGCCGTGTTCGTGGGCACCCAGGCTGCCATGCGCGTGGTCATGATCGTGTGCATCGTGGGCCTGAGCCAGGCTCAGCGGCAACAGGGCGAACGGCAAGGCAAGCAGCAGACGACGCATGGGCACAACTCCGAGAGGGCGTGAACGAGTTTCGAAATGTTATAACAACTTGCCGGCTGCGTGCCAGTGTCGCTCGATGAAACTTCGTGGGAGCATGGGCGCTTGATCGAGCGGAGGATGCGAACGTGCGTATTCGTGGACACATCGGCCAGTGGCCGGTGGATTGAGCGTGGAGCTGGAGCCCCATGAGTGGGCGCAATTGAGCGGGCAACTGGCGCAGGCTGCGCTGCCTGCGACGGCGGTGAGTACGGCACCGGTGGCGTCAGCGCGGCCGGACGATGCGCTGTGGCAGGCGGCACGTGAGTGCTGCGCACGGCCGGGCAGCTCAACGGGCCTGCGTTGCTGGAGGCGCTGGAAGGCTTGGCGGGCAATACCGCGGGAGGCAAGCGCTTGCTGGTGCGCTTGCGCCATAGCGCCGATGTGAGAGTGGAAAGCGCGGCGGATGCGCCGGTGTATCACTGGATCGGCTGAAACACCGCGTCGCGCCTTTCGCTGGCAAGCCAGTTCCCACAGGTACCACGTTGCGCTTGAGGGCAGTGGAGAACCTGTGGGAGCTGGCTTGCCAGCGATGGGCTGCAGAGCACCCTAGCGATGTTCAGTACAACGCGGCAAACAGCTTGCGGCGGTACACCGTTACCAGCGGATGATCGTTGCCCAGCAGGTCGAACACCTGCAGCAAGGTCTTGTGCGGTAACCCGCCCTCGTAGCCGCGATTGCGTGTGAACAGCTTCAACAGCCCATCCAGCGCGGCTTCGTACTGCTGGCGTGACAGCTGTTGCACGGCCAACTGGTACGCTGCCTCGTCGTCTTCGGCATTCTGCGCCAGGCGCGACTTCAGGTCGGCCACATCTGGCAGGTTCGCGGCCTGCTTGAGGAACGTCAGCTGCGCTTGGCACCTGCCAGGGCAGCCTTGTGCTCATCGCTCTTGACCGCGTCCAGCACCTGTTGCGCTTCATCCAGCTCGCCCCGTTCAGCCAGGCAGCGGGCGTACAGGATCAGCGCCGCAGCATTGCTGTTGTCTTCGCCCAGCAGCACCTTGAGGGTGGCTTCGGCCTCGCTGAAACGGCCTTCGGCAAACAGCCCCTGGGCCAGCACCAGCGGGTCGGCGGCTGCCGGGGGCGGCATCTGCACGTGCGGTTCGAGCATAGCGCGGATTTCCGACTCCGGCCGCGCTTCGGCAAAGCCGTCGACCGGTTGGCCGTCCTTGAACAGCACCACGGTTGGCAGGCTGCGGATGCCGAAACGCGCAACGATATCCTGCTCGACGTCGCAATTGACCTTGGCTAGCACCAGCTCGCCCTGGTACTCGGCAGTGATTTTCTCCAGCAGTGGCATCAGCACCTTGCACGGCGCACACCAGTCGGCCCAGAAGTCGACCAGCACGGGCTTGATGAAGGAGTTCTGGATGACCGACTGATCGAAGTCGGCACTGGTAGCATTGAAAATGTACGGGGTGTCCTGGGTCATCGCGACTCTCGCAAATCCTTGAATGGCATCACTATAAAGCGCTGCGGCGGGCGTGGTACAGGCTCACCTGGCGGAATTCATGGGGTTCGGCCAGGTCGGGCAGGGTCAGGGCGTGCAGGGTGTCGAGTTGGCGGTACAGCGGGTGGCGGAAATCACGCACGCGCGAGTCGGCCACCAGCGCCTGGCGCCCGCGGCTGAGGAACTGGTCGAGCAACGGCAGGTTGGCGCGGTCGTAGAGCACATCGGCCACCAGCACCAGGTCGAAGCGGTCGGCCTCGGCGAAGAAATCGCTGGCGTAGCTCAACTGCACCTGGTTGAGCGCGGCATTGGCACGACAGGCGTCCAGTGCCAGCGGGTCGAGGTCACACGCGACCACCTCAAGTGCACCGGCGCGTGCTGCGGCGATGCCGGCAATGCCCGAGCCCGCGCCGAAATCCAGCACGCGCTTGCCCGCCACCCAGTCGGGGTGCTCAGCCAGGTAGCGCGCCATGGCCAGGCCGCTGGCCCAGCAAAAACCCCAGTAGGGCGGCTCGTGCAGGATGCGCCGGGTTTCTTCCGGGCTGAACGCGCGGTGCATGTTCTGCGCGTCGATCAACCACAGCTTCAGGTCGCAGGCCGGCAGTTCGCTGAGCACCAGACGGGCATCGCCCAGCAGGTCACTCAAGGCCAACTGCAGGTGAGCCGGTGCACTCACGGGGCTTTTTCGAAGCGCAGCGGGCCGGTGGCCTGGGTTTGCGGGCTGGCCACCGCCACCGGTGGCAGGTGCAGGATCAATTGCCCCGACTGGCTGGCGCGCCCGCGCAACTCGACGCGGGCGCCGGCAGGGAACACCTCGGGGTTGAAACGCAGTTGGAACGGCAGGTCCTGGCCGTTGGCGTTGAGATTGCTGCTGGCCAGCAAGCGTTGCGGGCGGCCGCGTTCGTCGATCACCAGCAGCGCCAGCTCCACCTCGGCGCCCGACGGAATGCCGAGCAGGGTGCCGCTGATTTCGCGCTGGTAGGCCGGCAGCGGGCCGGGGGCGGCCGGTTGTCTGGCTGCTACAGGCGCCTTGGGGGCCAGTACGGGCTTGGGTTCATCGCTGCTGCAGGCGGCCAGCAGCGCGGCGAAACTGAGCACAACAAGCGCTCTAAATGGCATGGTGAATTCCTTCGGGGGATATTTCCTCACTGGATGGTAACCCCTTTGGCTTGTCTTGCCAGTGGGATGCGCTACCATGGCCCTCCCTTTTTTTGTTGCCTGCCACCATGCACTGTCCCTTCTGCGGTGCCAACGACACCAAGGTCATCGACTCGCGACTGGTTGCCGAGGGCGAGCAAGTGCGCCGTCGCCGCGAATGCGTGGCCTGCGGTGAGCGCTTCACCACCTTCGAGACCGCCGAACTGGTCCTGCCGCGCCTGATCAAGCAGGACGGCAGCCGCCAGCCCTTTGACGAAGAAAAACTGCGCGCCGGCATGCAGCGTGCGCTGGAAAAACGCCCGGTGAGTGTCGAGCGCCTGGAAGCGGCGCTGGCGCATATCAAGCACAAGCTGCGCGCCACCGGCGAGCGCGAGGTCAAGTCGCTGGTCGTCGGCGAACTGGTGATGGGCGAGCTGCAAAAGCTCGACGAAGTCGCCTACATTCGTTTCGCCTCGGTGTACCGACGCTTCCAGGACCTCGACGAGTTCCGCGAAGAGATCGACCGCCTGGCCCGCGAGCCGGTCAAGCCGTGAGCGGGCAGCCGAGCGCGCCGTTCTCGACGCCCACTACATGGCCCGCGCACTGGAACTGGCGCGCAAGGGCGTGTACTCCACCCACCCCAACCCACGGGTCGGCTGCGTGATCGTGCGCGACGGCCAGATCGTCGGCGAGGGCTGGCACGTGCGCGCAGGCGAGCCGCATGCCGAGGTGCATGCGCTGCGCCAGGCCGGCGAGCTGGCACGCG
>NZ_JAAHBU010000381.1 GCF_010671725.1 Pseudomonas brassicae | reverse complement strand
GCGGCCGCCAGTGGCACGCGGGTCAGGCCCAGGCCGTGGTCGATCACACTGCCGCCGACCCAGGCGCCCAGGGCGTTGCCCAGGTTGAAGGCACCGATGTTGAGGGTCGACACCAGGTTGGGCGCAGCCTTGCCGAAGCTCACCACGTTGACCTGCAGGGCCGGCACCGCTGCGAACGCGGCGGTGGCCCAGAGGAACAGCGTGATCTCGGCCGGGATCAGCGCACTGCTGGTCCAGCTCAGGGCGGTGCAGATGATGGCCATGGCGGCGAACACACCCACCAGTGTCGCGCCCAGGCGACGGTCGGCCAGCTTGCCGCCGAGGATGTTGCCCAGGGTCAGGCCCAGGCCGATCAGCAGCAGGGTCCAGGTCACGCCGCGTGGCGAGACACCGGTGACGTCGCCCAGCAGCGGTGCGACATAGGTGAACAGGGCGAACATCGAGGCCGAGAACAGCACGGTCATCGACAGCGACAGCCAGATGCCGGCACCCTTGAGGGCACGCAGTTCAGCGCGCATGTCGAGTCTTTCCTCATCGCGCTTGGTCGGCAGGTAGCGGATCAGCCCGATCAGCGCGATCACGCCGATCACCGTCACCGCCCAGAACGTCGAGCGCCAGCCGTACACCTGGCCCAGCGCGGTACCCAGCGGCACGCCCAGCACGTTGGCCAGGGTCAGGCCGGTGAACATCAGGGCGACGGCCGAGGCGCGGCGGTTGGCTGGCACCAGGTTGGCCGCCACCACCGAGCCGATGCCGAAGAACGCACCATGGCACAGCGCGGTGACGACGCGGGCGAACATCAGCACGTTGTAGTCACTGGCCAGCGCGCACAGCAGGTTGCCGACGATGAACACGCCCATCAGCGCCACCAGCGCCGCCTTGCGCGGCAGGCGGGCGGTGGCCAGCGCCATGAACGGCGCACCGATGGCCACGCCCAGCGCGTAGCCGGTCACCAGCCAGCCGGCACCGGGGATCGACACGCCAAGGTCCACCGCCACTTCCGGCAGCAGGCCCATGATGACGAACTCGGTGGTGCCGATGGCAAAGGCGCTGAGCGCCAGTATCAGGAGGGAAAGGGGCATTGCAGGGTCCTTTGTCAGAGCTCTTGGCTCATCTGCGCGAGGAAGGCCTGGATGGTCTGCTCGTTGCGTTTGAAGAAGTGCCACTGGCCGATCTTCTGGCTGCTGATCAGCCCCGCGCGCTGCAAGGTGGCCAGGTGGGCAGAGACGGTGGATTGCGACAGGCCGCAGCGCTGGTCGATCTGCCCGGCACATACACCGTGTTCGGTGCTGTGATGCTGGTCGGGGAAGCTGGTGTGCGGGTCTTTCAACCAGTTGAGGATTTCTCGCCGTACTGGGTGGGCCAGGGCTTTTATTATTTCGTCGAGATCAAGAGGCATGAGTGGGCTCGTGGTGGTGTAACGCTATATCGCGATGGGGCGAAATATAAATCGCTATTTCGCGATATACAAATATGAAGAGGTTCTAGACACTGCATAAATCGCTATATCGGGTTATAACGATATGCGTCTGCCCGGTGCTAGACTGCCGCCTATGAACTATCTCGCACACCTTCACCTGGGCGGACAGCTGCCCGAACAACTGCTTGGCAGCCTGTATGGCGATTTCGTCAAAGGGCCGTTGGAGGGGCGCTTTTCGCTGCCTCTGGAAGCGGCGATCCGCCTGCACCGCCAGATCGACGTGTATACCGACAGCCACCCGCGGGTGCTGGCCGCGCTGGCGCGTTTCCCGCGTGAGCGGCGACGCTATGCCGGGATCATCCTGGATGTGTTTTTCGACCACTGCCTGGCGCTGCATTGGCAGGACTACGCCGAGCAGCCCTTGCACCAGTTCACCGGGCGGGTGTACCAGGTGCTGGCCGCGCAGCCTGACCTGCCCGGGCGCCTGGCGCAGATCGCGCCGCACATGGCTGCGCACGACTGGCTGGGCTCGTACCGCGAGTTCGAGGTGCTTGAACAGGTGTTCAAGGGCATCGCCCGGCGCCTGTCACGCCCCGAAGGCATGGCCGGCGCGATGGGCGAAGTAGAGGCGCTGTATGGGCCGCTGATGGAGGACTTCCATCACTTCTATCCCGAACTGCAGGCGTTCGTGCTGCAGGCTCAGGCGGCCTTGGCGCGCCGCTGAGGCAGGCTCACCGGCTCGGCGCCGAACAGGGTGGCATGGATCGCCAGTTGGGCCTTGAACGCCAGGGCTGCGCGTTCTTCACCTGCACTGGGAATGGGTTCGAGCAAGTGGATTTCGACCTCGCTGCAGTCGCTGGCAAACAGACGCATCAGGTGTGACAGCAGGTCGTCGTCGCCGACAAACGGTGCAATCGGATCAAGCTCGCCATCACGCAGGTAGCGCACCGCCACCGGTTGCAGCGGCGTGCCGGTGTCGATCGCGCTGGCCAGCAGACGCCCGTGGAAGGTGCGCAGGCTATGGCCGTCGGTGGTGGTGCCTTCGGGGAAGATCAGCACCGGGCAGGCCTGCTGCAGGTGCTGGCTGATCTGCGTGCGCAGCAGTTGGCTGTCGCCACCGCCACGGCGGATGAACAGGGTGCCGGCCTTGAGTGCAAGCCAGCCGGCCACCGGCCAGTGGCGCACTTCGGCCTTGGACAGGAATGACAGCGGGGTGAGCATGCCCAGCAGCGGGATGTCGGTCCACGACACATGGTTGCTGACCCACAGCATCGGCTGCTGCGGGCATGCGCCGATCACCCGGACCCTGAAGGGCAGGGCGTTGCCCAGGCGTGTCATGAACAGTTGTGACCAGCGCTGGCGCCGGTCGGTGGGGGTGCGCAGGTGCAGGCGTTCGTACAGGCTGAACAGGCTCGCCATGCCCAGCCCGAACAGCACCACCAGCAGCACCCGGACCACGCGTGCGTACACGCGCAGGCGCTGCATCACACCGCCGCCTTGAAGTGACGGGCGTAGCGCGGGCACAGCTCGTCGCGCTTGAGCAGGATGAACACGTCGGCGACCTGGAAGTCTTCGTCCCAGCACGGCTCGCCGCAGATCTTCGCGCCCAGGCGCATGTAGGCCTTGAGCAGTGGTGGCAGCTCGGCGATGACGTTGTTCGGCAACGCCAGAGTGGGCAGCGGCTTCTTCGGTTCGGCGCGCAGGTGTTCGTTGCACAGGTAGCGTTCACGAAGGCGCTGCATGATCGCGTGGGCCTGCACGCCGCCGTCCTGCATGGGGATGCTGGCGCAGCCCATCAGGTAGCTGTAGCGGCCTTCGTTGAGCACTTCGGCCAGTTCCCCCCACAGCACCGCGATGGTGCCACCGTTGCGGTAGGCCGGATCGACGCAGGTGCGCCCCAGTTCCAGGATCGGGCCTTGCAGGTGGCCAAGGCCATGCAGGCTGAATTCCTCTTCGCTGTAGTAGCGCCCCAGGCTGCTGGCGGCCTGGTGGTCGAGCAGGCGCGTGGTGGCTACCAGGCGGCCGGAGCTGAGGTCGCGTACGCCGATATGCTGGCAATGGATATCGTAGTCGTCCATGTCCAGGCCGTGCTCGGCGCCTTTGAGCTTGGCTTTGAATTCAGCGCTGAACACGCTGTAACGCAACGCCTGGGCCTCGTGCAGGGCGGCGGGGCCGACCAGTCGTTCGGCTTGCAGGCGGCGTTCGGTACGGGTGTCGCCAGAGCATGCGGTCGGGGTCATTGCGAGTCTCCATAAGCCAGCCATGGGGGTTGCGGCCGGTCGACTTTGTTGTGCAAGCTCAGCCTAGGTAGACGCGGTGTCACCCCCATGAAGCTTTGGTGATGCTTGTATGACAGCCCCAAGGAGCGCTCCGATGACCTGGCTGCAACGACTCAACGATCCCATCGCCCAGCCGCTGCAACGCAGCCTGGGCGACACCTACGCCGCCCTGTTGCAGCAACTGGGCAGCGTCAGCCCGTTCGAACTGGCGGTGCTGGGCGGGCAGGCGCTGCCTACCCCGGGGCTGGCGTTTCTGGTCGGCTATCAGGCCGCGTTGCGGGTG
>NZ_JAAHBU010000380.1 GCF_010671725.1 Pseudomonas brassicae | reverse complement strand
TCGCTGGCAAGGCGAGTCGTCGCACCGCAGCTCCACATTTGTTGCAACGTGACCATGGCCTGTCAGATCGGCGTTGGCAGCCCTGTTAGCCTTGGCGATAGATCGCGGTGGCCACACCAAGTGCCAAACCACCCAATAAGGTGTACCTTCCCTCCTCCAAGCCTAGGAGCCCCCCCCATGATCGACTGGCTCAGCCACCACCCACACCACAGCAACACCCTGGCCCAATGGCTGCACCAGCAGTTCCACTACGAATACGCCGACCAACCCCTGGCGCAATGGCAACAGGCATTCGCCCAAGGCCAAACCGACGGCAGCCTCCTCAGCCTCATCGCCCTGAACGACAACCGCCTGCTCGGCAGCGCCTCGCTGGCCCGCGAAGACCTGCCCCAACGCCCCGACCTGGGGCCCTGGCTGGCCTGTGTGTTCGTTGCCCCCGAAGCCCGCGGGCAAGGTATCGCCGAGGCGCTGATCGAGGGCGTGCTGGCCAAGGCCAAGGCCCTGGGCCACTCGCACTTGTACCTGCATACCCACGACCGCGCCGACTATTACCACAAGCGGGGGTGGCAACACCTCGAGCCGTTCCAGGCGTGGGGCAAGTCACACTGGCTGATGCAGTACCCGCTCTAACCCGGGAACAGAAACGGGCTGACCCCGCTGCGGTCAAAACCCTGGCGCTCCACCTCGGCATCCAGCGCGATCGAGGCCAGGTCATCGGCCACCAGTTCCAGCTCGCGGTCATGCTCGGGGTAGAACACCTTGAGGTAGCTGTGGCATTCGTCACAGCTTTCGGCTTTGATCGCCGTCTCGTGGGTGTGCAACGACCAGTAGTCGAGCTTGCCAGTCTCTTCGCAGTTGCTGCATTTGAGCCGCACCATGTGCCAGCGGCTCTCGCACAAGCCGCACTGCAGGTAGCGCAGGCCAGCCTGCGCCCCGGTAAGGATGACGCTGGCCACCGGCGCTGCAGTGCACACCGGGCAATGCTGGCGCTGTTCGCCCACGCCGGCACTGCCAATGGCCGGCAGGTGCGCCGCCAACTGGGTGAAATACAACGACAAGGCCGCCCACAGGAACAACGCCTGGCCACTGTCGACCTCGCTGAACTGGCCCGCCAGCAAGGCATCGGCGGCGCGCTCCAGCGCCGCTTCGTCCAGCGCGCACAAACCCTGCAAGGTCGGGTGGTCGAGCTGCTCGCCCAGCGCGTGCAGCACATCCTGCCAGTAGGCCGCGCGCGGTAGGCTGGCCCAGGCCAACGGGGCTTTGGTAGCGCCAACCCGGCCGGCCAGCGCGTCCACCAGCGCCAGCGGCAACGGCGTGTGGTCCAGCAAGCGCTGCTGGGCATCGGCCACCTGGGCGACAAACAGCAGGTAGTCGGTCATGGGGTGGCCCTGCGCCAACTGGCGCAAGCGCGTCGCGCGTTGGCTATAGCGCTGGCCCAGGGTGGGCAGCAGCACGGCAGGTATTTCACCGATGGCGGCAGAGCGCTCTTCGATCGGCGTCATGTGGATACTGTTCATGGCTGTTTGCCGCTCCCGTTGTGCTTGTTGCTGATCTGCCGGTACCAGCGGTCATGGTGGGTCCTGGCCCAGCGATGGCTGACGTAGCCGGTGACCATGCCGCGGATCGAGCCCTTGACCCAGAACGCCAGGTACGCGTGACCAATGATCAGCAGGATCAGGCTGACACCGGCAATCGCGTGCACCAGCAGGCCGATGCGGATCGCCGGGATGCTGAACCAGGGGGCGAAGTACGGCCGCCAGATCACCACGCCGCTCACCAGCAGCACGCTGATCAGGCCCATGATCCCCCAGAACAGCACCTTCTGGCCGGCGTTGTACTTGCCGATCTGCAAGGCCGGCGCATGCTCGCCGGCCAGCACCTGGCGCACGTTCTTGAACCACAGGCGGTCTTCGCGTTCGGGCAGGTTGTACTTGACGAAGCGCACAAACAGAAACGCCAGCAACACGAACACCACCACACCGAAGAACGGGTGCAGGATGCGCGCCAGCTGCGGCGTGCCGAACACCGCGTTGAGGCCGTTGAGCGACGGGAAGAACCACGACAGCCCCGACAGCGCCACGGCAAAGAAACACAGCACCATCAGCCAGTGGCTGGCCCGTTCGATAAAGCGGGTGCGCAGGATCAGTTTGGCCTTGTTCATGCGTGGGTGTCCTCCTCGTGCTTCTGGTCCTGTTCCTCGACCTCGTTCGGCCCCACGCCCACGTAGTGGAACAGGGTGCCGGCCAGGGTGGCGAAGAAGGCCACCGCCGCCACCGGCTTGAGCCAGCCTTTCCAGCCATGGATAGCGCTGCTGATGCGCGGGTCGGTGGGCAGCTTGTGGTACAGGTGGGGCTTGTCGGCGTGCTGCAGCACATACACCACATGGGTGCCGCCCACGCCCTGCGGGTCGTAGATGCCGGCCCCGGCAAAGCCGCGGCCTTGCAGCTCGGTCACGCGCTCGCTGGCCTGGTGCAGCATGTCTTGCTTGCTGCCGAAGTTGATCGCGCCAGTAGGGCAGGTCTTGACGCAGGCCGGCTCCTGGCCGACCGACACGCGGTCCACGCACAAGGTGCACTTGTAGGCCTTGTTGTCCTTCTGGCTGATGCGCGGCACGTCGAACGGCAGCCGGCGATGCAGTAGCCACAGCCGATGCAATGCTCGGACTGAAAGTCGACGATGCCGTTGGCGTACTGGATGATCGCCCCCGGTTGCGGGCAGGCCTTCAGGCAGCCTGGGTCGGCGCAATGCATGCAGCCGTCCTTGCGGATCAGCCATTGGAGCTTGCCGCTTTCGTCCTCGACTTCGTCGAAGCGCATCAGCGTCCAGGTCTCGGCCGACAGGTCGGCGGGGTTGTCGTACACGCCGACGTTGTGGCCCACCTCGTCGCGCAGGTCGTTCCATTCGTTGCAGGCCACCTGGCAGGCCTTGCAGCCGATGCAGATGCTCACGTCGATCAACTTGGCCACCTCGGCCTGGTGATCGCGGGTGTGTGGCGCCGGGGTCAGCACGTTGGTGGCCGAGCGCTTGATGATGTCTTGGGATTGCATGGACATGGGTTCGCTCCCTTAGACCTTTTCGATGTTCACGAGAAACGCCTTGTATTCCGGTGTGTGGGTATTGGACTCGCCCACCCCCGGGGTCAGGGTGTTGGCCAAAAAGCCCTTGCGCGTGCTGCCTTCGTAACCCCAGTGGCACGGGATGCCGATGGTGTCGACGTCCTGCCCGTCGATGGCCAGGCGGCGGATGCGCTTGGTCACCACGGCCTTGGCCTTGATGTAGCCACGCTTGGTGCTGACGCGGACCAGGTCGCCCTGCACGATGCCCTTGTCGGCGGCGAGCTTTTCACCGATCTCGATGAACTGCTCGGGTTGCACGATGGCGTTCAGGCGCGCGTGCTTGGTCCAGTGGCGGAACAGCTCGGTGATCGAATAGGTGGTGGCCACGTACGGGAACTCCTCGCGGGTGCCCATGCGCTTGCGGTCGTTTTCGTACAGCCGGGCGGTGGGGCTGTAGGTCACGTTCGGGTGCAGCGGGTTCTTCGCCAGCGGGCTCTCGGTGGGTTCGTAGTGTTCGGGGAACGGCCCGTCGTTCATGGCACCGACCGAGAACAGCCGGCCCAGGCCTTCAGGCAGCATGATGAAGGGGTTGGTGTGGCTGCCGGGCGCTGCGGTCAGGGCAAAGTCGGGCACGTCCACGCCGCTCCAGCGTGTGCCATCCCAGCCGATCAGCTTGCGCTTGGGGTCCCACGGCTGGCCTTGCGGGTCGGCCGAGGCGCGGTTGTACAGGATGCGCCGGTTCTGTGGCCACGCCCAGGCCCAGCCGGGCGTGCAACCCAGGCCGCTGTCGGCGTTGTCGCGGCGGGCCATCTGGTTGCCCTGTTCGGTCCACGAGCCGGCAAAGATCCAGTTGAAGCACACCGTGCTGCCGTCGTCGCGCAACTGCGAGAAGTCGTTGAGCAACTGGCCCTTGCGCAGGATCAGGTTGCCCTGCTCGTCGTGCAGGTCGGCCAGGGCGCGACCGTTGGACTCCTTGGCCACTTCTTCGGGCTTGGGGTCGTACGGGTCGGCGTAGTCCCAGGCCATGTTGAGGATCGGCGCAGGGTTGGCGCCGCCTTCCTTTTGGTAAAGCTCACGGATCTTCAGGAACAGGTGGCCGAGGATCTTGCCGTCGTGCCAGGCCTCGCCGGGCGGCGCGGCCCCGGCCCAGTGCCATTGCAGCCAGCGCCCGGAGTTGACGATCGAGCCGTCTTCCTCGGCAAAGCACGAGGAGGGCAGGCGGAACACTTCGGTCTGGATCGCGGCGGTGTCCACGTCATGCTGCTCGCCGTGGTTCTGCCAGAAGCTCGAGGTCTCGGTGGCCAGCGGGTCGATGATCACCAGGAACTTGAGCTTTTGCAGTGCGGCCTGGGCCTTGTTCTTGTCCGGGAACGCCGCCACCGGGTTGAAGCCCTGGGCGATGTAGCCGTTGACCTTGCCTTCGAACATGCGGTTGCTGTAGTTGAGCACGTCGTAGCTGTCGTCCCACTTGGGCAGCCAGTCGAAGCCCCAGTCGTTGTCCTTGGTGGCCTTGTCGCCCCACAGGCTCTTCATCAGGCTGACGAAGAACTTGGGCGTGTGCTTGTAGTAGTTGACCTGGTCAGGCAGCACCGCGCCGGGGGTGGTCTGCTTGAGGTAGGTGGCCAGGTCGGTCTGGGCGTCCGAGGGCAGGTTCATGTAGCCCGGCAGACGCAGCGACAACAGGCCCAGGTCGGTGTAGCCCTGGATGTTGGAGTGCCCGCGCAGGGCGTTGACGCCGCCGCCGGCCATGCCGATGTTGCCCAGCAGCAGCTGGATCATGCCCGAGCCGCGGATCATCTGCGCGCCATTGGTATGGTGGGTCCAGCCCAGGGCGTAGAGGAAGGTCGCGGTCTTGTCCGGGGCGCAGGTCTGGCCCAGGATTTCGCAGATCTTGAGGAAATCGTCCTTGGGCGTGCCGCACACATTGGTGACCATGTCGGGCGTGTAGCGGCTGACGTGGGCCTTGAGCAGGTTCCACACGCAGCGCGGGTGGCTGAGGGTCATGTCGCGCTTGGCGAAGCCGTCGCTGCCCAGCTCGTAGGTCCACGAGCTGCGGTCGTAGCTGCGCTTGCTGGCGTCGTAGCCACTGAACAGGCCGTCGTCGAAGCTGTAGTCCTCGCGCACGATCAGGCTGGCGTTGGTGTAGGCGCGCACGTACTCGTGCTGGATCTTGTCGTGGCTGATCAGGTAGTTGACCACGCCCATCAGGAAGGTCACGTCGGAGCCGGCGCGGATCGGCGAATAGATATCGGCCACAGCAGCGCTGCGGTTGAAGCGCGGGTCGACCACGATCACCTTGGCGCCGTTGCGGATCTTCGCCTCGATGACCCACTTGAAACCCACCGGGTGCGCCTCGGCCGGGTTGCCGCCCATGATCAGCACCACGTTGGCGTTCTTGATGTCGACCCAGTTGTTGGTCATTGCGCACGCCCGAAGGTCGGCGCCAGGGCCGAGACGGTTGGGGCGTGGCACACCCGCGCCTGGCTGTCGGTACCGAGGATGCCCAGGGCGCGGGTGAAGCGCTGGTCCAGCGAGCCGGTTTCGCTGCTGGCCGCCGACGAGCACAGCATGCCGGTGCTCAGCCAGCGGTTGACCGTGGTGCCCTTGTCGTTCTTCTCGATGAAGTTGGCGTCACGGTCGTCCTTCATCAGCCGCGCGATGCGCTCGATGGCGTGCTCCCAGCTGATACGCTGCCATTTGTCCGAGCCCGGGGCGCGGTATTCGGGGTGCAGCAGGCGCTGTTCGCTGTGGATGTAGTCCACCAGGCCCGCGCCCTTGGGGCACAGCGAGCCGCGGCTGACCGGGTGATCAGGGTCGCCTTCGATATGGAAGATGCGTGCCTTGGCGTTTTTCGCACCGTCGCCCAGGCTGTACATCAGCACGCCGCAACCCACCGAGCAGTAGGTGCAGTTGTTGCGGGTTTCTTTGGCGCGCAGCAGCTTGTACTGGCGTGATTGGGTGGCCTGGGCCATGCCCGGGGCGAACCCCAGGCTGGCTGCAGTGGCGGTGGCTGCGCCGACGGTGCACAGCTTGAAGAACTGTCTTCTGCCCAGTCCCATGGTTATCTCCTTATGCAAGCGACCTCACGAATCGGCCGCGCACGCGCAGGCCCGCCGGGAAAAGCGTCGGGATCGGTAAGTGGTATGCAGGCTAGTAGCAGGGAGTGCGCGCCAAGACCCTTTCTATCGTGGGTGTATTGCGCGCAGTCGCGGGGAGTGTATGCCCTTACGAATAGTGTGACTAATCGACCTTGTCGATCAGCCTATAGAGGCATTCGATGGTAGGGGGTTATCGCGTGGCGTCGGCGGGGATCATCACGGTGTCGACCACCATGTCCACCGGCAGGGTGGCGATG
>NZ_JAAHBU010000038.1 GCF_010671725.1 Pseudomonas brassicae | reverse complement strand
CTTGCCAGCGAAGGCGGCGGAACATTCCCCGCAAATCCGGGTCCAAAACCTCGCTTTCCTACGAGGTCCCCCCATGAAACGCTTCGCCCTGCTTTCCCTGCTGGCACTTGCCACCACCTCGGCCCTGGCCTTCAACCTCAATGACGCCGCCAATGCCGTCTCCGCCATGCAAGGCTCTCAACAGCAGGATGCTGCGGTACAAGCCCCGGCCCCTTCGGCCAACCTGCTCAATACCCTGGGCAGCGAATTGAAGGTCACCCCCGAACAAGCCATCGGCGGCACCGGCGCCCTGTTGGGCCTGGCCAAGCACCAGCTCAGCGGCAGCGACTATTCGCAACTGAGCAAGGCTGTGCCGGGCCTCGACCTGCTGTCGGGCGACAACGCCCTTGGCGGGCTCAGTGGCCTTGGCGAGCTGCTGGGCAAAAGTGGCAATTCCTCGGCCCTGAGCAACGCACTGGGCAACGTCAAGGACACCAACGACCTGAACAACGCCTTCAGTGCACTGGGCATGAACACCGGCATGATCGCCCAGTTCGCCCCGCTGATCCTGCAGTACCTGGGCCAGCAAGGCGTAGCCGGTTCGCTGTTGCAGAACCTGGGCGGTATCTGGGGCAGCCCGGCCGCGGTGCCGTCGGTGTAACCGGCGTTTTGTGCGGACGGGGCAGTGTGGTATATGTCCCGCCCCGCTCAAGCAAGGAAGTGCGACCCCGATGCTCATGGATGCCCTGAAGATGTCCCTGCCGGCCGATGCCGTGTTCGGCTTTCTGTTCTACATGGCCGGCGCCGCCGTGCTGTTCGCACTCTACGCATTTATCTACACCCGCCTGACTCCCTACAACGAGTTCGCCCTGATCCGCGAAGGCAACAGCGCTGCGGCCATTGCCCTGGGCGGTGCGTTGCTGGGCTTCGCGATTCCAGTCTCCAGTGCCATTTCGCATTCCATCTCGCTGCTCGATTTCCTGGTCTGGTCGCTGATCGCCGGCGCCGTGCAGTTGCTGGCGTTCTTCGTGGTCAGCCTGGTGGTCAAGGGCATGGAGGAGCGCATCCGCCGCCAGGAGAGCGCCGCCGCGATCCTGCTGGCCTCGGTGGTCATCGGTGTCGGCATGCTCAATGCCGCGTGCATGACGCCAGCAGCCTGAGCGCGGAGCACAGCCATGAAACGCAGCAAAAGCATCCGGCTGATTGCCCTGGGCAGCCTGCCCCTGGCCCTGGCCGCCTGTGACAGCGAGCGCAGTGCGACCCGTGTGGTCAGCGAGCTCAGCCGCTACCAGCGTGTCGACACCTGCGTCAGTGCCGGCGTGCCGCCTACGGTGTGCCGCACGGCCTGGAGCGTGGCCAAGGGGCACCATGACGCCAATGCCCCGCGCTTCGTCGACGCGGATCACTGCCTGGCCAGTTTCGAGCAGTGTGAGCCGGGGCAGGATGGCACCTTCCACGTACCCCGCATGGAAGGCTTCGCGCTGACCACCGAGCGCCAGGTCTACGACGACTGGCAGAGCCAGCAGTCCAGCGGCACTTCGTCGGGCAGTTATGGTGGCGGTGGCCGCTACGACTACGTCAACGTCGAGCCGCGCTACCTGGCAGAAGCGATCTATCACGAGCGCGAGGGGCGCGACGGCTTCAAGGCCACGTCCCTGACCGATCAGGTCAACAGTGGCAACCAGTACGCCGGCCTGGTCGAGGAGCATCCGCCGTCAACGCGTTTCAGTGCCGGCAGTGACGCGCATGCCCAGGTGCTACCGGCGCGCTTCATGGCCTCGGCGCGTCCCTGGACGGTCGGCACGCATTCGGGTTTCGCCGCCCACGTACCGGGGCGTGGCGGCTTCGGTTTCGGTTCCTGAGGGCGCGCGATGAAACGTATTGCCTGCACCCCGCGCGGCGACTGGAAAGCCACTGCCGAACGTTACGGTTTCACCTTTCACACCTTTGGCAACGAGCCTTACTGGGACGAGTCGGCGTATTACCAGTTCAGCCTGCGCCAGATCGAGGACGAGCTGGAGGAGCCGACCCGCCAGTTGCACGAGCTGTGCATGGAGCTGGTGGAACGGGTAGTGGACAGCGAAGAACTGCTCGAGCGCCTGGCGATTCCCCGCGACTACCGTGACCTGGTCCGGCGTTCGTGGCGTGAGGGGCATCCGCACTTTTACGGGCGCATGGACCTCAGCTATGACGGCCGCGGCCCGGCCAAGTTGCTGGAGGCCAACTACGACACGCCCACCTCGTTGTACGAGGCAGGTTTTTTCCAGTACCTGTGGCTGGAGCAGCAGATCCGCCGCGGTGTACTGCCGGCGGGTGCAGACCAGTTCAACAGCCTGGAAGAAAAACTCGGCCAGGTATTCACCGCCAACACCTTTGCCACGCCGTTCTATTTCGCCTCGGTGAAGGCGTCGCTGGAAGACCGCGGCACCGTCGAGTACCTGCGCGACATCGCGGCGGCGGCCGGGCTCGACACGCGCCTGGTGGACGTCGAGGATATTGGCCTGAACGCGAGCGGGCGCTTTGTCGACCCCCGCGGTGCGCCCATCCCCAGCCTGTTCAAGCTGTACCCGTGGGAGGACATGTTCCGCGACCGTTTCGGCCCGGCCATTGCCGCCAGTGGCACGCTGTTCGTCGAGCCGCCGTGGAAGGCCGTGCTGTCGAACAAGGGCATGCTGGCGTTGCTGTGGGAGCAGCACCATGGGCACCCGCACCTGCTGCCGGCCTTCATGGACACCTCACCCGAGCGGACCGTGGCCAAAGGCTGGGTACGCAAGCCGTTTTTCTCCCGCGAGGGCGCCAACGTCGAGATTCATGCCCACGATGGTCAGCGCGTGAAAGAAGGCGGCCCGTATGGCGGTGGCCCGAACGTCATCCAGCAGTTCCATGCCTTGCCGCAGTTTGCAGGCAGCTACACGGTGATCGGCAGCTGGATGGTCGGCGATCAGCCGGCGGGCATCGGCATCCGCGAAGACCATTCGTTGATCACCAAGGACAGCAGTCGTTTCCTGCCCCATGCAATCATCGATTGAGCCCGCGCAACTGCTCGATGCGCGCGTCCTTGTCGTGCCACAGTTGGTTGACCCAGGCCTGCACGTGCTGGCGAAACAGTGGGTCGTTCTGGTAGTCGCCCTGCCACAGGGCCGGGTCCAGTTCGCGCACGCGAATATCCACGATCACCTCGGGCACCGCGCCGCTGACCAGGTCCCAGAAGCCGGGGGGCGTGTCGCCCGGGTACACCAGGGTGACGTCGAGCAGGGCGTCGAGTTGCTCGCCCAGTGCCGCCAGCACGAACGCCACGCCACCGGCCTTGGGTTTGAGCAGGTGCTGGAACGGTGAGCCCTGGGCCGCGCGCTTGGCCTGGGTGAAGCGCGTGCCCTCGAGGTAGTTGACCACCGTCACCGGCTGGCGCTTGAACAGTTCGCAGGCCGCCTGGGTGATGGCCAGGTCCTGGCCCTTGAGGTGCGGGTGGCGGTCGAGGAAGGCCTTGCTGTAGCGCTTCATGAACGGGTAGTCCAGTGCCCACCAGGCCAGGCCCAGCAGCGGTACCCAGATCAGTTCCTTCTTGAGGAAGAACTTGAAGAACGGGATGCGCCGGTTGAACACTTGGATCAACGCGGGAATGTCGACCCAGCTCTGGTGGTTGCTGACCATCAGGTAGGAGGTGTCCAGGCGCAGCTCGGCGGCGCCGTGCACCACCCAGCGGGTGGGAATGCACAGGGCGAAGATCAGCTTGTCGACCTCGGCCCAGGATTCGGCAATCCACATCACGGCCTTCGAGGCCCGGTCCCGGTAGCGCCCAGGCAGTACCAGCTTGAGCAGGGCGAACACCAGCAGCGGGCCGATCAGCAGCAGGGTGTTGAGCAATAACAGTAGGGTCACAAGACTGCCGGTGAGCAGGCGGCGCATAAGAAAACTCTGATTTCCAGGTAGGCGACTGGCCATGATAAGCAGGCTTTTGGCTCAGGCCAAACCTTGCGGCCAGTGTGGGCCAGACAAATGTTTCACATTGTGTTGAATACCCTGTTGCGGCGAACCTATGCTGCTTTGGCAGTCTAAACCCTGTCTTTTTCAAGGAAGCTGAACCGGTGAAACCTGTATTAGCACTGCTTTCCCTGCTGGCCTTGCCGGTGATGGCCGCCGAGCCGACCCTGTATGGCCGTTACGAGTACATCGGCTTGCCGGAGATTGGCGAGACGCTCAAGGCCAAGATGGACACCGGTGCGTTGACCGCGTCGCTGTCGGCCAAGGACATCGAGCGCTTCACGCGCGATGGTGAGGACTGGGTGCGTTTTCGCCTGGCGACCAAGGATGCCGACGGCAAGGTGTATGAGCACAAGGTGGCGCGCATCAGCAAGATCAAGAGCCGCGCCGACGAAGACGAGGAGGGCGAGGCGCCCGACCCGGCCAAGCGCCCGGTGGTCGACCTGGAGCTGTGCCTGGGGGATGTGAAGCGTACCGTGGAGGTCAACCTGACCGACCGCAGCAGCTTCAATTACCCGCTGCTGATCGGCGCCAAGGCGCTGCGCGAGTTCGATGCGGCAGTCAACCCGGCGCGGCGCTTCACGGCCGGCAAGCCTGAATGCTGAGGTGAGGGCAAAAAGCTTCGCTGGCAAGCCAGCTCCCACAGGGGTTTTGTGTGCGCTACAAAAGCTGTGGGGGCTGGCTTGCCAGCGAAGGGGCCTTGTCAGGCGGTAGAGAATCCCCTACAAGTGCACCCAAACCTGCCAGGCCTGCACTGCCCATGCCCCACATCCTGATTGTCGAAGACGAAGCGGCATCGCCGACACCCTGATCTTTGCCCTGCAAGGCGATGGCCACAGCACCGAATGGGTGACCCTGGGCAGTGCCGCGCTGGAGCAGCAGCGCCAGCGCCCGGCTGACCTGATCATCCTCGACATCGGCCTGCCGGACATCAACGGCTTCGAAACCTGCCGCCAGCTACGCCGCTTCAGCGAAGTGCCGGTGATGTTTCTCAGCGCCCGCGACGGCGAGATCGACCGCGTGGTGGGCCTGGAGATCGGTGCCGACGACTATGTGGTCAAGCCGTTCAGCCCGCGCGAAGTGGCCGCGCGGGTGCGTGCGATCCTCAAGCGCATGGCACCGCGCAGCGAACCCGACGTCGCCCCGGCCCCGTTCAGCATCGACACCCAGCGCCTGCAGATAGCCTACCGCGGCCAACTGCTGAGCCTGACGCGCCACGAGTTCCGTCTGCTGCAATGCCTGCTCGAACAACCCGAGCGGGTGTTGAGCCGCGAGCAACTGCTCGATGCCACCGGCGTGCCGGCCGAAGCCGGCTACGAGCGTAACGTCGACAGCCACATCAAGAGCCTGCGCGCCAAGCTGCGCCAGGTGGCCGGCGATGCCGAACCGATCCAGACCCACCGCGGCCTGGGCTACAGCTACAGCCCCGGACACAGCTGATGCGCCTGGGTATCCGCATCTTCCTGGTGTACTTCCTGTTCGTCGGGCTGACCGGCTACTTCATCCTCAACACCGTGCGCGAGCAGGTACGCCCCGGGGTACGCCAGTCCACCGAAGAAACCCTGGTAGACACCGCCAACCTGCTGGCCGAGATCCTGCGTGACGAGGTCAAGGCCGGCACCCTCGGCCAGAGCCGCCTGCCTGAACTGCTCAAGGCCTACGGCCAGCGTCAGCCCAAGGCCGAGATCTGGGGCCTGGCCAAGACCGAGGTCAACCACCGCATCTATGTCACCGACGCCACTGGCAAGGTGCTGCTCGACTCCAGTGGCGAGGCGCTGGGCCAGGACTACTCGCGCTGGAACGACGTGTATCGCACCCTGCGCGGCGAGTACGGTGCGCGCTCGACGCGCAGCGACCCCGACGACCCGGAGTCGTCGGTGATGCACGTGGCCGCGCCGATTCTGGATGGCGGCAAGATCATCGGCGTGGTCACCGTAGCCAAGCCGAACAAGTCGTTGCAGCCCTACATCGATCGCTCCGAACAACGCCTGTTCAACCTCGGTCTGGGCCTGATCGGGCTGGGCCTGCTGGTGGGGGCCGCGCTGTCCTGGTGGCTGGCGCGCTCGCTGCGCCGCCTGACCCGTTACGCCCAGGCGGTCAGTGAAGGCGAGCGCGTGGCCCTGCCGCACTACCGCGGTGGCGAGCTGGCGCAACTGGCCGGCGCGGTCGAGCGCATGCGCACGCAACTGGAGGGCAAGGCGTACGTGGAGCGCTACGTGCACACCCTGACCCACGAGCTGAAAAGCCCGCTGGCGGCGATTCGCGGGGCCAGCGAGCTGTTGCAGGGGCCGATGCCCGACGACCAGCGCCAGCGCTTCGCCAGCAACATCGAGAGCGAAAGTGCACGCATGCAGCAATTGATCGAGCGCCTGCTGGACCTGGCCCAGGTCGAGCAGCGCCAGGGCCTGGAAGAGCAGCAGCAGGTGGCGCTGGCCGCCTTGGTGGACGAGGTGCTGCTGGCCCAGGGCGCGCGTATCGAAAGCGCCGGCCTGCAGTTGCGCCAGCGCGTGCCGGCCAGTGCACGGGTGCTGTGCGAGCCGTTCCTGCTGCGCCAGGCCATCGGCAACCTGCTGGAGAATGCGCTGGACTTCACCCCGCCCGGCGGCCTGCTGGCGGTCGAGCTGGAGCCGCACGGCGCACGGGGTGGCGCTGAGTCTGTACAACCAGGGGGCGGCGATCCCGGCGTATGCACTGGGCCGGCTCAGCGAGCGCTTCTATTCGTTGCCGCGCCCCGGCACCGGGCGCAAGAGCACCGGCCTGGGGCTGAACTTCGTCGAAGAGGTGATGCAACTGCATGGCGGCGCGCTGGAGGTGGCCAACGTCGAGGATGGCGTGCGCGTGCGCCTGTGGCTGCCGGCCAACCGCTTCAGCTGAGCGTTCTCCACACAGGCTCCACATAACTCCACGCAGGCTCCCAACCGCGTCCACATGCCTTGGGCACACTGGCGCCATCGAAACCGGAGCCTTGCCCATGAACCGAACCCTGAGCCTTAAACTGGGCGCCATCGCCTTGCTGATCGTGCTGTTGCTGATCCCCTTGCTGATGATCGGTGGCCTGATCCAGGACCGCCAGGCACAACGCGACAGCGTGCTTGAGGACATCGCCCACAGCTCCAGCTACAGCCAGCAGATCAGCGGGCCGGTGCTGGTGGTGCCGTACCGCAAGGTCAGCGCAGCTGGAAAAGCGTGGACGGCAACACCGAGCAGCAGACCAGCACGGTGGCCGGGCACCTGTACTTCCTGCCCGAGACCCTGGAGGTCGACGCAAAGGTCGCTACCGAGCTGCGCTCGCGCGGCATCTACCAGGCCCGCCTGTTCCACGCCGACAACCGCATCAGCGGCCAGTTCAAGCTGCCCGAGCGCTGGGGCATCACCGAGGACTTCGAGGACTACCGCTTCGAGCCGGCGTTTCTGGCGGTGGGTATCAGCGACATCCGCGGCATCGAGAAGAACCTGGAGTTGAGCGTGAACGGCCAGTCGCTGGCGTTCCAGGCCGGCACCGGCCTGGCCTGGCTGGGCGGTGGCGTGCATGTGCCCCTGCCGGCCGTCGACACACGCACCGAGCTGCGCCTGGACTACGCGTTCGGCCTCAGCCTGCAGGGCACCGGGCAACTGCATGTGTTGCCAGTGGGGCGCAGCACCACCGTGAACATGGCGGCGAACTGGCCGCACCCCAGCTTCATCGGCAACTACTTGCCGGCCAGCCGCGAGATCGATGCGCAGGGCTTCAGTGCACGCTGGCAGACCTCGTTCTTCTCCACCAACCTTGAAGACGCGCTGGCCCAGTGCGTGACCAACAATGCCTGTGACGACTTCAGGGGCCGCAGCTTTGGCGTGAGCTTCGTCGACCCGGTGGACCAGTACCTCAAGAGCGAGCGGGCGATCAAATATGCGCTGCTGTTCATCGCGCTGACGTTTGCCGGGTTCTTCCTGTTCGAAGTGCTCAAGCACCTCAGCGTGCACCCGATCCAGTACGCCCTGGTGGGCGTGGCCCTGGCATTCTTCTACCTGCTGTTGCTGTCGTTGTCCGAACACCTGGGGTTCGGCCTGGCCTATGCGTTGTCGGCCGGCGGTTGCGTGCTGCTGATCGGCTTCTACCTCTGCCATGTGTTGCGCAGCCTGGGCCGCGGGCTGGGGTTTGCGGCGGGGCTGCTGGTGCTCTACGCGATGCTCTACGGGTTGCTGGGTGCCGAGGATTACGCGCTGCTGATGGGCTCGCTGCTGCTGTTCGGCCTGCTCGGGGTGTTCATGGTGCTGACGCGTCGGCTGGACTGGTATCAGGTGGGACAGGGGATCTTGAAATGAGCGGATTGCGAGAGGAGCGCTGCCTGGGGGAGATCATGGTGACCGAGATCAACCGCATCTGGGCCGTAGGCGTCGGCGTTACCGGCCAAGGGGGCGTACTGCAGGGAGACGCTAGGCAGGCAGCCGAATGCTCGGCCGCCTGCAGTGAGCCGCCTCAGTTGCCTTGCAGGCTCGGCGGCAGGCACACGCCGGTGCCGCCGATGCCGCAGTAGCCCTGCGGGTTCTTGGCCAGGTACTGCTGGTGGTAGGCCTCGGCGAAGTACACGGTCGGCGCCTGGTCGATCTCGGTGGTGATCGGGCCGAAACCGGCCTTGTCCAGCTCGGCCTGGTAGGCCGCCTTGCTGGCCTGGGCCAGTTCGAGCTGCTCGGGGGAGGTGGCGTAGATCACCGAGCGGTACTGGGTGCCGATGTCGTTGCCCTGGCGCATGCCCTGGGTCGGGTTGTGCAGTTCCCAGAACATCGCCAGCAGGTCCTGGTAGCGGACCTTGGCCTTGTCGAACACCACCAGCACCACCTCGGTGTGGCCGGTCAGGCCCGAGCAGACTTCTTCGTAGGTCGGGTTGGGGGTGAAGCCGCCCGCGTAGCCGACCACGGTGCTGACCACGCCGTCACGTTGCCAGAAGCGTCGCTCGGCACCCCAGAAGCAGCCCAGGCCGAAGATGGCGAAATCGACGTCGTCGAAGAACGGGCCCAGCAGCGGGGTGTCTTCGAACACGAAGTGTTTTTCAGGCAGCGTCATCGCTGTTTCGCGGCCAGGCAGGGCCTGCTCCGCAGTCGGCAGGACGTTTTTGTTCACCAGGATTTCCGAACGCAGGGCCATGAGCCACTCCTCTTCAAGGCAGGACGTTTAGGGATAGACCGGTAGTGTGCCCGAGTGTTTCGTCGCTGTCAGGCGATTGGACCACGCGGGTAGCGCCGCAGCTTCTCGATCAGCTCGCTGCCGGGGATCGGCCGGTCGAACAGGTAACCCTGGCCCACGTCGCAGCGGTGACGGCGCAGGAACGCCAGTTGCTCGGCGGTCTCGATGCCCTCGGCAACCACCTTGAGCTTGAGGTTGTGGGCCATGGCCACCACTGCCGAGGTGATCTCCATGTCGTCCTGGTTGTCGGGGATCTCGTGGATGAAGCTGCGGTCGATCTTGATGATGTCGATCGGGAATTTCTTCAGGTAGCTGAGCGACGAATAGCCGGTACCGAAATCGTCCATGGCCAGGGTCAGCCCCAGTTGCTTGAGCTCGTCGAGCTGGCGGTGGGTGTCCTCGGTGGCTTCCAGCAGCAGGCCTTCGGTGAGTTCCAGCTCCAGCAGGTGCGGCGGCAGGGCCTCTTCCCTGAGGATGGTGGCGATCGAGCTGACCAGCTCGGGGTCGGAGAACTGCTTGGGTGACAGGTTGATTGCCACCTGCAGGTTGCCCAGGCCCTCGGTGCTCAGCAGTTGGCTCATGCGACAGGCCTGGCGCGCGATCCATTTGCCGATGGGGATGATCAGGCCGGTTTCCTCGGCCACGCTGATGAACTGGTCCGGGCGGATCATGCCTTTGTCCGGGTGGTTCCAGCGCAGCAGCGCTTCGAGCCCGAGCAGGCGACCGCTGCGCAGGCACAGCTTGGGCTGGTAGAACACGTCCAGCTCGTTCTGGGTCAGGGCGCGGCGCAGGTTGTTTTCCACGAACAGCTTGTAGCTGGCCTCGGCGTTCAGCGCCTCGGTGAACACTTGCACCTGGTGCTTGCCGTTGGCCTTGGCCTTGTGCAACGCCAGGCCCGCGTTCTTCATCAGGGTCTGCGGATCGCGCCCGTGCAGCGGGGCACAGGCAAGGCCCACGGAGCCGGTGACGTTGATCAGCTGGTTGTCGACGAACATCGGCTTGTCGAGGGTGTTGAGCAACTGCTGGGCGACCTGCTGGCCGGCGTCCATGCTGGTGCCTTCGAGCAGCACGGCAAACTCGTTGCTGGCAAAGCGCGCCAGGCTGCCGCCGGGGCTCAGGCTGTTGCGCAGGCGCCGTGCCAGGCTGATCAGCAGCTTGTCACCAGTCTGGTGGCCGAGGCTGTCGTTGATGCGCTTGAAGTTGTCGATGTCCACCAGCAGCAGGCAGATCGGGCTGTCGCTGTCGCGCTCGAAACGCTCGTCGAGGCTGCGGATGAAGGCCGGGCGGTTGCCCAGGCTGGTCAGGTTGTCGGTGTAGGCCAGGCGCTCGATGCGCTGCTGCGCCAGCTTGCTCTGGGTGATGTCTTCATAGATGCCGATGTAGTGGGTCAACTCGCGGTTGTCGCCATACACCTTGGAAATCGACAACTGCCCCCAGTAGGGCTCCAGGTTCTTGCGCCGGCTCTTGAACTCGCCCTGCCAGCTGTTGCCCATGGCCAGGCTGGACGGCGAGTCGAACAGCAGCTCGCTGAGGTTCTCCAGTGCCGACAGTTCGGACAGGCGATGGCCGTGAACCTCTTCGGGGGTGTACTGGGTGATCTCGGTGAAGCTGGGGTTGACGTACCTCGACCACGCCGTCGCGGTTGACCAGCAGAAAGGCGTTGGCGCTCTGTTCCACCGCGCGCTGGAACAGGTGCAGGGCGCTGGTGGCGGTGCGTCGGTTGTGGTTGTTGATGACCTGGGCGAACTGGTCGGCCAACTCGCCGGCAAAGGCGATCTCGTCCGACTGCCAGGCGCGCGTCGAGCCGCCGTGCTCCAGGCACAGCACCCCGACCACCTGGCCGTCGATGCGGATGCTGGCGTCGAGCATCGCCTGGATGCCGCGCTGGTGCAGGCTTTCGGCGATCTCGCGGGTACGCGGGTCGTCGGCGGCGTTGTGTGCATCGATGGCGCGGCTGGTGTGCAGTGCCTCGAGGTAGTCGGGGAAATGGCTGGCGTCGATCGGCTCGGGCAGGTGGTACTGCTGGGTGGCGCGGTAGAACGCCGAGATCGGCTCCAGTTGCTGGCCTTCCAGGTACCAGATGCTGGCACAGTCGATGCGGTAGATCTCGCAGGCGCTGCGGGTGATCAGTTCGGCGGCTTCCTGCAGCGAATTGTCGGCACTGTAGCGCTGGCGTGCCAGGCGCAGGATCAGGTCTTGCTGGGCACGCACCCGATCGAGGTGCTCAAGCTGTTCCTGCTGCGCCTGCTGGTTCAGTTGCAGGGCGATCTGCAGGCGGTTGTTGCGGGTTTCCAGCTCGGCGGCAGACAGATCCGGGGTGTCGTTGGGCTGGGCATCGAGCACCAGCAGGTAGCCGCGCAGCAACTGCCGGTTGTGCTGCCTGTAGGCTTCACCCAGCTCCAGCACATTGAGCGGCCCGAAGCTGGTGTGCAGGGTGTAGCGCACCAGGTAGTGCGGGCGGTTGGCCAGTTGCAGTTCGATGGCATCGTGCAGCTTGTAGCGGGCTTCGGGCTCCATCAGGCTGGCGTAGGGCGAGCCGATCAGGGCGCACAGCTCGACCGCCGGCAGGCCGAACTGGCGTTCACAGCCAGGGTCGAGAAACAGCATCGCCCAGTTTGCTTCGTTCAGCCGTTCGAAACGCAGCATGCCGAGCCGCGAGGGCACCGGCAACTGCGTCACTACCTCGGCCACCGTACGGCTGGCGGCATCAGGTTGGCTTTTCATGGGGAGCTCGCTTCAAGAAGGCTGTTGGCGCGGGCTGGGCGAAGTGCTGCTACGCGATTGAGCAAGGTTGCATCATGTGCTTGAGGCTGACAAGCACAACAGTGGCACCTGTATGCACTATGTCGGCAGCCCAGTGGATTTCTTCAGCCGAGCTGGGCCAAAGGCAGGTGCGACGGGATATCGCAGGCAAAAAAAAGCCCCGCCAAGATGACGGGGTTGAGGTACGAGCGTGGCAGCTCGAAAGGGGGCCGCAAGCCCTCGGCAGAGGGCCTGCGGTAAACAGCAGTTACAGCAGCAGGGTGCGGATGTCGGTCAGCAGGTCGCCCAGGCGCTTGGTGAAGCGCGCAGCGGCGGCGCCGTTGATCACACGGTGATCGTACGACAGCGACAGCGGCAGCATCAGCTTGGGCTGGAAGGCTTTGCCGTCCCACACCGGCTGGATGGTGGCCTTGGACACACCCAGGATCGCCACTTCCGGCGCATTGACGATCGGCGTAAAGCCCGTGCCGCCAATGTGGCCGAGGCTGGAGATGGTGAAGCAGGCGCCTTGCATGTCGTCTGCCGAGAGCTTCTTGGTCCGGGCTTTTTCAGCCAGGGCCGCGGCTTCGGCAGCCAGTTGCAGCAGGCTCTTCTGGTCGACGTTCTTGATCACGGGAACCAGCAGGCCGTCCGGGGTATCCACGGCGAAACCGACGTTGACGTACTTCTTGCGAATGATCGCCTTGCCGCTAGGGGCCAGCGAGGCGTTGAAGTCCGGCAGTTCCTTGAGCAGGTGCGCGCAGGCCTTGAGCAGCAGTGGCAGCACGGTCAGCTTGACGCCGGCTTTCTCGGCCACGGCTTTCTGCGCAACGCGGAAGGCCTCCAGCTCGGTGATGTCGGCGCTGTCGAACTGGGTCACGTGCGGCACGTTCAGCCAGCTGCGGTGCAGGTTGGTGGCACCCGCCTGCATCAGGCGGGTCATCGGCACTTCTTCGGTTTCACCGAAGCGGCTGAAGTCGACCACCGGGATCGGCGGGATGCCGGCACCACCGGTCGCGCCGGCAGCCGGTACTTCCTTGGCCTTCTGCATCATGGCCTTGACGTAGACCTGCACGTCTTCCTTGAGTACGCGACCGTGCGGGCCGGTGGCTGCCACGGCGCTCAGCTCGACGCCGAACTCGCGGGCCAGCTGGCGTACTGCCGGGCCGGCGTGCACCTTGGCACCGCTTGGCGCTGGCGCAGCCGCC
>NZ_JAAHBU010000379.1 GCF_010671725.1 Pseudomonas brassicae | reverse complement strand
GCCGCCATCAAGGCCAGGTTGTGCGGCATGCGCCGACGCTCGTAGCGGCTCAGCACGCGCACATCGGCCAGGCGCTCGCCGCGCTCATAGGCGTGCTGCAGCACCTCGGCCAGCACGGCCGCATCGAGCAAGCCGAGGTTCACGCCCTGCCCGGCCAGGGGGTGGATGGTGTGCGCCGCATCGCCGATCAACGCCAGCCCTTCGGCCACATAGCGCTTGGCGTGGCGCTGGCGCAGCGGCACGCAGACCCGCGGGTCGCCTGCAGCACGGTGCCCAGGCGGCCTTCGAAGGCCCGCTGCAGTTCGGCGCAGAACGCGGCGTCGGGCAATGCCATCAGACGCTCGCCCTGCTCGGGCGTGGTCGACCATACGATCGAGCACCAGTGCTGCTGGCCATCGCGCAGCAGCGGCAGGAATGCCAGCGGCCCGTCGTCGGTGAAACGCTGCCAGGCCGTGGCCTGGTGCGGTTCGGCGCAGCGTACGCTGGTGACAATGGCGTGGTGCAGGTAGTCCCACTCGCGGGTTTCGCAACCGGTCAGGCGGCGTACCGCCGAGTTCGCCCCATCGGCCGCGACCACCAGCGGCGCACGCAGGGTGCGCCCGTCTGCCAGGGTCAGCAGCCAGTCGTCACCGGAGCGGCGCATCTGCTCCAGGCGCGCGTTGGCCAGCAGGCCGATCTCGCTGTCGTGCAGACGTTGCAGCAAGCCGTCCTGCACCACGCGGTTCTCGACAATGTGGCCGAGCACATCGGCGTGCACGCTGGCCGCCGAAAAGTGGATGCTGCCGGTGCCGCTGCCGTCCCACACGTGCATGTCCGCGTATGGGCTCACGCGTCGTTCACTGATGTGCTGCCAGGCGCCGACCCGTTCGAGGATGCGCTGGCTGGCCATCGACAGGGCACTGACCCGCGGTTCGAACGGGGCCTGTGCATCGAACGGCTTGACCGACAGCGGGCTGCCGTCGAGCAGCAGGATGTCCAGGCCGCTGTGCTGCAAGGCCAGGGCCAGGGCGCTGCCGACCATTCCGGCACCGACAATCAACAGATCTGCGCGCATTTCCATGCTGTTACGCCTGATAAAAAGAGAAAGGGATCATTTGCCCTGCGGGTCCGGGCGCGTGCCCAGGCCCATGGCCTGACGGGCGAACCAGCGCTTGGCCGGGGGCAGCAGGTCGAGGCCCAGCAGGCCCAGGTTGCGTCCGGTGGCCAGCAACGGCTGACCGCTGCCGAACAGCCGCGTGACCTTGTCGGAGAAGCCCACGGTCAGGTCCTGGTCCAGGCGCTGGCGCTCGCGGTAAGCCTGCAGGGTGGCCAGGTCGCCCGGCACCTCGGGCCCGGCCAGCAGACCCTCGGCCAATGCCTGCACATCGCGCAGCGACAGGTTGAAGCCCTGCCCGGCAATCGGGTGCAGGCTGTGCGCCGCATTGCCCAGCACCACCAGGTGCGAGCGCACCTGCTCCTGCGCCTCCACCAGCGACAGCGGGTACAGATGACGCGCGCCGACCTGGCGCAACGCGCCCAGGCGGTAACCGAACACGCCTTGCAGCTCGGCCAGAAAATCGCGCTCGTCGATCTCGGCCAGGCGTTTGGCGTCCATGCCGGCGCGGGTCCAGACCAGCGCGCAGCGGTTTTCGGTCAGCGGCAGCAGGGCCATCGGGCCGTCGTCGGTGAAGCGCTCGAACGCCTGCCCGCAGTGGGCTTCGCTCGGGGTGATATTGGCGATCAGGGCGCTCTGGTGGTAAGGGCGCTGGCTGACATGGATGCCCAACTGCTCGCGCAGCCCGGAGCGCCCGCCATCGGCGAGCACCGCCAGGTCGCACTCCACGAGGGTGTCATCGTCCAGCAACAACCGGTAGCCATCGGCCAGTGGCTGCAGCGCGGTGACCTGCGCCGGGCAGCGCCAGCTCACCACCTCGGCGTCCAGCCCTTGCCACAGGCACTGGCCGAGCCAGGCGTTCTCGACCACATAGCCCAGCGCCGGCACGCCCTCTTCCAGCGCATCCAGGCGGGTGGCGCCAAAGCGGCCGCGGTCGGACACCTGGATCTGGCGGATCGGTTCGGCGCGGCGGCTGATCGGCTGCCACAGGCCCAGGCGCTCGTAGATCTGCCGGGTACCGAACGACAGCGCCGAGGAACGCGCATCGTAGCTGGGCTGGAAACTGTCGCCCGGGGCGAACGGTTCGATCAGCAGGATCTTCCAGCCACGCGCCTTGGCCCCGGCCTGCAGGGCCAGCGCCAGGCTGGCGCCGACCAGGCCGCCGCCGATGATGGCAAGGTTGACCCGGCTCATGCGGCCTGGCTGCGTGCAGCCGCCATCAGTGCTTCGATTTCGGCCACCGTGCGGGGCACGCCGGAGGTCAGGATTTCACAGCCCTGCTTGGTTACCACTACGTCATCCTCGATCCGTACGCCGATGCCGCGCCACTTTTTCGCGACGCTCTGGTTGTCGGCCCCAATATAGATGCCCGGCTCGACCGTGAGCGCCATGCCGGGTTCCAGCACGCGCCACTGGCCGCCGACCTTGTATTCGCCGACATCGTGCACATCCAGCCCCAGCCAATGGCCGGCGCGGTGCATGTAGAAGGCCCGATAGGCCTCGGTTTCAATCAGCTCGGGCACACTGCCCTTGAGCAGCCCCAGTTCCACCAGCCCTTCGGTGATCACCTGTACGGTGGCCTCGTGGGCGTGGTTCCAGTGCTTGCCAGGGGCGATCACCGCAAACGCGGCCGCCTGCGCCTTGAGCACCAGCTCATAGATTGCCTTCTGCTCCGGCGAAAACTGCCCGCTGACCGGAAAGGTGCGGGTGATGTCGCTGGCGTAGCAGTCGATCTCGCAACCGGCGTCGATCAACACCAGGTCGCCGTCCTTGAGCAGCGCGTCGTTCTGCTGGTAGTGCAGGATGCAGCCATTGCGCCCGGCGGCGACGATCGAGCCGTAGGCCGGCATCTTCGCCCCGCCCTTGCGGAACGTGTAGTCCAGCTCCGCCTCCAGGCTGTACTCGTGCAGCCCGGCGCGGCAGGCCTGCATCGCCCGCACATGGGCGCGCGCCGAAATCGCCGCGGCCTCGCGCATCACCTTCACTTCTGCCGCCGATTTATACAGGCGCATGTCATGCAGCAGATGATCCAGCGCAACGAACTCGTTCGGCGGCTGGGCACCGAGGTTGGCCTTGGAGCGGATCAGGTTGATCCATTCCATCAGGTGGCGATCGAACTCGGGGTGGCTGCCCATGGCCGAATACACCCGGTCGCGGCCTTCGATCAGACCAGGCAGGATGTCGTCGATGTCGGTGATGGGGAACGCGTCGTCGGCGCCAAACTCGCGCACCGCGCCTTCCTGGCCGGCGCGCAGGCCGTCCCACAGTTCGCGCTCGGGGTTGCGCTCGCGGCAGAACAGCACGTACTCGCCGTGCTCGCGCCCCGGAATCAATGCGATCACCGCCTCAGGCTCGGGAAAGCCGCTGAGGTACTGGAAGTCGCTGTCCTGGCGGTACACGTGCTCGACGTCACGGTTGCGAATGGCCACCGCGGCCGCCGGCAGGATGGCGATGCTGTTGGGTTCCATCTGCGCCATCAGCGCCTTGCGACGACGGGCATACTCCGCTTTCGGGATATGGGCTATAGGCACGAGGAACCCCTGTTCGGCATGTAGTTAGTGCAAGGACGGCTTGGGCGCGGGCGCTTCTGGCTTGGCCAGCTCGGAGAACAGCAGCATCGGTGCGACGCGCAGGTACTCCATCACTTCCATATAGTCGCTTTCGCCGTCTTCGGACTCTTCCAGCGCGTCCTGCACCTGGGAGATCGCCACCAGGTCCTGCAGCACTTCCTTGGCTTCGGTACTCAGGTCCTTGCCGCCGGCATTCAGGCCGAAACCGGCGATGAAGCCCTGGCACCATTGGCCCAGTGCAATCGCACGCTCGGTCAGCGGGGCATCGTCGGTGGGCAGCAACAGCACCACGGTGACTTCTTCACCGGTGAGCTCGCCCTTGACCATCTCCTGCAGGCCGATCAAGGCATTGCGAACAGTGTCGGCAGGTTCGACTTCGAGCAGCTGGGCGGCATCGGCCAGCCAGCCGTCGACCTCGAAGCCGGCACCGGCGCAACTGCGCCCGAGCAACAGGCCATGCAGCTCGGCAGGCGAAACAGGGTGACCGTTGCTGGAGAGCAAGGTGGCAAAAGCGGTGTACGGCGAATTCGGAATGGGCATGGGCAGCTAGGCGTCAGACGGCGCAATGACTAGAATGAAGGCCTTGTATCCTAGCACCGGCAGGCGCGCCAAGACCATCGAAGCCGCCAATTCGGAGCATGCCGGAACTTAATGAGCGGGTAAGACCCGTCTTACAGAAGCGAGTGGCACTTCATGCCAGAGAACGACCTGCAAGTGCTGATGGGCCGGTTCGAGCTGTTGATCGAACGCGTCGAGCAACTTAAACGGCAAAATGCACTCCTATTAGCTCAGGAAAAATCCTGGCGCGAGGAGCGCGCCCACCTCATCGAAAAAAAACGAGATCGCCCGGCGTAAGGTCGAATCGATGATTTCGCGGCTCAAGGCCCTGGAGCAAGACTCATGAGTTCAAGCAATAGCGTCACCGTTCAGATTCTCGACAAAGAGTATTCGATCATCTGCCCGCCGGAAGAACGCAGCAACCTGGTCAGCGCAGCGCGCTACCTGGACAGCAAGATGCGCGAGATCCGCAGCAGCGGCAAAGTGATCGGCGCCGACCGCATTGCGGTGATGGCTGCGCTGAACATCACCCACGACCTGTTGCACAACCAGGAACGCCCGCAGGCGCCGGCCAGTGGCGCTACCCGCGAGCAGGTACGCGACCTGCTCGAACGTGTCGATCAGGCCCTGGCGACGATGCCGGTTCAAAACCGGCCTGAGTTTCGGGTATACTCTCGCCACTCCCTGGAGTGCTTGCCAGTCGGTCATGTCCCTGAGCCGATACGCACAACCACGGGGGTTGCACGTGGGGCCGGTGTGCATGTCCGCTTGACGGAAAGCCTTAACGCCTCCTGTAATCTCCACCTTGAACTTTCGGGTTCAAGGGCTACACCGACAGCGGTTCGTCGGGGAGCCTGAATTCCATTGCCCACGCCCCCTTGCGGCGTGCGCAGCTGCACTGCCACCCGCGCGTGGCAGTTGCCCCTGGGACCGCCCGTGCCATGACCGACACTGCGCCGTTGACCCGCCCGCAACTTCGCCGCCTGCTGCGTGATGCCCGTCGTGCCTTGAGCCCGGCCGCGCAACAGCAGGCCGCACGCGGCCTGTACCGCCAGTTGGCGCAGCATCCGCTGTTCCGCCGCGCCCGCCACATCGCCCTGTACCTGCCCAACGACGGTGAAATCGACCCGCGCCTGCTGCTGCGCGAGGCCCAGCGCCGCGGCAAGCGCACCTACCTGCCGGTACTGCACGCCTGGCCGAAGACCAGGATGGCCTTCCAGCGCTTCGAGCACGGGGAAAAACTGCGGCCCAACCGCTTTCGTATCCCCGAGCCGCGCATCAGCCAGCGACGCCAGCGGCCGGTGTGGGCACTGGACCTGGTTCTGCTGCCATTGGTGGGCTTCGATGCAACGGGTGGGCGACTGGGCATGGGTGGCGGTTTCTATGACCGCAGCCTGGCCTATCAAGGGCGGCGCAAGGCCTGGAAGAAACCCCGCTTGCTGGGGCTGGCCCACGAATGCCAGAAGGTCGAACGGCTGGCCCAGGCCAGCTGGGATGTGCCGCTACAGGGCACGGTGTCGGACACGGGGTGGTACCTGGCGCCCTGAACGGGCTGGCGGGTCGATCAACGTTGCGCGGGGTTCACCGGCATTTCATAGGCGGCGGTTTCCAGCTTCTGTTCCCACAGACTTTGCGCATAACCCGTGGTGACGACACCCAGGCCGAACAGAAACACCAACACCCAGAGCAGATCCGGTTTGCGATTCATCGATTGCCCCCCTCAGGCAAACTCATCACGATGACAGCAACGGTTTTTATTAGGCCGTGCAGCAGCGTCAAGCTTAAAATGCGCGCATTCTCCGACAACCCGAGGCGACACGCAAACGTTGACGCCAACCGGCTGTCGGTTTCATGCAACAGGTTATTTCAAACCTTGTCTGGAGCGCCCCCATGGCCTACTGGCTGATGAAATCCGAGCCCGATGAGCTCTCGATCACCGACCTTGGCCGCCTGGGCCAGGCCCGCTGGGACGGGGTGCGCAACTACCAGGCACGCAACTTTCTGCGGGCCATGGCGGTAGGCGACGAATTCTTTTTCTACCACTCCAGCTGCCCCGAACCGGGCATCGCCGGCATCGCCCGCATCAGCGCTGCGGCGTATCCCGACCCGACCGCGCTGGACCCCGAGAGCCACTACTTCGACGCCAAGGCCAGTGCCGAGAAAAACCCCTGGAGCGCGGTGGACGTGGCGCATGTCGAAACCTTCGCCAAGGTGCTGGGGCTGGGTTACCTCAAGCAGCAGGCCGCACTGGCCGAAATGCCATTGGTGCAGAAGGGCAGCCGCCTGTCGGTGATGCCGGTGACGGCCGAACAATGGGCGGCAGTGCGCGCTTTGCGCTGAGTCGCGTAGGATGGCCACACATTTGATGCGTATCAACCCGCCACGGTAGGCGAAACGTCAGACTCTGACGTCAATGCAGCAGGACGCAGGTGCATGTCGATGAGTCAACATACCCCCAAATTGTTTGCCGGCGCGCTGATCGCGCTGTTGCTCGGCGCCGGCGGCCTGGGCTACTGGAAGTCGCTGCACGACCGCCTGCCCGAAGGCCTGAGCGCGGGCAACGGGCGACTCGAAGCGACTGAAGTGCAGATCGCCACCAAGGTGCCCGGACGCCTGGCCGAGGTGCTTGCCGACGAAGGTGACGTGGTGAGCAAGGGCCAGTTGCTGGCACGTATCGACACCCGCACCCTGGAGGCCCAGCGCACCCAGGCCGAGGCCGAAGTGCTGCGCGCCCGCGAGAACTACGCCGCGGCCCAGGCCACGGTACAGCTGCGCCAGAGCGAACAGTTGCTGGCCAGCCAGGAACTCAAGCGTATCCGCGAGCTGTATCAGCGCAAATACGCCAGCCAGCAATTGCTCGACCAGCAACAGGCGCGCCACGACACCAGCCACTCGGCAGTGGTGGCGGCACGCGCACAACTGGCGGCGATCAAGGCCGCGATTGGCGCCGCCCAGGCCCAGGTGGCGCAGCTCACCAGCGAAATCGACGACAGCAGCCTGCGCGCGCCGATCAATGGCGTGATCCAACTGCGCCTGGCCGAGCCGGGCGAAGTGCTCGGTGCCGGTGGGCGCGTGCTGCTGCTGATCGACCCCAGCGACCAGTACATGAACCTCTACCTGCCCGCCTCCACCACCGGCAAGCTCACCGTGGGTGACCAGGCGCGCATCGTGCTCGATGCACTGCCCGAGCGCGCACTGCCGGCCAAGGTCAGCTTTGTCGCGGCCAAGGCGCAGTTCACGCCCAAACAGGTCGAAACCCGCGACGAACGCCAGAAGCTGGTGTTTCGCGTCAAACTGCGCCTCACCGAACCCAGCGCCGTGCCCCAGGCCAAACCCGGCATGCCCGCGCCGGCTACGTGCGCAGCGCCCCCGTGGACTGGCCGGCCAACCTGCAATGAGCGCCCTGGCGCTGCACGCCCAGGGCATCAGTCACCGCTACGGCGCGCTTGAGGCCCTGCAGGCGATCAGCTTCGCGCTGCCGGCGGGCACGCGCTGCGGGCTGATCGGCCCGGACGGTGCGGGCAAGTCGAGCCTGCTGGGGCTGATCGCCGGCGTGAAAAAGCTGCAACAGGGCGAGCTGCAGGTGCTGGGCGGCTCGATCCGCCAGCGCCGCCACCGCAACAGCCTGTACCCGCGCATTGCGTTCATGCCCCAGGGCCTGGGCGGCAACCTGTACCCGGACCTGTCGATCCGCGAGAACATCCGCTTTTTCGCCACCCTGTTCGGCCTGAACCGCAGCGAGTGCGACACGCGCATGCATGCGCTGCTGCTGGCCACCGACCTCGAGCGCTTCGCCGAGCGCCCGGCAGGCAAGCTGTCGGGTGGCATGAAGCAGAAGCTCGGGCTGTGCTGCGCACTGATCCACGAGCCCGACCTGCTGATCCTCGACGAACCCACCACCGGGGTCGACCCGCTGTCGCGCCGACGCTTCTGGGAGCTGATCGAACAGGTGCGCCAGGAGCGCCCGCAGCTGACCCTGCTGATCGCCACCGCCTACATGGAAGAAGCCGAGCAGTTCGAACACTGCCTGATGCTCGACCGTGGCCAGCTGATTGCCCAAGGGTTGAGCCGCGACCTGGCCGGCGCCACTGCCAGTGGCAAGCTGGACGACGCCTTCACCTGCTACCAGCGCCAGCAGCAGCAAGACCGCAGCCGCAAGCCGATGCCCCTGGCAATCCCCGCCAGGCCGGCCGACGGCGGCGAGATTGCCATCGAGGCGCATGCACTGACCCTGCGCTTCGGCGACTTCACCGCGGTGAACAAGGTCAGCTTTGCCATCGGGCGCGGCGAGATCTTCGGCTTTCTCGGCTCCAACGGCTGCGGCAAGACCACCACCATGAAAGTGCTCACCGGCCTGATGCCGGCCAGCG
>NZ_JAAHBU010000378.1 GCF_010671725.1 Pseudomonas brassicae | reverse complement strand
GCTGATGCCTTTATCGGTGATGCGATCAGCGCCGATTACCTGATAGGCAAGAATCTGCGCGAAACCCTGCAGATCTCGCACTACGTCAAACCCCAGCGTTCCTTCTTTGGCTTTGCCCTGGCACGTGACAACGCCCTGCTGCTCGAGGTGCTCAACAAGGCCCTGGCGAGCATCACCGACAGCGACCGGCTGAACGTGATGCGGCGCTGGAGCAGTGGCGTCAGCAGCATCCTGCTCAATCGCGCCGAACTGCAACTGACCCCGGCCGAACGCGCCTGGATCGAACAGCACCCCAGTGTTCGCGTGGTCATCAACAAGTACTTCGCGCCGCTGAGTTTCTTCGATGCAAATCAGCAGTTTCGCGGGATTACCGCCGATGTGCTGCAACAGATCAGCCTGCGCAGCGGCCTCACCTTCCAGATCATCGAAAGCGATTCGGTGCCGGCCATGGTCAGCCTGGTGGAAAACGGCGACGCCGAAGTGGTCGGCGCCCTGAACTACGGCATCGAGCGCGCCAGGACCCTGGCCTTTACCCGCCCTTACCTGGCCAACCCGCGGGTGCTGGTGACCGGCATGCGCGACACCGCGATCAAGCACCCCGACCAGCTCAACGGCAAACGCCTGGCGGTCATCCGCAGCACCCCGGTGAGCGCCGAACTGCGCCGGCGCTACCCGGACATCAAGCTGATCGAGGTG
>NZ_JAAHBU010000377.1 GCF_010671725.1 Pseudomonas brassicae | reverse complement strand
GACGATCCGCTGGCCCTGATGGAGTACGTGGCCCAGGGCCGCGCCGATGCCGCACTGAGTTCTCAGATCAACGCCGCCTACTTCATCAGCCGGATGTTCAAGGACCGCTTGCGCATTGCCACGCTGCTGGACGACACGCCCGCGCTTGCGGCATTCGCCACCCTGCGCGAATCGCCCCTGCACGGCATTCTTGAAAAGACCCTGCTCAGCATTCCCCCGGAGCAGATGACCCAGCTGGTCAATCGCTGGCGCATCAATGCGTTGATCAGCGACACGCCATGGCGCAACTACCGCTCGCTGGTGTTGCAGATCCTGGGCGTGGCCGCGCTGATAATCGCCGCCATCGCCCTGTGGAACCGCTACCTGCGAAAACTCATGCACCAGCGCGCAGAGGCCGAGCAGGCATTGCAACTGCAACTGCGTATCAGCGAGCACCTGCTTGAAGAGCTGCGTGTGGCCAAGGAGCAGGCTGACAGCGCCAACCACGCCAAGAGCACCTTTCTCACCACCATGAGCCACGAGATCCGCA
>NZ_JAAHBU010000376.1 GCF_010671725.1 Pseudomonas brassicae | reverse complement strand
CAGCCTTCGCTGGCAAGCCACCTCCCACAGGTTCTCTACAGGCCGCAAGAGCACCGCTGTACCTGTGGGAGCTGGCTTGCCAGCGAAGGGCGCACCTGGGTTTCAAGCCCTGCTGCGCACCAGCCGCAATCCCGCCAGCACGATCGCAAACACCGCCAGGCTAACGTTGTACAGCACCAACGCCGCCGCCCCGAATACCAGCGATACGAGCGCCAGCCACCACGGCGTGGCACCACGCAAGCCACCAGGGCCAGGGCCAGGGCCGTCCAGCCCAGCACCCGGAAATGAATCAACCAGCCCAGTGTGGCCCGCAGCTGGCATTCCCAGCTCACCTGCACCGAGGTGCACACGCCCACCCACCGGGGGTCCTCCATGAAGCCGTAACGCACCCCATAGCAGGCGGCCACCCACAACGACAGGCACACCAGCAAGGCGATCGGCGGCAAACGGCGGTTCATGGCAACTCCGGAAACAATGAAATCGGCGCCCAGCATAATCCTCCGAGGCGTCTATGCAAGGCAAAAGCGCCAGCCTCAGCTACTTTAAGCACAAGAGAAATGAAACCTGCTGTTGCTCCGGCGCAGACCCGCACGGCAACATCCGGGACAATAAAAGCCGGGGCACAAGGCAACTTTGCGGATAACGCCAGTGTCCTAGCCTGCAGCACACACTTTGCTTTGCCTTTCCTGGGGATCCGTCATGCTTCGATCACTGCGCCTCGCCGCCCTGCTGGGTGGCCTCTTGTCGAGTGCGGCCGCTTCGGCGGTGGACGTCGATGCGGCCACCTATGGTTACCCACTGACCAATCCCTTCGAGGCGACCATCGCCTCCACGCCGCCCGAGCTGCGCCCGGAACTGCCCACCGACGACGATATCAACCAGTCCGACTACAGCCTGAACATCCGCCCGGAACGCGAGTTCATCCTGCCCGACAACTTCTGGGCCGTGAAAAAGCTGCGCTATCGCCTGGCCCGGCAAGACCACGAGGCACCGCTGATCTTCCTCATCGCCGGCACTGGCGCGCCCTATACCAGCAGCCTCAACGAGTACCTCAAACGGCTTTACTACAAGGCCGGCTACCATGTGGTGCAGCTTTCTTCGCCCACCAGCTTCGACTTCATCAGCGCCGCCTCGCGCTTCGCCACCCCCGGCGTCACCGCCGAAGACGCCGAAGACCTGTACCGGGTGATGCAGGGCGTGCGTGCCCAGCACCCGCGCCTGCCGATCAGCGAGTTCTACCTCACCGGCTACAGCCTCGGCGCACTGGACGCAGCGTTCGTCAGCCACCTGGACGAAACCCGGCGCAGCTTCAACTTCAAGCGGGTGCTGCTGCTCAACCCGCCGGTCAACCTCTACACCTCCATCAGCAACCTCGACAAGCTGGTACAAACCGAGGTCAAGGGCGTCACCAGCAGCACCACTTTCTATGAACTGGTGCTGACCAAGCTGACCCGCTACTTCCAGCAAAAAGGCTACATCGACCTCAATGACGCGCTGCTGTACGACTTCCAGCAGTCGCGCCAGCACCTGAGCAACGAGCAGATGGCGATGCTGATCGGCACCTCGTTCCGCTTCTCCGCTGCCGACATCGCCTTCACCTCCGACCTGATCAACCGCCGTGGCCTGATCATTCCGCCCAAGTACCCGATCACCGAAGGCAGCAGCCTCACGCCGTTCTTCAAGCGTGCGTTGCAATGCGACTTCGACTGCTACCTCACCGAGCAGGTGATCCCCATGTGGCGCGCCCGCACCGACGGTGGCAGCCTGCTGCAACTGATCGACCAGGTGAGCCTGTACGCACTCAAGGACTACCTGCACAACAGCCCCAAGATCGCCGTGATGCACAATGCCGACGACGTGATCCTCGGCCCTGGCGACATCGGTTTTCTGCGTAGTACCTTTGGCGACCGCCTGACCCTTTACCCGCACGGCGGGCACTGCGGCAATATCAACTACCGCGTCAACAGCGACGCGATGCTGGAGTTTTTCCGTGGTTAAACAACTGCTGATGGTGACGGCGTTGCTCGCCACAGGCCTGGCCCAGGCCGACGAAACGCCACCGCGGGCCAGCGTGGTGGAATCCGACGGCTTCACCGAGCCGCTCAAGGCGCTCAAGTTCAACCCCGGCCTGGACCAGCGTGAGTTCGAGCGCTCGACCCTGACCGCACTGAACGTCTACGACCCGCTGGAATCGATGAACCGCCGGCTCTACCACTTCAACTACCGCTTCGACCAATGGGTGCTGCTGCCGGTGGTGAATGGCTACCGCTACGTCACCCCAAGCTTTTTGCGCACCGGTGTAAGCAACTTCTTCAGCAACGTGGGCGACGTGCCCAACCTGTTCAACAGCCTGCTGCAGTTCAAGGGCAAGCGGTCGATGGAAATCACCGCACGCCTGCTGCTCAACACCACGATCGGTATCGCCGGGCTGTGGGACCCGGCGACCAAAATGGGCCTGCCGCACCAGAGCGAAGACTTCGGCCAGACCC
>NZ_JAAHBU010000375.1 GCF_010671725.1 Pseudomonas brassicae | reverse complement strand
AGCCAACACATCTCCAGCGCTCCCCCTACTGCACCATACGCGCCGCATACGCCCTGCGCCGCGAGCCGCGGGCAAAGCACACGAACAGCGCCGCCATCGCCGCCAGCGCCATCGGCAGACCATGCGGCGCCACGCCCATGGCCGCGCGCTGACCAGCGGTCCGACCAGGCTGCCCACGCCCCACAACAGGCCGACGCCTGGCATTGGCCGTGACCAGGTCCTGGCCCTTGAACTGCTGCCCGATCAGCACCAGCGCCAGCGCATACACCCCGCCCGCCACCGCGCCCAGCACCACCAGCGCCGGCCACAACAGCCACTGCACCTGGATCAGCCACGGCAGCGCCAGGCCGATCAGCATCGCCACCACGCCGCACACCAGGTGCAGGGTGGTGCGCTCGCAGCGGTCGGCCAGCCAGCCCAGCGGCAACTGGAACAGCATGTCGCCGGTAAGAATCACCGTGACCATCAATGCGGCCACGCCCACGGCGTAGGCATGGTTGGTCGCGTAGACGGGGAACAGCGAAAGCACCACTGCATCGAAGAACGAGAAGAACAGCACGCCCATGCACAGGGCCGGAGCCACGCGCAGGAAGCCGCCCAGCGAAAAACTCTTGTCGCCCTCTTCGCCATGCTCGACGTAGTCGTTGGGCACCGTCCACACGATCGACACCAGCGCCAGCGCATAGCACAGGCTGACCAGGATGATCACCCACGGGCTGTGCGCGCCGAATACCGCCAGCAGGGTCGGGCCGAGCATCTGGCAACCGGTGAACGCGGTGGCGTACAGCGCCATGACCTTGCCACGGTTGTGCTCTTCGCTCAGTTCGTTGACCCAGGACTCGCCGAGGATGATCGCGATGCCCATGCCCACGCCCATGCCCAGGCGCAGCAGGCCCAGCAGCCAGGTGGCCTCGAACGCCCAGTCGATCAGACCGACGCTCAGCGCACACAGGCCAAAACTCAGCAGGTAGATGGTGCGCCGGGTGAGGTGGCGGCAGCAGGCGTCCACCAGGAACGCCGACAGCATCATCCCGGCGGCGGGGGCGGCCGACAGGACGCCGATGTGCAAGGTGCTGGCGCCGGCATCGAGCAGGCGCAGGGATACCAGTGGCAGGGTCGCGCCCAGGCTCAACCCGACAATCGAAACGGCGAACAGAAGGCCCGCCAGCAAACGCGTGTTCATCTACAACTCCAAACCCGCCTGCGCGCGAACGCGCGCAGGCATCACCATGACTGTGCTGTGAAAACGGCTGTCAGTTCAGGCGCGGGGTGGCGAAAAGGTGAAGGCGAACAGCACGCTGCGCCGACGCTTGAGTACCGTGTCGCACGGCCAGTCGCACAGCACGGCCTGGACAACCGGCGGCTTTGCTGCGCGAGGACGGGAGAAACGGTTCATGGGGCGGCTACAGGAGAAAGGAGCCTGGCACTCTAGGTGAAGGCCGGGCCAGGCGTCAATTGCGCCGTGCTAACCTCGCACCACCATGGACGAGGGTTTGCGCATGTCCGAGCATCACCAGTTCATTTCCCCCCCGCTACCGGCATGTTCACGGTGACGCCATCGTCACCGCTAGGGCCGCGCGCGTATCAGCGCTTGCGCGTGGACGGCAGCAGAATCGCCAGCAGGCCGAACAGCGGCAGGAACGAGCACAGCGTGTAGACGTACTCGATGCCGTGGATATCCGCCAGGTAGCCCAGCAGCGCCGCACCAATGCCACCAAAGCCGAACATCAGGCCGAAGAAGATCCCCGCGATCATGCCCACGTGCCCGGCACCAGTTCCTGG
>NZ_JAAHBU010000374.1 GCF_010671725.1 Pseudomonas brassicae | reverse complement strand
CGCCGTGCTAACCTCGCACCACCATGGACGAGGGTTTGCCGCATCGTCCGAGCATCTACCCAGTTCATTCCCCCCGTACCGGCATGTTCACGGTGACGCCATCGTCACCGCTAGGGCCGCGCGCGTATCAGCGCTTGCGCGTGGACGGCAGCAGAATCGCCAGCAGGCCGAACAGCGGCAGGAACGAGCACAGCGTGTAGACGTACTCGATGCCGTGGATATCCGCCAGGTAGCCCAGCAGCGCCGCACCAATGCCACCAAAGCCGAACATCAGGCCGAAGAAGATCCCCGCGATCATGCCCACGTTGCCCGGCACCAGTTCCTGGGCGTACACCACGATGGCCGAGAATGCCGACGCCAGGATGAAGCCGATGATCACGCTCAGCACGCTGGTCCAGAACAGGTCGGCGTACGGCAGCGCCAGGGTGAACGGCGCCACGCCGAGGATCGAGAACCAGATCACCGCCTTGCGCCCGATGCGATCACCGATCGGCCGCCGAAGAAGGTGCCGGCCGCCACCGCGCCCAGGAACAGGAACAGGTACAGCTGGGAGCTGGCCACCGACAGGTCGAATTTCTCGATCAGGTAGAAGGTGTAGTAGCTGGTCAGGCTGGCCATGTAGAAGTACTTGGAGAACACCAGCAGGCCCAGCACCACCAGCGCGCCGATCACCCGCCCGCGCGTGAGGCCGTGGGTGGCGGCCTGGCCGGCCTTGGCCTTGAACAGGTTGAGGTGCTCGCGGTACCAGCGGCTCAGGCCATAGGTCACCACCACCGCAAACAGTGCGAACAGGCCGAACCACGCCACATTGCCCTGCCCGAACGGGATGATGATGGCGGCCGCCAGCAGCGGGCCGAAGGCCGAGCCTGCGTTGCCGCCCACCTGGAACGTCGACTGCGCCAGGCCATAGCGGCCACCCGAGGCCAGCCGTGCGATGCGCGAGGTTTCCGGGTGGAAGGTCGAGGAGCCGATGCCCACCAGCGCGGCGGCCAGCAGGATCATCGGGAAGCTGCCGACGAAGGCCAGCATCAGGATGCCTACCAGGGTGCACAGCGTACCCAGCGGCAGCAGGTTCGGCATCGGACGCCGGTCGGTATAGAACCCCACGGCAGGCTGCAGCAGCGAGGCGGTGACCTGGAAGGTCAGGGTAATCAGCCCGACCTGGGTGAAACTCAGCCCGTAGTTGGCCTTGAGCATCGGGTAGATCGACGGCAACACGGCCTGGATCAGGTCGTTGATCAAGTGCGCCAATGCACAGGCCGCAATAATGCGCATCACCAGCGGGCTGCTCTGGCTGGCGGCGGCCGCGGGCGTACTGGAGGAGGCAGAACTCAAGGCCATGGGAAAAACGTCCATCGGGGCTGGGGTGGGATCCAATTATCCAGAAATAGTTAGCAAGCGCACTATTCTTTTACGCCAGGCGGCTACTTGTTAATAATTCTCAGTAACGCTAGTCTGCGGCGCGGCCTTCGCTGGCACGCCAGCTCCCCCAAGGACAGCGTTGATCCCTGTGGGAGCTGGCTTGCCAGCGAAGAGGCCAGCACCTGCACCAACTCTTGCTGGTAAGACCATGCCCGACAACAAGCAAGACCGAAGCCTGACGCTGCTCTACCAGCGCCACCGCAACGAGCTGCTGGCCTTTCTCACCCGTCGGGTGCGCTGCCGGGAGACCGCCCGCGACCTGTTGCAGGATGCCTTCGTGCGCCTGATGCACAGCGAACGCGGCAACGTCGGCAACCTGCGCGCCTTCCTCTACCGCATCGCCAACAACCTGAGCATCGACCACGCCCGGCGCAATCAGGTGCGCGGGGTCAACGACGAGCAGGCCCTTGAGCACCTGCATACCGACACCGGCCCCGAGCGCAGCGCCGTGGCCGGCAACACCCTCGACCACCTGGAGC
>NZ_JAAHBU010000373.1 GCF_010671725.1 Pseudomonas brassicae | reverse complement strand
TTGCCAGCGAAGAGGCCGGTGCAGTCAAACCAGGTACATCAGGATGAGCAACTGATCTCCAGGTGCTTGCCCCACTCCGGTGGCCGCTCGGCATAGGCCTGCATGCCCGGCTGTTCGTCGAACGGCCGCGTCAGCACCTGGTGCAAGCGCCGCACCTCTTCGTAATCCCCACCCTCGGCTGCTTCGATGGCACGTTGGGCCAGGTAGTTGCGCAGGATGTACAGCGGGTTGACCGCATGCATCCGTTCGCGCCGCCCCTGGGCATTGCCCGGCTCTTCAGCCAATCGCGCCAGGTACGCCACCGCCCAGGCGTCGAACCCGGCCAGGTCGACAAAATCATCGCGCACCACCTGCACCGCGTCGCCTGCCGGCTGGTCGCCCAGCTTCCTGAAGAACAGCGTGTAATCCACCGACCCTTTCTGCATCAGTTCCAGCAGACGCTCCACCAGCGCCATGTCGTTGTCGCGCGCCTCGGTCAGCCCCAGACGCCGGCGCATCAGGTCCAGGTAATGCGCCTGGTACAACGGCAGGAACAGGCCCAGCGCCTCTTTCAACGCCTCCACACTGATCAACGGCGTCAGCGCCTGGGCCAGCGCGCTGAGGTTCCAGTGCGCGACCGGCACCTGGTTGCTGAAGCTGTAGCGCCCCTGATCATCGGAGTGGTTGCAGATGAAGCCGGCATCGAAATCATCGAGGAAGGCGAACGGCCCGAAATCGAAGGTGATGCCCAGGATCGACAGGTTGTCGGTGTTCATCACCCCATGGCAGAAGCCATAGGCCTGCCAGCGCGCAATCAGCTCGGCATTGCGCTCGACAATGGTCCTGAACATCGCCAGGTACGGCTCGGGCTGCTCGCGGCATTCGGCAAAGTGCAGGTTCAGTACATGCTCGGCCAGCTCGCGCTGCTGTTCGGGCTGGCGGGTGTGAGTAGAAGTACTCGAAATGGCCGAAGCGGATGTGGCTCGGGGCCAGGCGCAGCACCATGGCCGCGCGCTCCTGGGTTTCGCGCCATACCGGCGTGCTCGAGCCGATCACGCACAGGGCGCGGCTGCTGGGGATGCCCAGCGCGTGCAACGCCTCGGACGCCAGGAACTCGCGAATCGAGGAGCGCAGTACCGCGCGGCCATCGCCCATGCGCGAGTACGGCGTCTGGCCCGCGCCCTTGAGGTGCAGGTCCCAGTGCTCGCCGGCAGCGTTGTAGACCTCGCCCAGCAGCAACCCGCGGCCGTCGCCCAGGCGCGGGTTGTACGCGCCGAACTGATGCCCCGAATAGACCATGGCCCGCGGCTCGGCCTCGGCCCACAGCTTGTGCCCGCTGAACAGCTCGGCGAACACCGGCGAGCACGCTTGGGTGGGGTCCAGGTCGAGCAGCGCCATGGCCGCATCGCTGGCCACGACCAGGCGCGGCTCGGCAATCGGCTCGGGCAGCACATGGGTGGAGAACGCATCGCCCAGGCGGGCGAAGCGGTTGTCGAAGGTCAGCTCATCAAGGGCTTTCAACGGCCATCTCCTGAAGCGTCGGTGGGCGGATCGGGCAGCACGGTCTTGTTCGGCGCTTCGACCGGCACCATCTTGTACTCCTGGCCCTGCATGTTCTTCAGGTACACCTCCATCTGGCGGAACGAGATGTTGATGTGCTGCTTCTTGAACTCTTTGTTGATGTAGCGGTTGATCTCGTCGAGCACCGGGTTGCGGTCGCCCAGGTCACGTACGTGCATGCGCAGTTCGTGGTCCAGGGTACTTTCGCCGAAGTTCAGGAAGTACACGATCGGCGCGGCTCCTTGAGTACCCGCGGGTTCTCGTTGGCCGCCTGCAGCAGCAGGTGCGCACCAGGTCCAGGTCCGAGCCGTAGTCCACGCCCAGCTTGAGGGTCACCCGGGTGATGGTGTCGGTCAGCGACCAGTTGATCAGTTGCCCGGTGATGAAGGTCTTGTTGGGGACGATGATGTCCTTGCGGTCGAAGTCGGTGATGGTGGTGGCGCGAATGCGGATCTTGCTCACCGTGCCCGACAGGTTGCCGATGGTGATGGTGTCGCCGATGCGCACCGGGCGTTCGAACAGGATCATGATGCCGGAGATGAAGTTGGCGAAGATTTCCTGCATGCCGAAGCCCAGGCCCACCGACAGCGCCGCCACCAGCCATTGCAGCTTGTCCCAGCTCACCCCGAGGGTCGACAGCGTGGTGACGAAGCCGACCCCGGCAATCACGTACGACAGCAGCGTGGTGGTGGCGTAGGCGCTGCCCTGGGCCAGGTTCAGGCGTGACAGCACCAGCACTTCGAGCAGGCCCGGCAGGTTGCCGGCCAAGGCAAAGGTGATGCCGACGATCACCAGCGCACCCAGCAGGTCGCCCAGGCTGATCGGCACCATGCTCATGGCCGCGCCGGTGCCGCTGGTGTACTCGTACAGGGTGATGTTGTCGAGGTAGGCGAACACGCTGATCAGGTCGGCCCACACCCAGTACAGCGCGGCCATGAAGCCACCCAGCAGCGCCAGGCGGATCAGGCGCAGCGACTGCTGGTTGACCTGCTCGATGTCCAGGGTCGGCTCTTCGACGATCACTTCGCCGTCCAGCCCTTCCTTGGTCGCGTTACGCTTGCTCAGCGCGCGCTGGTAGGCCAGGCGCCGCGCGGCCACGGCCAGGCCGCGCACGAAGGCGGCCTCGATCACCAGCCAGAACATCAGCAGGTAGAGCGTGTCGATCAGGCGGTCGGTGAGCTTGAGCGCGGTGTAGTAGTAGCCAAAGCACACGGCGATGAACAGCGCCACCGGCAAGGCGGTGAACGCCACACCCACCGCCTTGCGGAACAGCGAGGTGTTGCGGTGGGTGGGGCTGCTCAGCAGCAGGCGGCTGAGCAGCCAGGCCATCAGTGCGTAGCAGGTCAGCACCACGCCGATGCCGAGCACGTCTTCGGCCAGCGCCGAGGGCTGATGCTCGGCCACCGCGACCACGCCGACCAGCGCCAGCACCACGCTGCCCAGGCGGCGGATCCAGCCGCGCAGGAACTCGACCTGGGGCTTCTCCCAGCGAAAATGCAGCTCGGCCACGCCACCGGGTGCCAGGATGCGGTAGGCGGTGTAGAACACCAGCCAGGCCTGGGCGATCTGCCACAGCGCGGCGCCGAGGTTGGCGTTCTGGCCGCGGGCGTCGATCTGCAGGGCGTAGCCGCACAGCGCCAGGCCCAGGCTCAATGGCATGGCCAGGAGGATGTTGATCAGGATCGCCTGGGGCGTGTGCCACTGGCTGTCACGCTTGAAGTGGCCGACATCCTGGTGAACCTTGCTCAGGCGCGCATACAGGTACTTGCGCCGCCACAGCAGGGCGCCGATCAGCAGCAGCAGCGGCAGGAACAGCAGCGGGCGCTGGGTCAGGCCGTCGGCCAGCTCGTTGATGCCGGAGCCCCACGGCAGGCTCACCACCTGCTTTTGCAGGCGCTCGGGTACGCTGCGCAACCATTCCACGTCCAGCGGCTTGTTGCTCGGGATCCAGAACATCTGCTCGTCGAGGGTGCCGCGCAGGTTCTGCGCGGTGCTCAGCAATTGCTTCTGGTTCAGTTGCAGGGTGATCGATTCGTTGAGCAGGGCGCTCAGCTCGCGGTTCAGGCGTTCGAGCAGGTCGCTGCGGGTGATCGCTACCTCCAGCAGCGCCTTGCGCAACTGCGGGGTAACGCTCTCGGGCGGCTGGGTCCCGAGCAGCTTTTCGACATAGCTGCTGGGGCTGCTGATCTGTTCGCGCTGCTGGTTGACCTCGAACTGGTACAGGCGGATGTCAGCGATCTGGTCGGCCAGGTCGCGGTCGACCTTCAGGTGCGGCAGCGCCTGCTTCTGTTTGTAGAGGATCTTGGACAGCAGCAGGCTGCCCTTGAGCACGCTGATCTGCTCGTCCAGGGCCTGGTCGGCCTGGGTCAGGCTGTCGAGCTGCTGCTTGGTCTTGAGGTTCTGCTGGGTCAGCTCGTTGAGCCGGTCGGTGCTGCGCAACAGGTAGTCGGAGAGCTTGAGGTTGGCCGCGCTTTCGGTGGCCAGCACGCTGCTGCCGCCGGCCTTCTGCGCCTCGATGGACTGCTCGGTGACGGTTTGCTGGGACTGCGCCAGGCGCTTCTGGTTGATCAGCGTCTGCAGGTCCTGGATCTCTTGTTCCAGGCGCGTGGCGCGCTCGATCAGCAGGTCGTGCTGGCTGTTGCCCAGGTCTTGCAGCAGGCTGTTGCCGGCCAGTTCCTGGCGGCGCAGCAGGGTCAGCGAGGTGAGCGAGGCCAGTTCGGCGTTGAGCTGGTTGCGCTGCTCGGCCGACAGCGTCTTGCCGTTGTCCTTGCCCAGCTTGAGCGTGCTGTTGATCTGCTGGGTGCGGGTCTGGTTGCTGCTGATCTCGGCCTGGGCGCGCTCGGGGCGGGTCTGCGAATTGATGATCAGGCTGTTGGCTTCGGACAGCGCCTTTTGCAGCTCGCCCTGCTGGGTGGTGCGCTCGGACAGCAGTTGCTCCAGCTGCGGCACGTTCAGCGCCGCGTAGCGCTGGGCCACCGGGATCGTCTTGCTGTCCTTGAGCTTGGTCAGCTCGCGCAGGTTTTCGCTGGTCTGGCGTGGCGCGTCGGTCAGTTGCAGCTTGAGCGCGGCCAGGCGCTTGTCGTAGTCCTCGCGCGAGGCGAGAAACCCCAGGGTCTGTTCCAGCACCTGCTGCAGGGCCTTCTGGTCTGCCTCGGGCAGCTTGCGCTCGGCGATCTTGTCCAGGCTGTGCTGGACACTCGCAGTGGAAGGCGGCTCCGCCGCGTGGGCGAGGGAGAGGGACAGGCACAGCCCGAGCAGGGCTGCGCTAAAAACAGTGCGCAGGGACATAGGCAGACGTCGTAGAACCGGGCAGAGAATCGAAGTTTAAAGGAACAACCCGGGGCCGGGTCGAGAACCTTCGGGGAATTTGATCCCCACTTTGAGGATCTTGTTCCCTTCCATCAGCGCAACGGTCCACAAGGTGCTGTTCCATTCGATCTGGTCGCCCACCACCGGCGCACCGCCGACCTTCTGCACGATGAAGCGCGCCAGCGGCATGTGCGGGTCCTGGCCGTCGAGCTGCAAACCGTACAACGCCGCTACAGCCCCCAGTTCTGCGTCGCCTTCGAGCACGAAGTCGCCGAAGAAGCGCAGGTCGAGGCCGCGCTGCGGCGCCTGGCTGAACAGCTTGCCCAGTGCCGGCAGGTTGTGTTCGTGGCCGATCACGCACAGCAGGTCACCCACCTCCAGGGTGGTACTTCCCGACGGATGGAGCAGTTGCTGGCCACGAAACAGCGCGGCGATACGCGTGCCCTCGGGCATTTTCAGCTCGCGCAGGGCGGCGCCGATGCACCACTTCTCTGCACCGAGGCGGTACACGAACAGCTCCCACTCGCTGGTGATGTGCACTTCCAGGGCCGAGCGCGAAATGGGCGCGGGGTCCGGCGGTACGGTCACCTTGAGCAGGCGCGCCACCCACGGCAGGCTGGTGCCCTGCACCAGCAGCGATACCAGCACGATGAAGAACGCCAGGTTGAAGTACAGCTGCGCGTCGGGCAGGCCGGCCATCAGCGGGAACACCGCAAGGATGATCGGGACCGCGCCACGCAGGCCGACCCATGAGATGAATACTTTTTCGCGGCCATGGAAGGCCTTGAACGGCAGCAGCCCGACCATTACCGACAGCGGCCGTGCGAACAAAATCATCCACAGTGCCAGGCCCAGTGCCGGCAGGGCGATGGGCAGCAGGTCGTGGGGCGTGACCAGCAGGCCCAGCACCAGGAACATGCCGATCTGTGCCAGCCAGGCCATGCCGTCGAGCATGTGCAGGATGCCGTGGCGGCTGCGGATCGGCCGGTTGCCCAGCACCAGGCCGCACAGGTACACCGCGAGGAAGCCGCTGCCGTGCAGGGCGTTGGTCAGCGCGAACACCGCCAGGCCACCGCTGATCACCAGGATCGGGTACAGGCCGCCGGCCAGGTTCATGCGGTTGACCAACTGCAGCATCAGCCAGCCGCCACCCAGGCCGAGCAGGCTGCCGATGCCGAACTCGCGCAGCAGGTGCCCGAGCAGGCCCCAGTGCAGGCCGTTCTGGCCGCTGGCGATCATTTCGATCAGGGTCACGGTGAGGAACACCGCCATCGGGTCGTTGCTGCCCGACTCGATTTCCAGGGTGGCGGTGACCCGTTCGTTCAGGCCCTTGCCGCCCAGCAGCGAGAACACTGCGGCGGCGTCGGTTGAGCCGACGATGGCGCCGATCAGCAGGCCCTGCATCAGGTTCAGGTCGAACAGCCAGGCGGCGGCCAGGCCGGTGAGGCCGGTGGTGATCATCACCCCCACCGTGGCCAGCGAGAGCGCCGGCCACAGGGCTACGCGAAAGCTCGAGACCCGCGTGCGCAGGCCGCCGTCGAGCAGGATCACGGCCAGCGCCAGGTTGCCCACCAGGTAGGCGGTCGGGTAATTGTTGAAGATGATGCCGCCGCCGTCGACGCCGGCGACCATGCCCACGGCCAGGATGATCACCAGGATCGGGATGCCCAGGCGTGAGGAGAGTGAACTGACCAGGATACTTGCACCTACCAGCAATGCGCCGATCAAGAACAGGCTATTGATGGTGGACGCATCCAAAGGCAGTACTCCAGGGCAGTGCAGAAAAAGGTCGACTTGCTTTTTGCCTGACTTCGGCTAGCAGGTCGCGTGCCAAGGATTCTAACCTGATGAGTTAGCGGGCTGTAAAGCGATTATCGCGGGTACAAAAAAAGCACCGCCCGGGTGCTTGATCTGCTGTTGCCAATACGGATGCTTTCGCTGGCAAGCCAGCTCCCACAGGTACCGCGCTGCCCTCAAGAGCAGTGATAAACCTGTGGGGGCTGGCTTGCCAGCGAAGGGGGCTGCGGGGTCTTAAGCCTGCGCCACCTCGCGCAGCGCCTTGCCCTTGACCGGCGCACCATTGGCCACATAGTACGTGGCCGTGCTGCGTGGCAGTGGCTGACGGCCACGGATCTTGTCGGCGATTTTCTCGGCCATCATGATCGTCGGCGCGTTCAGGTTGCCGGTGGTGATGATCGGCATGATCGAGGCGTCGACCACGCGCAGGCCCTGCATGCCATGCACGCGACCCTCGCCATCGACCACGGCCATCTCGTCGCTGCCCATCTTGCACGAGCACGATGGGTGGAAGGCCGTTTCGGCGTGCTCGCGGATAAAGGTATCCAGCTGCTCGTCGGTCTGCACCTCGGCGCCCGGGCTGATCTCGCGGCCACGGTAGGCGTCCAGCGCCGGCTGCGCCATGATCTCGCGGGTCAGGCGGATACCGTCACGGAACTCCTGCCAGTCCTGCTCGGTGGCCATGTAGTTGAACAGGATGCTCGGGTGCTGGCGCGGGTCGCGCGACTTGAGCTGGATACGACCGCGGCTAGGCGAACGCATCGAGCCCATGTGCGCCTGGAAGCCGTGCTCCTGTACACCGTTGCTGCCGTTGTAGTTGATCGCCACCGGCAGGAAGTGGTACTGGATGTTCGGCCACTCGAACTCAGGGCGCGAACGGATGAAACCGCCGGCCTCGAACTGGTTGCTGGCGCCGATGCCGGTGCCGGCGAACAGCCACTGTGCACCGATGGCCGGCTGGTTGTACCAGAGCAGCGACGGGTACAGCGACACCGGCTGGGTGCAGGCGTACTGCAGGTACAGCTCGAGGTGGTCCTGCAGGTTTTCACCCACGCCCGGCAGGTCGTGGACCACCGGAATGTTCAGGCTTTCGAGCAGGGCCGCCGGGCCGACGCCCGAGCGCTGCAGCAGTTGCGGCGAGGCGATGGCGCGCTGCACACGATGACTTCCTTGCGTGCACGCGCTTCGACGCGCTCTTCGCTGGCGCCCACCAGGTAGGTCACGCCCACGGCGCGCTTGCCTTCGAACAGCACGCGGTCGCTCAGGGCATGGGTGACGATGGTCAGGGTCGAGCGCTTCTTGGCGGTGTCCAGGTAACCGCGTGCGGTACTGGCGCGACGGCCGTTCGGCGTGACGGTACGGTCCATCGGGCCGAACCCTTCCTGCTGGTAGCCGTTGAGGTCTTCGGTACGCGGGTAACCGGCTTGCACGCCGGCCTCGACCATGGCGTGGAACAGCGGGTTGTTGCCGGCTTTGGGCGTGGTGACGCTGACCGGGCCTTCGCCGCCGTGGTAGTCGTTGGGGCCGATGTCACGGGTTTCCGCCTTGCGGAAGTACGGCAGGCAGTCCAGGTACGACCAGTCTTGCAGGCCTGGCAGCTTGGCCCAGCCGTCGTAGTCCATGGCATTGCCGCGGATGTAGCACATGCCGTTGATCAGCGACGAGCCACCCAGGCCCTTGCCGCGACCACACTCCATGCGGCGGCCGTCCATGTGCGGCTCCGGATCGGTCTCGTAGGCCCAGTTGTAACGCCGGCCCTGCAGCGGGAAGGCCAGCGCGGCCGGCATCTGGGTGCGGAAGTCGGCGCGGTAGTCCGGGCCGCCGGCTTCCAGCAGCAATACGGTGACGCCTTCGTCTTCGGTCAGGCGGGTCGCCAGGGTGTTACCGGCCGAGCCGGCCCCGACGATGATGTAGTCAAATACGTGGGACATGTTGCGTACCCTCATTGGCAGTGAGCAGGGGAGCGGGGGAGGCGCCCGGACCGTGCGGCCCGGGCGCGGCTACACGGGTGCTTAGAACACCGAGGCGTAGTTGCCCAGCTCGACCTGTACCGACTTGATGCGAGTGTACTGGGCCAGCGAGCTGACACCGTTTTCACGGCCGACACCGGATTGCTTGTAGCCACCGACCGGCATTTCGGCCGGCGATTCGCCCCAGGCGTTGATCCAGCAGATGCCCGCTTCCAGCTGGTGGATGATGCGGTGCGCGCGGCTGATGTCGTTGGTGCAGACACCGGCGGCCAGGCCGTACTCGGTGTCGTTGGCGCGGCGGATCACTTCTTCTTCGGTCTCGTAGGACAGGATGCTCATCACCGGGCCGAAGATCTCTTCCTTGACGATGGTCATGTCGTCGCGCAGTCGGTGAACACGGTCGGGGCCACGAAGGCGCCCTTGGCGAACTCACCGTCGGTCAGGCGCTCGCCGCCACACAGCACGCGGGCACCTTCTGCCTTGCCCTTGGCGATGTAGCCCAGCACGCTTTCCATGTGGGCGAAGCTGACCAGCGGGCCGAAGTTGGTGTTCTCGTCCTGCGGGTTGCCGACACGGATGCGGGCCACACGCTCGGCGATCTTGGCTTCGAATGCCGCTTTCATCGAGGCCGGGATGAACACGCGGGTGCCGTTGGTGCACACCTGGCCCGAGCTGTAGAAGTTGGCCATCATGGCGATGTCGGCGGCGCGGTCCAGGTCGGCATCTTCACAGATGATCAGTGGCGACTTGCCGCCCAGCTCCATGGTCACTTCCTTGAGCGAAGAGCTCGAAGCGCTGGCCATGACCTTCTTGCCGGTGGTGGTGCCGCCGGTGAAGGAGATCTTCTCGATGCGCGGGTGTTCGGTCAGCAGGCTGCCGACGTCGCGGCCGCTGCCGGTCAGTACGTTGAACACGCCGTCCGGCAGGCCGGCTTCGGTGTAGATCTCGGCCAGTTTCAGGGTGGTCAGCGAGGTGACTTCCGATGGCTTGAAGATCATCGCGTTGCCGGCGGCCAGGGCCGGGGCGGACTTCCACAGGGCGATCTGGATCGGGTAGTTCCACGCGCCGATACCCACGGTCACGCCCAGCGGCTCGCGGCGGGTATAGACGAACGAGCTGTCGCGCAGCGGGATCTGCTCGCCTTCGATCGCTGGCACCAGGCCTGCGTAGTATTCGAGCACGTCGGCACCGGTGACGATGTCGACGTAGCGGGTTTCGGAGTACGACTTGCCGGTGTCCAGGGTTTCCAGCGCGGCCAGCTCATCGTTGCGCTCGCGCAGGATGTCGACAGCGCGGCGCAGGATGCGCGAACGCTGCATGGCGGTCATGGCCGCCCAGACTTTCTGGCCACGTTCGGCGCTTTCTACCGCACGCTCGACGTCGGCTGCGTTGGCGCGTTGCACCTGGGCGAGGACTTCGCCGTTGGCCGGGTTGATGGCGTCGAAGGTGGCGCCGCTGGAAGCGTCGACATAACCACCATCAATGTAGAGTTTTTGCGTTTCGAAACGGGCCATAGTGTCCTCGCAAGTGCAGTGTGTGTTGGCTATGCGCGCTGTGCTCCTGCTTGTTTGGCAATCGCGACGCGCGGTGGTTCAGAGGCCTGGGGCTGTGTGTCCGGGCGCTGCTGTTTAGCCAGTTGTAGATCCATGTATTCGTAAGCGATTTGCTTTGCCTGGCCGGTGTCGAAGGCATCCCCCGACAGCGCGCCGCGCAGCCACAGCCCGTCGATCAGGGCAGCCAGTCCGCGGGCCGCGCTGCGTGCTTCAGGCAGGGGGCAGCGTGCGGCGGAACTGGCAGCACAGGTTGGAATACAAGCGGTGATCGTTGATCCGCTGCAACCGGTGCAAAGACGGCTGGTGCATGCTGGCGGCCCAGAAGGCCAGCCAGGTTTTCATTGCCGGGCCATTGACCTGACTGGCGTCGAAGTTGCCTTCGATGATCACCTGCAGGTGGGCCCGCGGGCTGTCGTCCGTGAGCGCCTGGCGGCGTGCCGAGACATTCTCGATCAGCACGTTCATCAGGTAGCGCATGGTCGCTGCGATCAGGCCGTTCTTGTCCTGAAAGTAGTGACTGATGATGCCGTTCGACACACCGGCCAAACGGGCGATCAGCGCAATGCTGGCATCCCCCAGGCCGACCTGATCGATGGCCGTCAAGGTGGCTTCGATCAACTGCTGGCGGCGGATGGGTTGCATACCGACCTTGGGCATCTTGCAAATCTCCTCAGGCCTTCGGGCAGACGACAAGCGGCTGCCTGGGCGAAGACCAGTCTATTTTGTTTTGATTGAACGTTCAATCAACAAAGAATAAGCTCTGCGACAATTCGCGCCATTGACAGGTTTTTTTGACCCTTCGCTGGCGCAGATTGGCACCCCAAAAAGACGTGTAACCCCCGAAATGCAAGGCGTGCACGGGTTTAAACGGAGCGTTGAACAGCAGTGCCCTGTGGTGTCGCACCGCGTGGCGAACCCTCATCGCGGGGTTCTTGGGCTGTTTTTTTCAACGTACCCGGTTTGGGATCACGGTTTTTCAAGGTGCTTTTATACCACCTGACGCAGTAGGGCTATTGCACCAATTGCGCGGGTTACGGGTCGTTTCGTGTTTTCTCTCGCACTGCCTGGAGCATCTGTGCAATGAGTTCTGCCTCCCTTATCAAGACCCCTGCCGAGAGGGTCCGGGTCAACAGCGTGGTGTTCTACACCTCGGCGCTGCTGATCCTGTTGTTGACTGCCTTGCTGATCGCTGCCCCGGACGCAGCGGGTCAAATACTCGGCCAGGCGCAAGCCTGGCTGTCACGCAGCTTCGGCTGGTACTACATGCTGGTGATCGGCGCCTACCTGGTGTTCGTCATCGGGCTGGCGTTTTCCTCGTACGGCAAGCTCAAGCTTGGCGGCAAGGACGACAAGCCCGACTTCAGCTACGGTGCCTGGGCCGGCATGCTGTTCTCCTCCGGTATCGGTATCTCGCTGCTGTACTTTGGCGCCTCCGAGCCGCTGGACCACTACTTCAACCCGCCCGAAGGCGCGCCGGCCAGCTTGCAGGCTGCCCGCCAGGGCATGCAGCTGACCTTCCTGCACTGGGGCCTGCACGGCTGGGCGATCTATGCCCTGGTCGGCCTGGCCGTGGCGTACTTCGCGTACCGCCACAACCAGCCGCTGGCCTTGCGTTCGGCGCTGTACCCGCTGGTGGGCGAGCGCTGGGTCAAGGGCGCTGCCGGCCACACGGTCGACATCTTCGGCATGTTCGTGACCCTGCTGGGCCTGGTGACCAACCTGGGCATCGGCGCGATGCAGGTGTCGTCGGGGCTGGAGTACCTGTTCGGCATGGCGCACAGCGACACCAACCTGCTGATCGTGATCCTGGTGATGAGCACCGTGGCCACGATTGCAGCGGTGTCGGGTGTGGAGAACGGCATTCGCCGCCTGTCCAACCTGAACATCCTGCTGTTCAGCGGCCTGCTGCTGTTCGTGCTGCTGTTCGGTGACACCCTGCACCTGCTCAACGGCTTCGTGCAGAACATCGGCGACTACCTCAACGGTGTGATTCTCAAGACCTTCGACCTGTACGTGTATGAAGGCGACAACGCCAGGTCCGAGGGCTGGCTGGGCCTGTGGACCCTGTTCTACTGGGCCTGGTGGATTTCCTGGGCCCCGTTCGTGGGCATGTTCATCGCGCGTATCTCGCGTGGGCGTACCGTGCGCGAGCTGGTGGCTGGCGTGCTGCTGATCCCGCTGGGCTTTACCCTGGCGTGGCTGTCGATCTTCGGCAACACCGCACTGGACCTGGTGATGAACCATGGCGCAGTGGAGCTTGGGCGCACGGCGGTGGAGCAGCCGGCCATGTCGATCTACCAGCTGCTGGAGCACTTCCCGGCGGCCAAGATCGTGGTCGGCGTGGCGGTGTTCGTCGGTTTCGTGCTGTTCCTGACCCCGGCAGACTCGGGTGCGGTGATGATGGCCAACCTGTCGTGCAAGGGCGGTGACGTGGACGAGGATGCGCCGCACTGGCTGCGTATCCTGTGGTCGGCGATCATCACCCTGGTGACCATCGGGCTGTTGCTGGTGGGCAACTTCCAGGCCATGCAGACCATGGTGGTACTGGCCGGCCTGCCGTTCTCGGTGGTGCTGGTGGTGTTCATGTTCGGTCTGTTCAAGGCCATGAAGCAGGACGCCCAGGTCGAGCAGGAGCAGGCGGAACTCGCCGCGCGCGGTCGTCGTGGTTTCAGCGAGCGCCTGTCGCAGCTGGACCTGCAGCCGACCCAGGCGATGGTGCAGCGCTTCATGGACAAGCAGGTCAGCCCGGCCTTGAAGGAAGCCGCGCTGCAGTTGCAGGGCATGGGCCTGCAGGTGCAGACCCGCCTTGGCCAGTCGCGTGAAGCGATGGGCTTGCGCATCGAGATGGAAGAGGGCAACCCGTTCGTCTACGAAGTGAGCCTGGACGGTTACCTGGCGGCGCCGAGCGAGGCACCGGTGGAGGGCGCCAGCGAAGTGCGCCAGCGTTACTACCGTGCCGAGGTGTACCTGCATAACGGCAGTCAGGAGTATGACCTGATGGGCTTTACCGCCGAGCAGATCACCCGTGACGTGCTGGACCAGTTCGAGAGCCACCGCCAGTTGCTGGGGCGTGTGTACAGCTGATTGCAGATGGCTGAATAGAGAAGGGCCCTGTCGGTGACGGCAGGGCCCTTTTTTGTAGCTGTTCATCGGCACCATTGGGTGCACTAAAAATCCAGACTAACGGTCAAATAAATTCAGTTTCACGCAGCGCTGTTAGCCAGGGAAATTGCGATTTTCCGTGTTTTACAGAATTGCAATAGCAAAAAACCGATTCTTCGATTTTTACCAACTGCGCAAGAAGGTCTGCGGTACTTCCGGCTCGGACGACTGGCGTACCCCGGTCGCCGGCTAAGCCTGCGCGTTAGTTCACTGCCCCGGCCAGCCGACCTGGCCGGTCGGGGCAGCCTGCCACTCAAGTTTTCAAGCACCCAAGTTTTTGCAGCAGGAGGACCATCGGATGTTCTCAGCGGCCAACCAGCTCCATTTCAGCCTGACCCTGGACGGGGTCGACAGCGACTTTCAGGTGCTGTCGTTCACCGGGCGCGAAGCGCTCAGCCAGCCGTTCGAGTTCGAACTGGAACTGGTCAGTGAAAGGGCTTCGCTGAACCTGGAAAACCTCCTGCACAAACTGGCCTTTTTGCAGCTGTCGCCCAGCGGCAGCGGCATTCACGGGCTGGTCTACAGCGCCGCGCAAGGGGCAGCCGGGCGGCGCTGTCGCGCTACCGCCTGATGCATTTCGAGAATGCGCGGCTGGCGGTGGAGTTTGCCTACGATGCCCTGGGCCGGCGACTGTTCAAGCATTCCAGTGCCCATTACAAGCCATGTCGCGAGGCCGGCTCGCAGTGGAACCGCAACGAACATGAGCGCAAGCAGCGTGAACTGGGGTGCGGCTTCACCCGGTATGGCTGGGACGGTGACCAGCTGGCGTGGGAGATCAGCCGGCGCAGTACGAGGGCGCCACCGGGCGCACGGTGCACTACCTGTTCGAACCGGGCAGCTTCGTGCCGGTGGCGCAGGCGGTAAGGCATGAAGGAACAGGGCGGTCAGTACGCGACAGGCTGCGGGACGTCAATTGATAGGAACATGTGCGCCGGGCATCATGTTAAGCGTGATCCCGCCGGCGGCCCCACTACATCGTCCAATCATGTCGAGGTCTGTTTGGATTTTCACAAACAATTGCATGCGAGAGAGGGGCAATGAATAAGACGGTCGTAGCTAAAGATAGCGAAAATGAGGTTCCAGTGCCGCAGGTTTGGCGGCCAACGCTCAGCGCCATCGTTGATGCCCTAATCCAAGGGGGCGAGCCATCGCTGCCGCAGCTAACGCTCCAATCTCCGGACGTATGGGCGCACGCCCAAGAGAGTATTCATGCGTATGGTGCACAACTAAGGAAGTTGCCAGATGAGTCCTGGAACTCTTCCGTCTGCATTTGGTACGGGGAATTTTGGGACGTTTTGGTTGATCTTTACACCGAGGAGGAGGGGAGAAGTGACTTGGTCCTTCAGGTTCACGTTTATGAAGTTGACGATGGATACCGATATGAGGTGGTTTTGGTGTACGTGCCGTAGCGTCTGCACGCCTGTCGGGATTTCATCGGTCTGTTGCTGGCGTCCTATTTAAACTTGCAAAGATGGTAGGCACCCCCGTCCAGGGCCGTTTTTGTTTTTTTCGCCGGCAATCCTCGACTCCGTCACAAACGCGCATGCCCCTGCAACAAAAGTCTCCAGTCACGGTCACACCCAGCCCCAGCCCCAGCCCCAGCCCAGCCCAGCC
>NZ_JAAHBU010000372.1 GCF_010671725.1 Pseudomonas brassicae | reverse complement strand
GCAATTCGTCCAAGTGAACGCTCAGTACATTGACACCAAGCGTACGCTCTGAGGCTAACCGTATCTGATCAGACAGCCGAACCACTAGACCTTGCATAACTCCCTGAGTCTCAGAGGGGGCTTCAAGATGCAAGCATGTTGCTTCGATAGACTGGGCCAGTTTGCGCCTGGCCTCATTGAAAAGATTTCGCTGATGCAGTGAAAAGTTTTTTGTATCAGTTGGGTCTAGCTGCGATACCTCCTGGCGGAGCTGTTTCGCAACGATGCAGCCTACCGCACGGGTGGTAGCGCTTAACCATGACAGGGCGGTAACTAGCGAATGGGTGTCAGCGGCGCTGTGCTTGAGAGCTTTGTTAGAACCCCCTGAGCTTTCCAATTTTCGCTGGTTCCTTAAGCGTGAACGCAGGTCGTGATATTCCTGAACAGGTAAATCGGACAACCCCAACCGACTGCAAGTCTCCCTCAAGTATTTAATTAGCTCGGCTGTACGTACGAAACCTACGCTACCTTCTTGGGAAAATTTTCCAGCGAAACGCCCCTCCCAGTAATCAAAATCGTCTCCCAAAATCGCACGAAAACCATCTCGATCTGAAACATCATTCGAGTTGAAGTCACAGAGCATCTTTGTACGCCCCAGCGCCGCAGATGTTTTTCCCGAACCCGCTACCCCCTCCACCCACATAGGACCTACTGGTGCACGAGAAATGATTTTGTCCTGTAGCAGCGTCCGATTGAGGAAGAAGTCTTCGTCCAATCCAACGTACTCAGATGGACCTTCGCTTTCACCTTCGCTATCGAGGTCAAACTGGGCAATCTCAGGAGAGTCGTTTTCATCATCCTCATCGAGGATTTCGAGGAGGATGGGCATGGGAGAGACTTCCCGATATTCCACCTCAGAACGATCTGCGCCTTTACCCAGAGTTTGTGTAGATAGATGAGGCGCTTCTGACAGCTGAGGATCGGCCAACTCTTTCCCGGCGGTCTCGCTGACTTGGTCCATTGCATGCTCTTGCCCGAGCACCGTCTCGGTTTCATCCGTTCCCCCCCGGAGAAACAGGAGATTGCTGGTTGCTAGACGCGACTCAACAAACGCACGTAGGTCCTGCACTTTGCCCTCACCATCCTGCTTTTCGATTCCCATGGCTCGAAAGTTTCTGGCTTGACGATCCAGCTCCTCGAAAACATGGCGGCGGAAACGGCGGACTTCACTGACATAATAATCTCCCCAAGCTTGGGAAGACCCTTCAAAGCCAAGACCAACCACGGAGCAGAGTCGACCGACGGGGGAGTGTGGTGTTGCATAACCGGAGCTTTCCTTTGGGTAGGTGATCGAATCCATCCCAAGCCGATACATGGTCTCCTCACCGTTTTCCTGCGTGACACAAACAGCTTTTCCATATGCCTCACGTCGCAAGGCACGGTACTCAAGGCTTCCCTCGCGGATCATCCGCTCGGCGTAATCCATTATCTCCGCCAAGGTTTCCAATT
>NZ_JAAHBU010000371.1 GCF_010671725.1 Pseudomonas brassicae | reverse complement strand
AGCCCGCGCCCGTTGTGGTGGCCCCCGGCCCCAGTGCCTGTCGTCGCTGCGCCAGCCCCCTGTGGCTGCCGTGGTCGCGCCCGTCATCGAGCCCGTCATCGAAGCAGAGCCCGGCCCGGCGCCAGTTGCAGAGACCAAGGCCGGCTTCTTCGCCCGCCTCAAGCAGGGCCTGTCCAAGACCAGCGCCAGCATCGGCGAGGGCATGGCCAGCCTGTTCCTGGGCAAGAAGGCCATCGACGATGACCTGCTTGAAGAGATCGAAACCCGCCTGCTGACCGCCGACGTCGGCGTCGAGGCCACTTCGGTGATTGTCCAGAGCCTGACCCAGAAGGTCGCGCGCAAGCAGTTGGCCGATGCCGACGCACTGTACAAGTCGCTGCAAGGCGAGCTGACCGACCTGCTCAAGCCGGTCGAGCAGCCGCTGAAGGTGCACGCGCAGAACAAGCCGTTCGTGATTCTGGTGGTGGGCGTCAATGGCGCCGGCAAGACCACCACCATTGGCAAACTGGCGAAAAAGCTCCAGCTCGAAGGCAAGAAAGTCATGCTGGCGGCCGGCGACACCTTTCGTGCCGCTGCGGTGGAGCAACTGCAGGTATGGGGCGAGCGCAACCAGATCCCGGTGATCGCACAGCACACCGGTGCCGATTCGGCCTCGGTGATCTTCGACGCCGTGCAGGCTGCCAAGGCGCGCAACATCGACGTGCTGATCGCCGATACCGCCGGTCGCCTGCACACCAAAGACAACCTGATGGAAGAGCTCAAGAAGGTTCGCCGGGTCATCGGCAAGCTCGACGCCGACGCGCCGCACGAAGTGCTGCTGGTGCTGGACGCCGGCACCGGGCAGAACGCCATCAACCAGGCCAAGCACTTCAACCAGAGCGTCGAACTGACCGGCCTGGCCCTGACCAAGCTCGACGGCACCGCCAAGGGCGGGGTGATCTTCGCCTTGGCCAAGCAGTTCGGCCTGCCGATTCGCTACATTGGCGTGGGTGAAGGCATCGACGACTTGCGCACGTTCGAAGCCGAACCCTTCGTACAAGCACTGTTTGCCGAGCGGGAGCATCCATGATCCGATTCGAACAGGTCGCCAAACGCTATCCGAATGGTCACGTTGGCCTGCATGAGTTGAGTTTTCGGGTACGTCGGGGCGAATTCCTGTTCGTTACCGGCCACTCGGGCGCGGGCAAGAGCACCTTGCTGCGCCTGCTGCTGGCCATGGAACGCCCCACCAGCGGCAAACTGCTGCTGGCCGGCCAGGACCTGGGCCAGATCAGCAATGCGCAGATCCCGTTCCTGCGTCGTCAGATCGGCGTGGTGTTCCAGAACCACCAGTTGCTGTTCGACCGTACCGTGTTCAACAACGTGGCCTTGCCACTGCAGATCCTTGGCCTGTCCAAGCTCGAAGTGGCCAAGCGCGTCGACTCGGCGCTGGAGCGCGTGGCCCTGTCGGACAAGGCCGAGCTGTTTCCGGGCGACCTGTCCACCGGCCAGCAGCAGCGCGTCGGGATTGCCCGTGCCATCGTGCACCGCCCGGCGCTGCTGCTGGCGGACGAGCCCACCGGCAACCTCGACCCGCGCCTGGCGGCCGAGATCATGGGGGTATTCGAAGATATCAACCGCCTGGGTACCAGCGTGCTGATCGCCAGCCACGACCTGGCACTGATCGCGCGCATGCGCCATCGCATGCTGACCCTGCAGCGCGGCCGCCTGATCGGCGATGGGGAGGCCGGACAATGAGTGCATCACGCAGCCCCAAGGTGTCCGAGCGCGTCGCCCCCAAGGCGGCCGAGCCGATCCCGCAAAAGCAGAAAAAACGCCGCGATGACGACGATGACGGTCCGGATTTCAGCACCTTGCTGCAGGCGTGGGTCGAAAGCCACCGCTCCAGCCTGGTCGACAGCCTGCGCCGGCTGGGCAAGCAGCCGATCGGCAGCTTCTTTACCTGCCTGGTGATGGCTGTGGCGCTGAGCCTGCCGATGGGCCTGTCGTTGCTGTTGAGCAGTCGAGCGCCTGGGCGGCTCGTGGCAGCGCGCCGCGCAGATTTCGCTGTACCTCAAGCTGGATGCCACAGCCCATGAAGGCGAGGCCCTGCGCACTCAGATCAAGGGCTTGCCGGGGGTGGCCGAGGCCGACTATGTCAGCCGCGAACAGGCCCTCGACGAGTTCCAGCAGCAGTCCGGGCTGGGTGACGCCCTGCGCGAACTGCCCGAGAACCCATTGCCTGGGGTGATCGTGGTGACCCCGGCCGAGGTCGACAAGCCGGCACTGGAGGCCTTGCGTCAGCGCTTGGCCGAGCTGCCCAAGGTCGAGCTGGCCCAGCTGGACCTGGTGTGGGTGGAGCGCCTGGCGGCGATCCTCAAACTGGGTGACCGCTTCGTGTTCGGCCTGACCGTGTTGCTGGTGTCGGCGTTGCTGCTGGTGATCGGTAACACGATTCGCCTGCACATCGAGAACCGCCGCACCGAAATCGAGGTGATCAAACTGGTTGGCGGCACCGACAGTTATGTGCGCCGGCCCTTCCTGTACATGGGGGCGCTGTATGGCCTGGGCGCCGGTGTGCTGTCATGGGGCGTGCTGGCGTTCGGGTTGAACTGGCTGAATGACGCGGTCATCGGCCTGTCCGGCCTGTACGGCAGTGATTTCGCCCTGGCCGGCGTGCCATCGTCCGATGGTCTGTCGCTCTTGCTTGGTGCAGTGTTGTTAGGGTATATCGGTGCTTGGATTGCGGTCGCTCGGCATTTGCGTGAGCTTGCACCGCGATAAGAGTCTTTTTGCCATCACCTGGCTTTATCGTTTCAGGGAACTTGTTTCGGGGTTCCCGGTCAATGGTGGCAGTGCCTGACGGCACAATTCAGTGAGTCGGAGGTTTTTTCGTATGACCACTTCGTTGCAACCTGCGTATGCGTTGGTCCCGGGTGCGAACCTGGAGGCTTATGTTCATACGGTGAACAGCATTCCACTGCTGACGCCCGAGCAGGAGCGTGAACTGGCCGAGAGTCTCTATTACGAGCAGGATCTGGGGGCGGCTCGGCAGATGGTGCTCGCCCACCTGCGTTTTGTCGTGCATATCGCACGTAGCTATTCGGGCTACGGGCTGGCCCAGGCCGACCTGATCCAGGAAGGCAACGTGGGCCTGATGAAAGCGGTCAAGCGCTTCAACCCCGAGATGGGTGTGCGCCTGGTGTCCTTTGCGGTGCACTGGATCAAGGCCGAGATTCACGAGTTCATCCTGCGCAACTGGCGCATCGTCAAGGTCGCGACCACCAAGGCGCAGCGCAAGCTGTTCTTCAACCTGCGCAGCCAGAAGAAGCGTCTGGCCTGGCTGAACAACGATGAAGTGCACCGCGTGGCCGAGAGCCTGGGTGTCGAGCCACGTGAAGTGCGCGAGATGGAAAGCCGCCTGACCGGTCAGGACATGGCCTTTGACCCGGCGTCCGAGGCCGACGACGACAGCGCCTTCCAGTCGCCGGCCAACTACCTGGAAGACCACCGTTACGATCCGGCGCGTCAGCTGGAGGATGCAGACTGGAGCGACAACTCCTCGAGCAACCTGCATGAAGCGCTGCAAGGCCTGGACGACCGCAGCCGCGACATCCTGTACCAGCGCTGGCTGGCCGAAGAGAAGGCCACGCTGCACGACCTGGCGGCCAAGTACAGTGTGTCGGCCGAGCGGATCCGGCAGTTGGAGAAGAATGCGATGAACAAGGTCAAAGCCCTGATCGCTGCCTGATCGTCGTCTGTACCGGCCCCTTCGCTGGCAAGCCAGCTCCCACAGGGGCTGTGTGAACCCTGCAAAACCTTGTGGGAGCTGGTTTGCCAGCGCAGGGGCCAATAAAAAACCCGACTCAGGTCGGGTTTTTTAATGCCTGCGCTTTATCAGTTGGTCCACGGCGCCTTGCGCGGCTCATCCAGCTGCACCAGATACCCGCTACCGCCCAGCTGGCTCATCTGCTGGCGAATCCAGCCCGCCCGCCGCGCCACGTAGCTGCTTGGCCGGCTGGCACTCCAGTTGCGCGGGCTCGGCAGCACTGCGGCGAGCAGGCTGGCCTGCTGACGGCTCAATTTGCTCGCGTCGGTACCGAAGTGATGCTGCGCCGCCGCCTGGGCACCAAACACGCCGTCGTCCCACTCCGCGCTGTTGAGGTACACCTCAAGGATCCGCTCCTTGGACCACAGCAGCTCGATCAACGCGGTAAACCACGCTTCCAGCCCCTTGCGCAGCCAACTGCGGCCCGCCCACAGGAACTGGTTCTTGGCCACTTGCTGGCTCAGGGTGCTGGCCCCGCGGATGGACCCGCCGCGCTCGTTGTGCGCCAGCGCCGCCTGGATCGCCGTGAAGTCGAACCCCCAGTGCCCAGCGAATTTCTGGTCTTCACCGGCAATGACCGCCACCTTGAGCTCGTCGGAGATCTCGTCCCACGGGCGCCAGTCGCGTTGCAGGTCGATGGGCTGGCCATTGAACCAGGACTCGACCTTGCGCTCGACCATCAGCATGGTCCCCGGTGGCGGCACCCAGCGAAACAGCAGGACCAGCAATACGCTGGCGCCGGCAAACCAGAGCAGGGCGCGGGTGAGGCGGCGGATCAGGGATGACAGCATAGAGATGGCTTGGCCGAACCGAATGAGCGGGCCATTATACAGACCCTGTGCCCCCCAAGGAGTCTTCCGCATGCTTCGCAGCTTCCTGTCGCTCGCCGCTGTTTTCGGCTTTACCGGGGTGGCCCTCGGCGCCTTTGCCGCCCATGGCCTCAAGGGCCGCCTGAGCAGCGAGTACCTGGCCATCTTTCATACCGGCGTGACCTACCAGCTGGTGCACGCACTGGCGCTGCTGGGGGTGGCGGTGCTTTCGGTGCACCTGCCGGGTCGCCTGGTGGCCTGGGCCGGTGGTCTGTTCTGCCTGGGGATCGTGCTGTTTTCCGGTAGCCTGTACCTGCTGACCCTCAGCGGCATCGGCAAGCTGGGCATCATCACGCCGTTTGGCGGCCTGGCCTTTCTTGGCGGCTGGTTGTGCCTGGGCCTTGCAGCCTGGCGCCTGGGCTGACCCGCGAGTCCGGATCGAGACGAATGGCGGTGTCCGGCCTTGGGTTCAAGCCCGTATAGGGGCTAGAATGCGGGCCCCTAAAAATAATGGCGGCCGTGCGCATGCGCATTCAACTGAACGGTGAACCTTTCGAATTGCCCGATGGCGAAAGCGTCGCGGCCCTGCTGAACCGGCTGGACCTCGCAGGTCGCCGGGTAGCGGTAGAGCTGAACCTGGACATCGTGCCGCGCAGCCAGCACGACGCTACCGCCCTGCGCGATGGCGACCAGGTCGAGGTCGTTCACGCCATCGGCGGCGGCTAGGCCCACGCGATCCACCTGCAAGTCCCTCAACCTTCTAGAGGATTACCGATGAGCAACGTTCGTAGCGACAAGCCCTTCACGCTGGCCGGTCGTACCTTCCAGTCGCGCCTGCTGGTCGGTACCGGCAAGTACCGCGACATGGAAGAAACCCGCCTGGCCATCGAGGCCTCGGGTGCCGAGATCGTCACCGTCGCGGTGCGCCGTACCAACCTGGGCCAGAACCCGGGCGAGCCGAACCTGCTCGACGTATTGCCGCCGGATCGCTACACCATCCTGCCGAACACCGCCGGGTGCTATGACGCCATCGAGGCCGTGCGCACCTGCCGCCTGGCGCGTGAGCTGCTCGACGGGCACAACCTGGTCAAGCTTGAAGTGCTGGCCGACCAGAAGACCCTGTTCCCCAACGTGATCGAAACCCTCAAGGCCGCCGAAGTGCTGGTCAAGGACGGCTTCGATGTGATGGTCTACACCAGCGATGACCCGATCATCGCGCGCCAACTGGCCGAAATCGGCTGCATCGCGGTCATGCCGCTGGCCGGGCTGATCGGTACCGGGCTGGGCATCTGCAACCCGTACAACCTGCGCATCATCCTCGAGGAATCGAAGGTGCCGGTGCTGGTCGATGCGGGTGTGGGTACCGCCTCCGACGCTACCATCGCCATGGAAATGGGCTGTGAGGCGGTGCTGATGAACTCGGCCATCGCCCATGCCCAGCAGCCGGTGATGATGGCCGAGGCCATGAAGCACGCCATCGTTGCTGGCCGTCTGGCCTACCTGGCCGGCCGCATGCCGAAAAAACTCTATGCCAGCGCCTCGTCGCCGCTGGATGGTCTGATCAAGTAAGAGCCCCTGATGACTGAATCGCAAGAATCGCCGATCACCGCCGAAGGCGAAGAACGCCAACACCGCCGCATCAAGAGTTTCGTGATGCGTGCCGGGCGCATGACCGAAGGCCAGCAGCGTGGCCTGGACCAGGGCGCGCCGTTGTTCGTGCTGCCGCTGGCCGACAGTCCGGTGGACTACGACCAGGTATTTGGCCGCTCGGCGCCGCGTACCCTGGAAATCGGCTTTGGCATGGGCCATTCGCTGCTGGAAATGGCCGCTGCTGCGCCTGAGCAGGACTTCATCGGTGTCGAAGTGCACCGTCCGGGTGTGGGCGCGCTGCTCAATGGCGTGCTGACCCAGGGTCTGCAGAACCTGCGCGTGTATGACTGCGATGCCATCGAAGTGCTGAACAAGTGCGTGGCCGACAACAGCCTCGATCGCCTGATGCTGTTCTTCCCCGACCCGTGGCACAAGAGCCGTCACCACAAGCGTCGCATCGTGCAGCCGGAGTTTGCCGAGCTGGTGCGCAGCAAGCTGAAGGTGGGCGGCGTGTTCCATATGGCAACCGACTGGGAACCGTATGCCGAATACATGCTGGAAGTGATGAATGTCGCGCCGGGTTACAAGAACCTGGCCGAAGATGGCAAGTGCGTTGCACGCCCTGCCGAGCGCCCGATCACCAAGTTCGAACGTCGTGGCGAGCGATTGGGGCATGGGGTGTGGGATCTGAAGTTCGAGAAGCTGGCTTAAGACCGCATAACGGCTATTCGCTGGCAAGCCAGCTCCCACAGGGGATGTATGAACACCGCCAAACCCTGTGGGAGCTGGCTTGCCAGCGAAGTGTTCAGCGGCGGTCAGCGACCACGCCGAGCAACACCAGCACCACCAGCAAAACCGGCGCCAGCGCATAGTTGTTGAACTGGCTCAGCCCGCGTACCACCCACGGCGTCGCATAGATCAACGCCGCACCACTGCCGATCAGCACCAGCAGGGCCATGAACGGCACGCGCAATGCACCTGCCAGCCCGCCCAGGCGCTGTTCGACCCAGCCCTTGATGTCGGTGCCGAACAGCACCAGCAAACAGCCTACAAGCGCCAGAGAGATCTCCGACAGGTTGCTGCGGCTCCAGCGGGAGACGGTCGAGAGCAGGTCGAGTACCAGGTCCATTCGCTTTCCTTAGGTCAAGAAATACTGCAACAGGTCGTTGAGGAACAACTGGCCTCGTGCGGTCGCCACCAGTCGCGTCGGTTCGACCTGCAAAAGGCCCTTTTGTTCGGCCTCGCGGCGCGCCTGGGCCAATTGTGCCAGCGGCAAGCCGGTGCGCTGGGCAAACAGTTCGGCGTCCACCCCCTCGGTCAGGCGCAGGGCATTCATCAGGAACTCGAACGGCAGCTCGTCCACCGGCAACAGCTTTTCGCCGGCCTTGAACGGTTTGTCCGGGTTCAGGTAGTCCTTGGGCAGGCGCGTCTTCCAGGTGCGCAGGATGCGCCCGTCCGGGTGGCTGAGCTTGCCATGGGCGCCGGCACCGATACCGATGAAGTCGCCAAAGCTCCAGTAGTTGAGGTTGTGCCGCGCCGCCTTGCCAGGCTGCGCATAGGCCGAGACCTCGTACTGGTGGTAGCCGTGCTCGGCCATCAGGGCCTGCCCGGCTTCCTGGATATCCCACAGGATGTCGTCCTCGGGCAGCTCCGGTGGCTGGTTCCAGAACACCGTGTTCGGCTCCAGCGTCAGCTGGTACCACGACAGGTGGGTGGGCTTGAGGGCGATGGCCTGGCGCAGGTCGCCCAGCGCATCGCCCAGCGACTGGTCGGGCAGGCCGTGCATCAGGTCCAGGTTGAAGTTGTCGAACCCCGCCGCGCGCGCCATGGCCGCCGCACGTACCGCCTCGTCGCCGTTGTGGATGCGCCCCAGCGCCTCCAGCTTGGCTTGCTGGAAGCTCTGGATGCCGATGGACAGGCGGTTGATGCCCAACTGGCGGTAGGCCTTGAACTTGTCCTGCTCGAAGGTGCCCGGGTTGGCCTCCAGGGTAATCTCGATGTCGGCGGCGAACGGAATGCGTTGCTCCACGCCTGCCAGCAGGCGGCCCAGTGCGTGGGCACTGAACAGGCTCGGGGTGCCGCCACCGAAGAAGATCGAGCTGATCGGGCGCCCGTACACCGCCCCCAGTTCCTGGTCGAGGTCGGCCAGCAGTGCGTCGATGTAGGCCGCTTCAGGCAGCTCGGGGGTGGCCGCATGGGAGTTGAAGTCGCAATACGGGCATTTGCGCACGCACCACGGGATGTGGATGTACAGCGCCAGCGGCGGCAACTGTGGCAGCGCCGCCCGTGGTACTTGGGAGCTGAAGCCAGCCTCGCCCAGGTGCAGTGGCTGTGCCGGCGTGCGATCGGTCATTGCAGGCCCAGACGCTGGCGCAGCAGGCTCATGGCGCGGGCACGGTGGCTGATCAGGTTCTTGTCGGCCGGGGCCAGCTCGGCGCTGGAACAGTCGCGCTCCGGCACCCAGAACAGCGGGTCGTAGCCAAAGCCGTGGGCACCGCTGGCCTGGTGCAGGATACGCCCGTGCCACAGGCCTTCGCACAGGATCGGCAACGGGTCGTCGGCATGGCGCACCAGGGCCAGCACGCACACGAACTGTGCAGCGCGCTCGGCGTCCGGTACGTCCTTCAAGACGTCCAGCAACTTGGCGTTGTTGGCCGCATCGCCCTGGCCGTCGGCGTAGCGCGCCGAGTAGATGCCCGGCGCACCGCCGAGGAAGTCCACCGCCAGGCCCGAGTCGTCGGCCAGTGCCGGCAGCCCCGAGATGCGTGCAGCGTTGCGCGCCTTGAGAATGGCGTTCTCGACAAACGACAGGCCGGTTTCTTCCGGCTCCACGCGGCTGAATTCGCCAATCGAACGCAGTTGCACGGTGTCACCGAGCATGGCCTGCAGTTCCTTGAGTTTGCCGGCGTTGTGGCTGGCCAATACGAGTTGCTGGATGTTCATCATTCGCCTGGGAAGAGCTCTTGGTTGAAGCTGATGGTTTCGGTCTTGCCGTCAATCCCCACGGTGAGGGTGAACGTGCGGGTTTCCTGCTGCTTGACCGGGAACTGGGCGAGGTAGTAGATCGCGCCGGGTTCGTTGATCTGCTTGAAGGTGAGTGGCACCGAACTGCTGGTCAGGTCTTTCACGCTACCGCTGACCTGGGTGACCACCGGCTTGCCGGCCTTGATCACCGACACGTTGATCACGCCCTGGTTGTTGCTGCGTACCAGTTCCGCCGCCTTGGCGATGTCTGGCTGCAGGAAGGTCGAGATGAAGGTGCTGTAGTGCACCGTGGTGTCACCGAAGACTTCCTTGCGCTCGCCCTTGATGGCATCGGCGGCGATAGCCGTCGTGCTCAGGCAGGCAGCCAGTAAAAAGCTCGACAAGCGCCCCATGATCTGTTTCCTCCAGTGGGTGGGTTAAACCGCGACCTTGTGTTCCTGCAGGCCCGGGCTGCTGACACGGTAAATGCCGATTTCACCTAGAAGATTAGGCCATAGCTTGCTCGCCCACCCATGCCGGTGCATATGGTCGACCGCCAGACGGTCGAGCACCTGGGCGCGGCGTTCGCTGCACAGCGCCTCGAAATCCTCGAAGGTGCAGAAGTGGATGTTCGGCGTGTTGTACCAGGTATACGGCATGAAGTCCGAGACCGGCATGCGCCCCTTGGTCGCCAGGTACCAGCGGCAGCGCCAGTGGCCGAAGTTGGGGAAGGTGATGATGCACTGGCGGCCCACGCGCAGCATTTCGTCGAGGATCCGGTCGGGGTACTCCACGGCCTGCAGCGCCTGGGTCATGACCACCACGTCGAAGCTGTTGCTGGCGAAGTTGCCCAGGCCCTTGTCCAGGTCCTGTTCGATCACGTTGACGCCCTTGGCCACGCACTGGGCGATGTTGTCGGCGTCGATTTCCAGGCCGTAGCCGGCCACCTGCTTGGTGTCGCGCAGCGATGCCAGCAGTTCGCCGGTACCGCAACCGAGGTCGAGGACCCGGCTGCCGGCGGGGATCCAGTCTTGGATGATTTCCAGGTCGGCTCTCATGGGGTCCTCAGCAGACGATGCGGTTCATGTAGTTCGTGAAACCCGTGATGTAGCGCGGGGTCGGGATCAGGAAGGCATCGTGGCCATATGGCGAGTCGATATCCAGGTAGCACACGTTCTTGCGTGCGGCGATCAGCGCGTCGACGATCTCCCGCGAGCGCGCCGGCGAGAAGCGCCAGTCGGTGGTGAAGGACATCACGCAGTACTGCGCGGTGACATTGGCCAGGGTCGCCGCCAGGTCGCCGCCATGCGCGGCCGCCGGGTCGAAGTAGTCCAGCGCCTTGGTCATCAGCAGGTAGGTGTTGGCGTCGAAGCGGCCGGAAAACTCTTCGCCCTGATAGCGCAGGTAGCTCTCGACCTGGAACTCGACACTGTGGAAGTCGTAGTTGAGCTGGTCGCTCTTGAGTTCGCGGCCGAATTTCTCGCCCATCGAGTCATCCGACAGGTAGGTGATGTGCCCGACCATGCGCGCCAGCATCAGGCCGCGCTTGGGGATCACGCCGGCGGCCTGGAACGAGCCGCCATGAAACTCCGGGTCGGTGAGAATGGCCTGGCGGGCCACCTCGTTGAAGGCGATGTTCTGCGCCGAGAGCTTGGGTGCCGAGGCGATGTCCAGGCAATAGCGCACACGGTCGGGGTAGGTGATGGTCCACTGCAGGGCCTGCATGCCGCCCAGGCTGCCGCCGACCACGGCGGCCCACTGGGCGATGCCCAGGCGATCGGCCAGGCGGGCCTGGCTGTGCACCCAGTCTTCCACGGTCAGCACCGGGAAGTCGGCGCCGTAGGGCTGGCCAGTGAGCGGGTTGAGGCTGCTGGGGCCGGTGCTGCCGTTGCAGCCGCCGAGGTTGTTCAGGCTGACCACGAAAAAGCGGTTGGTGTCGATCGGCTTGCCGGGGCCGATGCAGCTGTCCCACCAGCCCGGCTTGCGGTCGTCGGGGCTGTGGTAGCCGGCGGCATGGTGATGCCCCGACAGCGCATGGCAGATCAGCACGGCGTTGCTGGCCGTGGCGTTGAGGGTGCCGTAGGTTTCGTAGATCAGCTCGTAGGAGGCCAGTGAGCGACCACAGGCCAGCGCCAGGGGCTCATCGAACTGCGCCAGTTGCGGAATTACCAGACCGACCGAATCTTCGGGAAAGACAGTGGACATCGACCCTGCTCACGCTTAAATGAGGCGTAAGTCTAAAGACCGCCACCCCCAGCGGCAAGCAACATGGCGCGGCCTGCTGCCGGGGGTTGGCCGAGGGTCAGATAATTTTCCACACCACCATCGGCATTCCGGCGAACTCGGCCACCGGTGGCACCACGAACGACTGGATCAGCTGGATCGCGATAAAGGCGAAGATCGGCGAAATATCCATGCCACCGAGGTTGGGGACCAGCTTGCGAAACGGTGCCAGCACCGGCTCGCTGATCTGATAGGCCAGTTCGGCGGCGGGGTTGTGGCTGCCGGGGGCGATCCACGAGACGATGACCATGATGATCATCGCCAGCCAGAAAATCTTCAGGAACAGCGAGGTGATGCCGATCACGGACCAGGCCAGCAGGCCCAGCAGGTTGTCCACCGCGAGGCCGTTGAGGGTCATCACGAACGCGATCAGCAGCGCCTGGAGCACGATCGCCAGCAACAGCGACGAGGTATCCAGCCCGGCAATGCTGGGCACCACCCGGCGGATCGGCTTGAGCAGCGGCTGAGTGGCGCGTACCGCGAACTGGCTCAGGGGGTTGTAGAAGTTGGCTTTCACCAGTTGCAGGATGAAGCGCACCAGCACGATGCCCAGGTACAGGCCGACCAGTGTTTGCACCACGAAGATCGCGGCGCCAGCAAGCGAATTCATGCAGAGCTCCTTATTTGCCCAGTTGTTCGGCCATCTCGGCCGAGCGGTGCGCTGCGGCACCCAGTGCTTGTTCTACCAGTGCCTCGAAACCACCGGCCTGGAATGACGTGATCGCGGCCTCGGTGGTGCCGTTGGGCGATGTCACGCGACGGCGTAGCTCGCCCGCATCGACATCGCTGCTGACCGCCATGTGCGCGGCGCCCAGGGCGGTCTGCAGGGTCAGCCGGCTGGCGGTGTCACGGGACAGGCCGAGCTTTTCGCCGGCAGCAGTCATTGCCTCGATCAGCAGGAAGAAATACGCCGGGCCGCTGCCGGAGACGGCGGTCACCGCGTCCAGCTGCGCCTCGCTGTCGACCCACAGGGCAATGCCGACGGCCGACAGCAATTGCTCGGCGGCGCTGCGCTGCGCTGGCGAAACCTGCGCGGTGGCATACAGGCCGCTGACGCCCTGGCGCAGTAGCGCCGGGGTATTGGGCATGCAGCGTACCAGCGGCTGCGCGCCCAGCCAGTTGTGCATGCTGGCGCAGGTGATGCCTGCGGCGATCGATACCACCAGTTGCTCGGGCTTGAGGCTTGGCTTGAGGGCCTCGCACACGGCTTTCATGGCTTGCGGCTTGACGGCGATGACCACCACGTCGGCGCCTTCGATGGCCTCGGCGTTGTGTTCGAACAGCTGGATGCCATGCTCGGCATGCACCCTGGCACGGGTCTCGGCACCCGGGTCGCTGGCGCGGATCTGCGCGGCGTCCACACCCTGCGCGCGCAGGCCGCCGATCAGGCTGGCGGCCATGTTGCCGGCGCCGATAAAGGCAATACGAGTCTTGCTCATGTCAGGTCCTTGGTCGAAGAAGGTAAACAGTGCATGGGCTCACACCTGGCCATAGTCGCGGGCGCCGAACAGCGCGGTGCCGATCCGTACCCAGGTCGCGCCCTGGGCAATCGCCGCTTCCAGGTCATGGCTCATGCCCATCGATAGGGTGTCCAGGCCCAGGTTCAGGCCTGCTTGCAGCTCGCGTACACGGGCAAACGCCGCGGCCTGGGCGGCCGGGTCGTCGGTGGGTTCGGGAATCGCCATCAGCCCGCGCAAGGTCAGGCGCGGCAATGCGGCGATGGCCTGCGCCAGGGCAGGCAGCGCTTCGGGATTGCAGCCCGACTTGCTGGCCTCGCCACTCACGTTCACCTGCAGGCACACGTTGAGCGGCGGCAGGTCGGCAGGGCGCTGCTCGGACAGGCGTTGTGCGATTTTCAGTCGGTCCACCGAATGTACCCAGTCGAAATGCTCGGCAATTGCGCGAGTCTTGTTCGACTGAATGGGGCCGATGAAGTGCCAGGTCAAGGGCAGGTCGGATAATTCGAGCTGTTTGGCCAGTGCTTCCTGCAGGTAGTTCTCGCCCACGTCGCGTACCCCTGCGGCGTACGCCTCGCGCACGGCGTCGGCCGGCTTGGTCTTGCTCACGGCCAGCAACCGCACGTGCTCGGGCGCTCGACCGGCGGCCAGTGCAGCGCTGCGGATGCGCTCGGCAAGCGTGGAAAGGTTGTCTGCTATGGTGGACATGGATCAACGCCAGCGGCTGTTCGGGTCTGCGGCATTCTACCTGCTTGGCGATGTTTGGGGAGTCTTATGGACATGACCGGGCTGATGGCCCTGGCGCTCAGGGAGGGCGCCTCCGACCTGCACCTGGCGGCCGGCAGTGCGCCGATGATTCGCCGGGGCGGTGAAATTCACTCGCTGGGGCTGCCGGTGCTCGACGCGGCTGCCATGCAGGGGCTGCTCGGGCAGCTCATGAGCGCGCAGCAATTGAAGGCGTACGCAACGCTTCAGGACCTCGACTTCTGTGTCGCCTTGCCCGGCCAGGGGCGGGTGCGGGTCAATGCGTTCGTCCAGTTGCAAGGGGCGGCGGCGGTGTTGCGCCTGATACCCGCGACGGTGCCAAGCCTGGCGACGCTGCAACTGCCTGATGTGTTTCGCCAGATTGCCGAGCGACCGGCCGGGCTGGTGCTGGTCACCGGCCCTACCGGCTCGGGCAAGTCGACCACCCTGGCGGCACTGGTCGATCACCTGAACAGCCAGCGCGGCGTGCACATCCTGACCCTGGAAGACCCCATCGAGTTTATCCACACCCCGGCGCGCAGCCGCGTCAGCCAGCGCGAGATCGGTCGGCACAGCCCGGGTTTCACCCAGGCGCTGCGTGCGGCGCTACGCCAGGACCCGGATGTGATCATGCTCGGTGAGCTGCGCGACCTCGACACCATCCGCCTGGCGCTGAGCGCCGCCGAAACCGGTCATCTGGTACTGGCGACCCTGCACAGCCGTTCGGCGGCCAGCAGCATCGACCGTCTGGTGGATGTGTTTGCCGCCGAGGAGAAGGCGCTGGTACGCACGATGCTCGCCGAATCGTTGCAGGCGGTGGTGGCGCAGGTGCTGGTGCGCCAGGTCGACGGTGGGCGGGTGGCGGCGCATGAAGTGCTGCTGGCCACCCCGGCCGTGCGCAACCTGATTCGCGAGGGCAAGGTGGGGCAGCTGTATTCGGCCATGCAGACGGGGGCGGCGATTGGCATGCAGACCCTCGACAGTTGCCTGCAGGGCCTGGTACGGCGGGGGGTGATCAGCCGCGAGGTGGCCAGGGTGAATGCACGTTCGCCCGAGGCACTCTAGCGTTTGGCCAGGCGCAGCTGTTGTTGCGGCTGTTGCTTGGGCAGCACGCGCTTGGCGACCACGTAGTGGCTTTGCCAGTACGGCTTGTTCAGCGTGTCGATGCTGACCCGCTTGCCGCGCCGCGGGGCGTGGATGAAGCGATCGTTGCCCAGGTAGATGGCCACGTGGTTGACTCGACGGCTCTTGATGTTGAAGAACAGCAGGTCGCCGGGCTTGAGGTCCTTGCGCTCGACCTTGACACCGTGGCCGCTGGCCATGGCATTGGAGGTGCGTGGCAGGTCGACTTCATCGATATCATTGAAGGCGTACTTGACCAGGCCGCTGCAGTCGAAGCCCTTGCTCGGGCTGCTGCCGCCCCAGCGATACGGTGTGCCAAGCACGTTCACGGCGCGGCTGAGCACGTCGCTGCTCTGCTTGGCCGGCATCAGCGCCACCTGGCGTGCAGCGCGGGCATCGGCCTTGGAAACCTTGGCGTGGCTGACCTTGGTCGAGCGCACGGCACTGGTGTTGGTGGTATGTATGGAAAAACCAGTGGGTAGACGTTGCTCACGGTTGGTGGCGTGGGCGGCCAGTGGCAATAATAGGCAAATAGTCAGCCATGTCTTGAAAAATGGACGCATGGGCAGGGCTCTTCGTGGTTAAGCGCGCAACTTTATAACAGCTTTTTGATCAGATTCTGGCCCGTTGGTCGATTGCACGGGTGCCATGCGTCGGCGCGTCACGCAAAAGTCACATTTTTTCTTAGAAAATTTCTCTCTAAAACGCGGAGGCTATGCATGAACAGTTATCAGCAGCAACGCCAGCCACAGGACACGCACAGCAAGGTCATTGGCTACCTGCTGTGGATTTTCGGCTTTACCGGCGCGCACCGTTTCTACTACGGCAAGCCGGTGACCGGCACCCTCTGGTTCTTCACCCTTGGCCTGCTTGGCATTGGCTGGCTGATCGACGTGTTCCTGATCCCGGCGATGGACCGTGAAGCCGACCTGCGCTTTCAGGCCGGCCCACTGGACTACAGCGTGGCCTGGGTGCTGCTGACCTTTCTCGGGGTGTTTGGCGTGCACCGTATGTACCAGGGCAAATGGATCACTGGCGTGATCTACCTGTTCACGGGTGGCCTGTTCTTGCTGGGGGTGCTCTACGACTTCTGGACGCTGAACACCCAGGTGTCGCTGAAGAATGCGCAAGCGCGCTTCTGAGAGGGCGCGGCCCGCAGGTGCGGGCCGCTGATCGCAGGGGTTACTGGCGAGTCTGGCGCTGCTGCAACAGCAGGTTGTTGAAGCCGCTGCCGGCCAGTTGCTTCTGCGCCACGGTCAGTTGTTCGCGGTTGCTGAACGGGCCGACCAGCACGCGGTACCAGGTTTCTTCCTTCACCGTGCCGGACTCCACCTTGACCGCCTGGCCGAGCAGGATGATCTGCGCGCGGACCTTGTCGGCATCGGCCTGCTTGCGGAACGAGCCGGCCTGCAGATAGAACTGCGTGGTGGCGGCCGGCTTGATCACTTCTGGCGCCGGCGGCGGGGTTTGCCCCAGCAGCGCGGCCTGGGCCCGTGCGGTATCGATCTTGGCCGCTTCGGCCGGGGTCACCGGGGGTTGCGCCGGTACCGGTGGGGTTTTCTCGGGCACGGCTTCGGGCGGCACGATCACTTCCGATTCGGGCAGCAGGGTGTAGAAGTCGTACTTGGGCTTGACCGGCTGCTGCGGGCTCGGCGCGGTCTTGTTTGCCTCGGCGATCTTCTCGGCCTTCTGCTGTTGCTCGGGCTTGGTGCGCTTGACCTCGTCACGGCTGGGCTCGAGCTTCATCAGGAACACGATGAACGCCCCGACCGTAAGGCCGATCGCCAGCCACATCCAGCCCGGAATCGGCTGCTTGGCCGGGGCCTGGTAGCGGCTGGCGCCGCGCTTGGGTGCAGGTTTTTTCTTGGCAGCCAACTTACATGCGCTCCAGGGTTTCCAGGCCGAGCAGTTCCAGGCCCTGCTTGAGGGTACGACCGGTCAGCGCGGCGAGGCGCAGGCGGCTGTGCTGTACCTCGGGGGTGTCGGCGCCGAGGATCGGGCAGTTCTCGTAGAAGCTGGAGAACAGGCCGGCGACGTCGTACAGGTAGCTGCACAGCACGTGCGGGGTGCCTTTTTCGGCGACGTTGTTCAGGATTTCGCCGAACTGCGCCAGGCGTGCCGCCAGCTCCTGTTCCTGCGCCGCGTCGAGCAGGATTTCGCCTTCGACCTGGTCGAAGCCCTTGCCCAGCTTGCGGAACACCCCGGCCACACGGGTGTAGGCGTACAGCAGGTAGGGCGCGGTGTTGCCTTCGAAGTTGAGCATCAGTTCGAAGTTGAAGCTGTAGTCGCTGGTGCGGTGCTTGGACAGGTCGGCGTACTTGACCGCGCCGATGCCCACCACCTTGGCGATGGCGCGCAGCTCGTCTTCGGCCAGTTGCGGGTTCTTCTCCTTGACCAGGGTGTAGGCGCGTTCCTTGGCTTCGTTGAGCAGGTCGATCAGCTTCACGGTGCCGCCGTCACGGGTCTTGAACGGGCGGCCGTCGGCGCCGTTCATGGTGCCGAAGCCCATGTGCTCCATGTCCATCGGGTGGGTCACGAAGCCGGCCTTGCGGGCCACTGCGAACACCTGCTGGAAGTGCAGGGCCTGGCGCTGGTCGACGAAGTACAGGGCACGGTCGGCCTTGAGCACGCCGCTGCGATAGCGCACGGCGGCGAGGTCGGTGGTGGCGTACAGGTAGCCACCGTCGGCCTTGACGATGATCACCGGCAGCGGCTCGCCTTCGGCGTTCTTGAACTCGTCGAGGAACACGCACTGGGCGCCGTTGCTCTCGACCAGCATGCCCTTGGTCCGGAGGTCGTCGACCACGTTGGCCAGGTCATCGTTGTAGGCGCTTTCGCCCATCACGTCGGCCATGCTCAGCTTGACGTTGAGCAGCTCGTAGGTCTTCTGGCAGTGCGACAGCGAGATGTCCTTGAAGCGCGTCCACAGCGTCAGGCATTGCGCGTCGCCGGCTTGCAGCTTGACCACCAGGCCGCGGGCGCGGTCGGCAAACTCGCTCGACTCGTCGAAGCGCTTCTTGGCGGCGCGGTAGAAGTTCTCCAGGTCCGACAGCTCGTCGCTGGTGATCGGGTTTTCTTCCAGGTAGGCCATCAGCATGCCGAACTGGGTGCCCCAGTCGCCCACGTGGTTCTGGCGTACCACGTCGTCGCCGAGGAACTCCAGCACGCGGGCCACGGCGTCGCCAATGATGGTCGAGCGCAGGTGGCCGACGTGCATTTCCTTGGCCAGGTTGGGCGCCGACAGGTCGACCACCACCTTTTGTGCTGGGCCGGCCTTGTGCACGCCCAGCCTGGCGTCGGCCAGTGCGGCGTCCAGGCGCGAGGCCAGGGCCTGGGTGTTCTGGAAGAAGTTCAGGAAGCCGGGGCCGGCGATCTCGACCTTGCTGACCTGTGGGTCGGCGGGCAGGGCGTTGATCAGCTTTTCGGCCAGGTCGCGGGGTTTGAGCCCCGCGGGCTTGGCCAGCATCATGGCGATGTTGCTGGCGAAGTCGCCGTGGGTCTTGTCCCGGGCGTTTTCCACCTGGATCGCCGGCGTCAGCCCTTCAGGCAGCACACCGTCGGCGACGAGTTGGGTGAGGGCTTGCTGGATCAGCTGGCGAATGGTGTCTTTCATGGGCTTCTCTTTCGACCGCAAGCGCGGCGGCGCTTGGATGCGCAGGTGGAAAAACTGGGCATTATCCGTTGCCGGGGCGAGGTTGCCAACCTTTAGGGCCGCTTCGCGGGCAAGCCAGCTGCCACAGGTACCGTGCCGATCCTGGGGTTTGCGCCAAACCTGTGGGAGCTGGCT
>NZ_JAAHBU010000370.1 GCF_010671725.1 Pseudomonas brassicae | reverse complement strand
GCAGGCACCCTGGAACCCTGTGGGAGCTGGCTTGCCAGCGAAGGGGCCCGACGGGCCACTGCATAAGCATTTGCTGTTAAGGTGATGCAGGCACATCGCCAGGGAATGGGTCCATCCTATGTTCACTCGCTTGCTCGTCGTGCTCGTCAGCCTCTTCTCCCTTGCCGCCCTCGCCCGCGCCGACGAACCCTGGTGCTGCTCACCGAGAACTTCCCGCCCTACAACATGGCCAGCGATGGCAAGAACTTCGCCCGCGAAGACAAGATCCAGGGCATCGCCGCCGACCTTGTGCGCGAGATGTTCAAGCGTGCCGACATCGCCTACAGCATGACCCTGCGCTTTCCCTGGGAGCGTATCTACCAGCAGGCACTGACCACGCCCAACCACGGTGTGTTCGTGATGGCGCGCCTGCCCGAGCGCGACAAGCTGTTCAAATGGGTCGCCCGATCGGGCCGGATGACTGGATCCTGCTGGCCCGCCCCGACAGCACCCTTACCCTGGAACGCCTCGACGATGCTCGCGGCCTGCGGATCGGCGCCTACCGGGGCGACGCCATCGCCCAGCACCTGAGCAAGCAAGGCCTCAAGCCGATCACCGTGCTGCGTGACCAGGACAACGCCGGCAAGTTGCTCAAGGGTGAAATCGACCTGTGGGCCACCGGCGACCCGGCCGGGCGCTACCTGGCGCGCCAGGTCAATATCACCCAGCTCAAGACCGTGTTGCGCTTCAATGGCGCGCAACTGTACCTGGCCCTGAACGCCAAGGTGCCGGATGCGGTGGTGGCAAAACTGCAGTTGGCACTTGAGCAGATGCGCGAAGAAGGCGTCGTCGACCAGGTGTTCGCGCGCTACCTGTAGCGTCTAGATAGTTACCACCCGGCGGGTGGCCCCTGCGGTTCTGATCGTTGAGCGCTGCCAGGCCTGGCAGCACTCAACCTCACCGAAGGTGCTCCCATGCCATTGCACACCCTGCAAACCACCCCTGAACCTGACCCGCGCAACGTGCTTTCGACCACGTTGGCCGCAGCCTTCGACGCGCGCCCGAGCTTGCGCGCGGTCGGCCGGCAACTGCTCGCACGTCTGCTTGAAGAGGCCTTCCCCGGCCTGCTCTGCGATGTTTCTGCGCTGTACCTGTATGTGCCCGAAGGGGAGCATTTCGCCAAGCGCCCGCTGCTGGACGCGGCGCTGGACAACCTGTGCCACTGGGAGCCGCTGGAGTTCGACGCCGCGTCGGGGCTGGTCGGCTACCTGGGCGACGGTGGCCACACGGTGCTCAAGTACCAGGGCGCCTGGCTGCCGGCTGGCGAGGTGCGTACGGTGCTGAAAGTGTTCGCTGAAGAGCTGCTCGCGGCCTGCCAGCAGGCCTTGATCGACTACTGGCAGGCCACCGGCAGCCAGGGTGTGTCGCGCCTCAGCGGGTTGAGCCTGACGCTGGCGCAGGCACTGGCGCCGCAAGCGCGCAGTCACCAGCGCTGGGCACCGATGGTGTCGCAGGTACTGCTGTGCGCCCACCAGCAGGCCCGCCGTGAACAGTATGGTGCAGCGGCGGTCGAGGCCTGCCTGGTCAATGTGCAGGTCACCACGCAATCGCGCAGCGATACCTTGCTGCTGGCCGACCTGCTGCTGGTGCGTGGCGACGACGTGCTGTGGTGCAAGCCCGATGGCCAGGCCCGAGGCTTCACCGCGCAGGCGGATTTCGCCAAGGCGCTGGCTGCCGAACTGGAGGCCACCTACCCGGTCGCCGGGTTGAGCTGGCAACGGGTCGAAATCGAGCAGAACGTGTTTGTCGTGCAGGCCGAGGCGCTGCTCAACCAGCAGTTGCAGGACATCGCGGCACTGCGTGTGCAGGGCAGCACGGTGTCGGCGCTGGAGCAGGCGTTCGCCAGGGTCACCGACCTGTCGCTGCGCCTGTCCGGCAACCGCGCGCTGGCGCTGCGTGACCACAGCCTGTCAGCGCATGTGCCGCAGTGGTTGCAGCAGGCTTCGGCACTCGACTACTTCGCGTACCAGGCGTACTGGATGAGCCTGGTTCAGGCGCAACTGAGCAGTGCCGGCAAGAGCTTCGACCATGACATTCCCTCGCTGCGCGACTATGCCGCCCAGCGTCTGCGCGAGGCCATGCTCAGCGACCACCCGGACAGCCGTGTGGATCCCTACCATCTGGTACTGACCTTTCACGTGCCCTATGGCCAGGGGGGGTTCGGCTTTGTCGAGAAAGTGCCGCTGCTGTTCGTCGATGCCGCGCTGGAAAACCTCGCCGGCCTGCCCAAGGGTACGCTGGTGCTGTCGTTGGACAGCGAACAGGCGCCCCCTGACTGGCTGACGCCGGCGTACGTCAAGGCGCTGATCCAGCGCGTCGATGTGGGGGCCGGTTATCTACAGCTGCTGGAGCAGCAACTGCACGCCGACAGCGCACAGCGTGCAGTCCGCCAGCGCCTGTTCAGCGAACAGTTGCGGGCGCAACTGCCACTGCTGGCGCTGGAACACAAGATAAAGCGCGAGCATGGCTTCACCCGTGAAGGCTATCGCTGCGTCAGCTATGCCATGAGCACCACCCGGGCAGCGGCGGTCAGCGTGCGGCCGCTGACGTTTCTGGCAGGCGCGGACGCGGCTGCCGACGTGGTCAGCAACATGTTCGTGTTGAAGCGGCCCGACAGCGCCGTGCTGGTGCTGTATCGCCCGCTGTTCGAGCCGGTGTTGCAGCAGTTTGCCGACGAGGCGGCGCTGTTCAAGGCGCTCAAGCACAAGACGCTGGCCGACAGCGTGCTCAACTGGATGAGCGACAGTGCCAGGCCGGTGTATGACCATGACGGCTTCGCGCACCCGCACCTGGGGGTCGCGGTCGACGACGACTTCATCGTCCTGCCGGGCAACACGCCACGCCTTGGCGGTACGCCGCTGGCCGGGGACCTACTGCTGCACCTGTACCAGGCCAACCTGGACGCGTTGAAGCGCCTGGCCGACCGGCAGTCGACCTCCAATGCCGAGAGCCGCTGGGCGATGGTCAAGGAGGGTGGCTGGCTGCTGTTCAACATCGTGTTGCCGCTGGTGCGCGGGCCGGCGGCGGTGGCCGGCTGGCTGCTGCAACTGGTGTCGAGCCTGGAGAACGACCTTTCGCAGCTCAGCCATGGCAACGATGAAGAGCGTGCCCAGGCGCTGGTCGACCTGTTGTTCAACCTCGCCACCCTGTTCATGCACGGTGTGGGCGGTATTGACAGCGTGCGCCAGCCCGGGCCTGCGCTCAAGCCGGTGCCAGCCGACATGTTGACCCAGGGGCCGCCTGCGCGCGTGGCGGGCAGCGCGCCCACCACGGGCATGGTGTTGCCGGTGTTGCTGCCACAGGTGCTGAAGGTCGGCCAGGCTGAACAGCTGAACACGGCACTGGAGTTTTCCTGGCGCGCGCGCCACCCGTCCCCCAGTGTGCACCTGCAGCGCCTGCTGGATGCGCTGCAGGTGCAGATCGGCGAGCGGGCGTCGGTACGTGTCGACAGCGGTGCCGGCAAGGGGCTGCTGCGCGTCGGCAGCGAGCTTTACGTACAGATCGAGCGGCAGGTGTTTCGCGTGGTGCAGCAGGGCGATGGGTTCTACATCGCCGACCCGCAGGCGCCGCACGGGGCACGCCGCGGGCCCTGGCTGCGCCTGGACGAGAACGATCAATGGCAGCTGGACCTGCGCCTGCGCCTGCGTGGCGGCGGGCCGAAGTGACGCTTGAGCCTCGCGCAGCGCAAGCTTGAGGCTGCGCAAAAAATGCAGGAAGTGCCGGCACGCATGGCGGTGGCGCAGCACACCTGTGCCAGCGCCGGCCTGGCCAACCTGCCCAGGCTCAATGTACTGGACAGCCGGCTGGCAGTGCTGTTCAAGCAGCAGCGTGCCTATCAGGTGGACCGCAGCGCCTCGCGGCTGGTCGAGCTTAAGCTGGCGCGTGAACTGGCAAAAAATGCCGAGCAGGCCTATGTGGCCGACCAGGACGCGTACATCAAGCAGGTCGAGGGCTTACTGGCGCTGTGCCTGGAAGCGGAGGACACCTACAAGGCCGCCGATCGCTTCGGGCTGATCAAGAGTGCCGACTACCGTGCGCGGCGAGTCGTGCTGTACAAGGCGCAGGCGCAGGCACGCCTGCAGTTGCAAAGCCAGTACCACAGCAAGAGCTTCAAGATTGCCCTGAACGATGCCTGGTTCGAAAATGCCTTTGCCGTCACCCTGGGCGAAACACCTTTGCCGGGCTCGGCGCTGGCCGAGGCCTATGCTGCGCTGGAGCACTACCATCAATTGGCGCTGGCGATGTCCGAGGCGGTCGACCAGATGCTCGTGGAGCTCAAGGCAGACCCGGCGCTGCGCGAGCAGGCTGGCGAAGTAGAGGCCGACATCGCCTCCCGGCGCGTGCAGCTCAAGACCGTGAGCACGGTACAGCTGCGTACCGGCTACATGGAAATGCTTGCCTACATGTGCCTGGACACGCGCATTGCCGATCTGGAGCAGCGCCAGCAGTTCAAGCAGCGCCTCACCGACCCTGAAGTCTTCGCGGGCGTGTTGTCGCGTGAACAGATGAGCGTCGATCCTGCAGCCTTCACCGCGCAAGAGCGTGCAGCCGTGCTGGAAGAAGCGCTCAGCTGTTATTCCCGTGCTCGGGCCAGCGCACTGTATGTGGCCGAGCTGTACCCGCCGGTGGCGGGCAAGGACTACCTGGCGATCTACCTTGAGGTGGTGGAGCGCCTGCGCCTGAGTGCCGAGCAGGAGCTGGGCGCCCTGCTGGTGGCACCTCCCGCCGTGCCTGCCAGGCCCGTGCCTGCGCGCAAGTACAAGGTCATCCATACCCGCTCGCGCCGTGTGCTGGTGGGGCGTCGACGCGAGCCCGTGGCCGGTGAGCCGGGCGAGGTGGTAGACATCGACAGTGCCAGCGGTGAGCGTGTGGTGGCCACGTTCCGCGAGCATGCCAGCGATGACTGGAACGAAGTGAAGAGCGTGCTGCCCGCGCCGAGCACCGGGTTGAAGTCGCGCAAGGCATTGCGCCGCGTGGGGCGTCAGTACCTGGACCGCATGGCGGCACTCACACTCAAGCAGCAGGGCTTTATCGATTCCGAGCACGCGCCGGCCGATATTGCTTACCCGCTGGAGGCCCTGGCGCACAACCTTGGCGACGTGGCGGCGCAGTTCCAGCGTCACGAAGGCTTGCTGGCGGCGGAGCAGGCCTTTGTCGAGGAGCTGGCCACGGCAGCGCAAGCCCTGCGTACGGCAGCCCGCGACATTCGCGTGCGCATGTGCAAGGCGCAAAAGCCCACCGCGCGAAACCTGTTGTACCTGTGGGAGCAGAAGCAGGTGAAGATTGTCGCGCTGGGCGCCCGCAAGCCGCTCAAGGCCGGTGACCTGATCGATGAATACGAGGTGTCGATTCGCGGTGGCGGCACGTGGTACGTGCACTTGCACTATCCTGCGCTGCAGACGCCGGTGCAGGCGTTCAGCAAAGGCCACATCAAGCTCGCGGCGCAACGCCTGCTGGGTTATGCCGACCTGCTCAAGAACGCCAACTCGCGTGGCGCACTCCCGGAAATCTGGCGTGCCGACCTGACGCCGATGTTCATCAAGGGCTGGTTCCCGCTCAGGGCCTGATCGCGCCGGCCTGGCCTGACCCTCACTGGCTGCTGCCGTTGCCCCGGTAGCGGCCAGCCGGGCCATGGGCCGGCATCGCCAGGTTGGCGCGTTCGGCGATCATCTGCTGAATTTCGATCCAGTCCACACCCTGGGCCTTCAGCCGCGGCAACTCGCGCTCCAGCACCTCCAGGGTCTGCGGGTAGGGGTGGCCGATGATCACCACCGAGCCCTGCTTGCGCGCCAGCGCTATGGCCAGGCGCAATTGCCCGGCAATCGCCTCGGGGGTGCGTACATCGTCCAGGAACACATCCCGCGACAGGCTCGCCAGCCCTTGTGCCTGCGCCTTGGCGGCGGCCACCGTGGCCGCGCTGGTGCGGCTGTCGAGGAAGAACAGGTGCCGGTGCTGCAGCTCAGCCATCAGCCAGCCCATGGCCTGCGGCTCTGCGGTCATGCGGCTGCCCATGTGGTTGTTGATGCCGCTGGCGTACGGCACCTTGCGCAGCGCGGCGTGCAGGCGTTGTTCCAGCTCGGGTAGCGGGGTGCCCGGGTGCCAGGCGTAGGGGCCGGTGGCCGGGTCCATGGGCATATGCAGGATCACCGTTTTGCCGGCCTGGTGCGCCTGGCGGGCGAATTCGCTGGCGTGCGGGGTATCGGGCATCACCGCCAGGGTGACCGGGCCGGGCAGCGCCAGGGTGCGCGCATCCCGCGCCGGGCTCTGGCCCAGGTCATCGATGATCAGCGTGAGGTAGGCCTTGGCCGGCGTCGCATGGGCGGCACCGGCCAACAGGCAGAGCAGGGCCAGCAGCAGCGGGCGCATCACTTGCCGCTGGTGATGCTCAGGCCCTTGAGCAGGCTCAGGGCCTGGCTGAGCTGGAAGTCGTCGTCCTGCGGGCGCTCCTTCTTGCTCGCCGCCTTGCCCGACGGCCGGTCGGCACCGCCGTTGCCATTGCCCAGGTGACCTTGCAGGTCGGCTTCCTTGAAGTTGTCGTTGTCCTGCTCGCTGGTGATCTTGGCGCGGCGCACCTCGATGTCCGGCACGATGCCCTGGGCCTGGATCGAGCGGCCATTGGGGGTGAAGTACAGCGCGGTGGTGATCTTCAATGCGCGGTCGTTGTTCAGCGGTAGCACGGTCTGCACCGAGCCCTTGCCGAAGCTGTCGGTGCCCATCAGCACGCCGCGCTTCTGGTCTTGCAGGGCGCCGGCGACGATCTCCGAAGCCGAGGCACTGCCGCCGTTGATCAGCACCACCAGCGGCACGCCTTCGCTGGCGTCGGCCGGGTCGGCCGAGAAGCGCAGCTCGGAATTGGCGATGCGGCCCTTGGTGTACACGATCAGGCCCTTGGTCAGGAAGTGGTCGGCCACTTCGACCGCCGACTGCAGCACGCCGCCAGGGTTGTTGCGCAGGTCCAGCACCAGCCCGCGCAGCTTCTTGCCGTTGTCCTTGCGCAGCTTGGCCAGGGCCTTGCCGACTTCTTCGCCGGTCTTGACCTGGAACTGGGTGATGCGGATATAGCCGTAGCCGTCTTCGAGCAACTGCGCCTTGACGCTCTTGACCTGGATCACCGCCCGCGCCAGGGTCACGTCGAAGGGCGTGCCGCCATCGCGTACCAGGGTCAGGGTGATCTTCTGGCCGATCTTGCCGCGCATCTTGTCGACCGCCTCGGTCATGGTCTGGCCGCGGGTCGGCTGGCCGTCGATCTTCACGATCAGGTCACCGGCCTCGATGCCGGCACGCGAGGCCGGGGTGTCGTCGATCGGTGACACCACCTTGACGAAACCGTCCTCCATGCCCACTTCGATGCCCAGCCCGCCGAACTCGCCGCTGGTGCTTTCCTGCAGCTCCTGGAAATCTTCCGGGCCCAGGTAGGCCGAATGCGGGTCGAGGTTGCTGAGCATGCCCTTGATGGCGTTTTCCAGCAGGGTCTTGTCGTCGACCGGTTCCACATAGGCCGCCTTGATGCGGTCCATCACCTCGGCAAAGGTGCGCAGCTCTTCGAGCGGCAGCGGCGCCTTGGCGCTGGCCGTGGTCGGGGCCACCT